>CAWZZK010000053.1:0-65537 GCA_963966455.1 Kaistia sp. | reverse complement strand
CGGGGTGGGTTTCGGGCCCCCGGCGGTCGTTTTGCGTTCTGCCATCCGCTGGGTGCCGGTGGGGGGCCGGCAAAGGCGCCGGAACGTGGCGGGCGTCGGAAGCCTTCGCGGCGGCGGTGCTCATTGTCACGAGCCCTAGCGCAGGCTAGGGAGATTGCCAACCCGTTCGTGGGGGCGGACCGGGTGCGGACTGACTGGGGCTGGCGGATGCCGAGAGGTCCGACAGGCGCGGATGACGGGAAGTCGATGAGGGTTCAGGAGAGCAGCATGCGGTTTGGCGTGACGGATCAGCGGTTTGCCATCGGCCCGGCCGGCCGTGTCGGGGTCGTGCTGGTCGCGCTCGCCGCCGCCGGTGGATTGGCCGGCTGCAAGAGCACCAATATTTTGAACGGCGCCAACGAGACCTACCATTCGGGCTTCGTGATGCCCGCGAACGGCCTCGAGCAGATCCCGGTCGGCGCCAGCCAGGACCAAGTGCGCATCGTGCTCGGCACGCCGTCCACCACCAACGAGTTCGGCGGCGAGGTCTGGTACTACATCTCGCAGACCCGCTTCAAAAAGATGGAATTCCAGAACCCGAAGATCATCGACCAGCGCGTCCTCGCCGTCTATTTCGACAAGAATCACGTCGTCGAGCGCGTCGCCGACTACGGCCTCAAGGACGGCCACGTCTTCGAGTTCATCACGCAGACGACGCCGACTGGCGGCAAGGACCAGGCCTTCCTCGAGCAGGTGCTCACCGGCGCCCTCGGCGTCGGCGCCAGCAACCCGTTCGGCGGCTGAGCCCGCGTCGCACGGCCAAGCCGGAGCACATCTTGAGCAAAATGCCCGCCCGGCTGCCGCCGGGCGGGCGAATTCATTGGTCGTCACATCGACGATGGCTTACCGCCCGCGTTGGGACATTTGCGAATATGAAAATCGCAGCTGTTGGCCTCGTATTCGAGACCGCAGCCTTCGTCGCTGCAACGCAGAAGCCAAAGCTTGGCAAATGGATGATTTCCTCGCCGATCAAGTTTGGCGACGAGAATCTGGCCATTTCTGTTAATTGAACCTACTTCGCTAGCCATAGCTCGACCAAATGGAAGAGCCCCGCCCTCATTGAGGGCGGGGCCTCGCACTTAATGATGGGCGAGCACCGCGAGCAGCAGCAGCGCCACGATGTTGGTGATCTTGATCGCCGGGTTCACGGCCGGGCCGGCGGTGTCCTTGTAGGGATCGCCGACGGTGTCGCCCGTGACCGAAGCCTTGTGCGCGTCGGAGCCCTTGTAGTGGGTCTGGCCCGAGGCATCGGTGAAGCCGTCCTCGAACGACTTCTTGGCATTGTCCCAGGCGCCTCCGCCGGACGTCATCGAGATGGCGACGAAGAGACCGGTAACGATGACGCCGAGCAGCATGGCGCCGACGGCCGAGAAGGCTTCGCTCTTCCCCGCGATGGCGAGGATGATGAAGTAGACGACGATCGGCGCCAGCACGGGCAGCAGCGAGGGGATCACCATTTCGCGGATCGCCGCCTTGGTGAGAATGTCCACCGCCTTGCCATAGTCGGGCTTGTCTGTGCCGGCCATGATGCCCGGCTTCTCGCGGAACTGCCGCCGCACTTCCTCGACGATGGCGCCCGCCGCCCGGCCGACGGCGGTCATGGTGATGCCGCCGAAGATGTAGGGGATCAGGCCGCCGAGCAGCAGACCGACCACGACATAGGGGTTGGAGAGCGTGAAGTCGGGAACGACACCCTTGAAATACTGGAAGGCTGTCGCCCCCTCCTTGTTCGCCTCGGCGATGAAGTAGGAGAGGTCGTAATTGTAGGCGGCGAACAGCACCAGGGCGCCGAGACCGGCCGAGCCGATCGCATAACCCTTGGTGACCGCCTTGGTCGTGTTGCCGACCGCGTCGAGCGCGTCGGTCGACTTGCGCACTTCCTTGGGCAGGCCCGACATCTCGGCGATGCCACCGGCATTGTCGGTGACCGGCCCGAAGGCGTCGAGCGCCACCACCATGCCGGCAAGGCCGAGCATGGTCGACACCGCGACGGCGGTGCCGAAGAGGCCGGCCAGCGCATAGGTGACGATGATGCCGGCGACGATGACGATCGTCGGCAGCGCGGTCGCCTCCAGCGAGACGGCGAGGCCCTGAATGACGTTCGTGCCGTGGCCGGTGACCGAGGCCTGGCTGATGGAGCGCACCGGGCGATAGCCGATGCCGGTGTAATATTCGGTGATCCAGACGATGAGGCCGGTCACCGCGAGGCCGACAAGGCCGCAGAAGAAGAGGTTGGTGCCGTTGATCATGGCGCCGGAGACGGTCGTCAGGTCGCCCCAGCCGGTAAAGAGCGTCGTCGCCACCGCGAGGCCGACGACCGAGAACAGCGCCGAGGCGATGAAGCCCTTGTAGAGCGCGCCCATGATCGACTGGCTCGGCCCGAGCTTGACGAAGAAGGTGCCGGCAATCGAGGTCAGGATGCAGACGGCGCCGATGCCCATCGGCAGCAGGATGATGCTGGACAGCATCGGCGAGCCGGCGAAGAAGATGGCCGCCAGCACCATGGTCGCCACCAGCGTCACGGCATAGGTCTCGAACAGGTCGGCCGCCATGCCGGCGCAGTCGCCGACATTGTCGCCGACATTGTCGGCGATCGTTGCCGGATTGCGTGGATCGTCCTCCGGAATCCCGGCCTCGACCTTGCCGACGAGATCGCCGCCGACATCGGCGCCCGTGGTGAAGATGCCGCCGCCGAGGCGGGCGAAGATCGAGATCAGCGAGGCGCCGAAGCCGAGCGCGACGAGCGCATCGATCACGGTGCGGTCGCCCGGCTGATAGCCGGCAAAGCCGGTGAGCACGAGGTAGTAGACCGAGACGCCGAGCAGCGCGAGGCCGGCCACCAGCATGCCGGTGATGGCGCCCGACTTGAACGCGATCTCGAGGCCGTCGGCGAGGCTCTTGGTCGCCGCCTGGGCCGTGCGCACATTGGCGCGCACCGAGACGTTCATGCCGACGAAGCCGGCGATAGCCGACAGGATCGCGCCGATGGCAAAGCCGATCGCGACCGTCAGCGACAGCAGGAGGGCGACGATGACGAAGATGACCACGCCGACGACGGCGATGGTGATGTACTGGCGGCGCAGATAGGCGCTGGCGCCCTCGCGGATCGCGGCGGCAATCTCCTGCATGCGCGCCGAGCCGGCGTCGGCGGCGAGCACGGACTGTGTCGCCCATGCGCCGTAGGCCAATGCCACGAGCGCACAGAGTATGATCAGATAAATCACGTCCTCTTCCCTCCCTGTCCGGCTTGAACTGGTGCCGGCGCAGGCGCGCCGGGCCGGCTTCGAATGCCGGGGAAGAGCACCGTTCCTCCCGTCTCTTTCCCGGCGGACTCAGAGTTGAGAACGGGTTTGGGCGGCGGTCAAGGGGAAGGCCGAGCGATTGTCCCGCGGGCGAGCGAGGCGAGCGCCAGCGCACCGAGCGCGAGCGCAACCGTGGGGAAGACGATACTGTTCACCGCGATCCATCCCGGACCGCCGATCAGCACGCCGGCAAAGAAGGACGCCAGCGCCGACATCGCGAAAATGAGGAAGTCGTTGAGGCCCTGCACGCGGCCGCGCTCCTCGGGCCGATAGGTCTCGGTCAGCATCGCCGTCGCGCCGACGAAGCCGAAATTCCAGCCGATGCCGAGCAGGACGAGCGCGATCCAGAAATGCGCCAGCGTCAGGCCCGCGATGGCCACGACCGAACAGGCGCAGAGGATGAGCAGGCCGGCGATGACGATCGCGTTCTTGCCGAACTTCTCGATGAGGCGGCCGGTAAAATAGCTCGGCGCGAACATCGCCAGCACGTGCCACTGGATGCCGAGTGCGGCGTCGTTCTGCGTCAGCCCGCAACCGACCATGGCGATCGGCGCCGCGGTCATCACGAGGCTCATCATGGCATAGGAGGCCATGCCGCAGAGCACGGCGGCGATGAAGCGCGGCTGGCGCATGATCACCAGAAGCGGCCGCCCCCGATCATGGCTGCTGCCGCGCGGACGCGGCGGCACGAGATCGCGCACCCCGCTGACGATCAGCGCCCCGACGGCCGCGAGGCCGGCGATGGCGGCATAGGCGCCGGCGAAGGGAATGGGGCTGAAGAGATCGCGGGTAAGGATGGCGGCCTGCGGTCCGATGATGGCGGCGAGGATGCCGCCCGCCATCACGAGGCCGAGCGCGCGGCTCCGCGCCGTCTCGGTGCCGGCATCGACCGCGGCGAAGCGATATTGCTGGCTGAAGGCGGCGGAAGCGCCGATCAGGATCGAAGCGGCGGCGAACAGCCAGAACGAGCCGGCGACGATGGCGAGCGCAGTGAGCACGCCGCCCAGAATGCCGGGAAGCGCGCCGATGACGAGGCCAGCCCGCCTGCCGATGCGCGCCATCAGGATCGCGGCGGGGATCGTCGCGAGCGCCGAGCCGAGCGTCAGCGCCGTCACCGGGACGGTCGCGAGCGACTTGTCGGGACCGAGCAGATAGACACCGGCGAGGCCGCCAAAGGCGACCGCGATCGGCATCATCGAGCCGCCGAAGGCGGTGGCGGCCGTCAGCACGATGGCGTTGCGCTTCACCGCGGCGTCGAGCGCCGGGCCTTCCAGCGGCTCAGAAATGGTCATGCGACGCCCTCGCGAGTTGGATCATCCGCCCCTCGCCGTCGACCACCTGCGGCGCGCCCGGCTCGGCGAGGATGGTGCCGATGCGCGTGACGGGAACACCGACCGCCTTGGCTTCCGCCTCGAAGGCTGTGGCGCGGTCAGGCGGCACGGCGGCGAGGATCTCGTAGTCGTCGCCGCCGGAGAGGATGCTGACGAGCGCCGAGGGATCGGAGCCGGCGAGCGCGCGCGCCGCATCGGAGAGCGGCACCAGCGCCGCCTCGAGCCGCGCGCCGACGCCGGAGGCCTTCAGCATATGGCCGAGATCGCCGACCAGCCCGTCCGAGACGTCGAGCGCGGCATGGGCATGCAGCCGCACCGCCTCCGCCAATGCCAGGCGCGGCTGCGGATGGAGATAGCGGTCGAGGAGATGAGCCGTCCCCTCCCCGGCTGACGTGCCGTCGAGCGTGCCGAGGCGAAGGCGGAGCCCGAGCGCCGCGTCGCCGATCGTGCCGCTGACATAGATCGCGTCGCCTGGCTTCGCGCCCGCGCGGCGCGCCATGCCGCCGTCGGGCACCGCGCCGATGGCGGTGATCGAGAGGGTGAGGCCGCCGGCGGCCTTCACGGTGTCGCCGCCGAGCAGCGCGATGCCATAGGCCGCTTGGTCACCCGCGAGCCCGGCCGCGAAATCGGCCATCCACTCCGGCGTCCAGTCGGCGGGCAGCGCGAGGCCGAGCAGATAGCCGAGCGGTCGCGCGCCCTTGGCCGCGAGGTCGGAGAGATTGACGCGAAGCGCCTTGCGCGCGATCGAGACGGCAGGGTCGTCGGGGAAGAAGTGGACGCCGGCTGCCACCATGTCTTTGGTAAGCACGAGGCTTTGACCGGGCGGCGGCACGAAGGCCGCCGCGTCGTCGGTGAGGTTGAGCGCGGCGGGATCATCCGCCAGCGGTCGCAGGTAGCGGGCGATCAGATCGAACTCGCCCGGCCGCGCCGCGTCCTCAGCCATTTCGGCCCCGGCTGTCGCCTTCGAATTCGCCCGGCCGCAGGCGGCGCGCTGTGGTGTCGAGCACGGCATTCACCAGCCGCAACTCGTCGCCATCGCCGAAGAAGGCGCGCGCGATATCGACATATTCGGTGATCACGACCTTGCCCGGCACATCCTTGCGCCCGGCCAGCTCATAGGCGCCGCAGCGCAGGATCGCGCGCAGCGTCACATCGATGCGCGACAGCGGCCAATCGGCCGAAAGCGAGGTGTGGATGGCCGGGTCGAGATTGCGCTGCTCGCGCACGACACCGGCGATCACGTCGCGGAAGAAGGCGGCGTCGGCGTCGCGATACTGCTCGCCGTCGAGCTCCTTGCCGAGCCGGAAATTCTCGAATTCGGCGACGACCTCGGTGAGCGAGGCGCCGCCGACATCCATCTGGTAGAGCGCCTGCACCGCGGCGAGGCGCGCGACGCCTCGCTGGTTGGCGGGCCGGAACATGCGGGGAACCGGCCCCGAGGCAGGCGCCTTGTCGGCTGGCGGCATGTCAGAGCCCGAATTTCTTGCGGAGCGCGATCATCGCCAGCGCCGCTTCGGCCGCGGCGCCGCCCTTGTTCTTGTCGGTCACCTTGGCGCGCGCCCAGGCCTGGTCGTCGTTCTCGACGGTCAGGATGCCGTTGCCGATGGCGAGCGCCTCGATCACCGCCATGTCCATGATCGCGCGGGCGGATTCGTTGGCGACGATGTCGTAATGCGTGGTCTCGCCGCGGATCACCGTGCCGAGCACGACGAAGCCGTCATAATCGGCCTCGCCGTCTTCCATGGCGGCGAGCGCCATCGAGAGCGCGGCGGGAATTTCGAGGACGCCCGGAACGGAAACGCGCTCGAACGTGGCGCCGGCCTTGGTGAGGGCCTGGCTCGCACCCTCGAAGAGCGCGTCGGCGATATCCTCGTAGAAGCGGGCCTCGATGACGAGGAGATTGGGGGCAGCGTCGCTCATGTCGGAAATGGCCTTGCTGGGGTCGGGATCGGGCGGCAGGTGAACCATGCGCCCCCCGGACTGTAAAGCGAAAAGCACGCATGGGCGCCATGCCGCGCCCGCCTGCCTGATCGACGGGACAGCACTGACGATGTCTGGTCCGCGCGCTGCCCAAGGACTGGCCTCCGCGCGCCCGATGATGAGGCTTGCGGCAGCGGCCTCCCCTTCCGACACTCGGCGGCCCCAAGACGAGAGAATCCGCGATGCCCCATATCGTCAATATCGACCACGCGCTCCAGACCGTCCGCCAATGGCGCGGCGTCGATCACGTCTTCTCGGATATCGACCCGGCCCGAACCGCGCATCTCGTGATCGACATGCAGAACGCCTTCCTCGAGGAGGGCGCCGAGCTCGAAGTGCCGCTTTCGCGCGACACGGTCGACAACATCAACCGCATCTCCGCCGCGATGCGCGCCAAAGGCGGGCTCAACATCTTCACGCGCATGTCGCTCGACGCCGATGTCGAGGAGCGCTGGACTATCTGGCTCGGCTATTTCTGCGACAAGCGCCGGTCCGACAATGTGAAGGCGATCCTCCGCCCCGGCACCCATGGCCGCGAGCTCTATGCCGGCATCGAGGTGACCGATGCCGACATCGTCATGGACAAGAACCGCTATTCCTGCTTCGCGCCGGGCGCCTCGCCGCTGCAGTCGATCCTCGCCGAGCGCGGCATCGACACGCTCATCATCTCGGGCACGGTGACGAATTGCTGCTGCGAGTCGACCGCCCGCGACGCGATGCAGCTGAACTACCGCGTGATCTTCACCTCCGACGCGACCTCGGCGCTTAACGACGCCGACCACAACGCCTCGCTCACCAATATGGTGACGATCTTCGCCGACGTGATGTCGACCGACGAGGTGACCGGCTTCATCGAGACCCCGCTGCCGGTCAAGCTCTGACGGAGGCTGGCCGCGCTGGCGACAGACTGACGAACGCCAGGGACGGGCTGTACCCTGATTCCCTCCCCCTTGCGGGCAGGGCTGGGGTGGGGGTCGAGACGAGAGCGCGCCGCCGGTGCCAGCCGGTCCGTTCCCGAAAGCGGCTTCCACCGCCTCGGCAGTCCTGCGCCACCCCCACCCCGGCCCTCCCCGCAAGGGGGAGGGAGAAGGGCGGGGCTCAGGCGGCTTCGGTGAGGCGGGCGACGTAGCGGGCCATCTGGTCGACTTCGAGATGGACGCGGTCGCCGACCTTGCGCGCGCCCCAGGTCGTGACGTCGGCATGGAGGGTGTGCGGGATCAGCAGCACCGAGAAACGGTCGCCGTCCACCCAGTTGACGGTGAGCGAGGTGCCGTCCAGCGCGACCGAGCCCTTGGTGGCGATGAAGCGGGCATAGGCATGCGGCACCTCGAAAACGAAGCGGGTCGTCTCGCCGAGATCCTCGCGGGCGACGACCGTGGCGAGCGCGTCGACATGGCCTGAAACCATGTGGCCGCCGAGTTCGTCGCCGAGCTTCAGCGATCGCTCGAGATTGATGCGCGTGCCGGCATCCCAATGCGCGACCTCGGTCAACGCCAGCGTCTCGGGTGCTGCCTCGACATCGAAGCGCGTGCCGCCCTCGGCCTTCGGATCGAGCGAGATCACCGTGAGGCAGACGCCGGCGCAGGCGATCGAGGCGCCGATGGCGATCGTCGCCGGGTCATAGGCGCTGTCGATGGTGATGCGATGGACGTCGTTGCGCCGCTCGACGGCGGTCACGGTGCCGACATCGGTGATGATCCCGGTGAACATGGTCAGGTGGTCCTTTCAAAGCGGATCAGGCGGTCCTCGCCGAGCGGCGCGTCCTCGACGATGCGATAGCGCGGGCTGCGCTCGATGGCGGAAAGCGCCCCGCCGGCCAGCGCCCGGACGCCGTCGGGGCCGATGACGACCGGCGCGCGGAACAGCACGACCTCGTCGGCAAGCCCCTGCCCCACGACCGTCGCCGCGACGCGGGCGCCGCCTTCGACCAGCAGCCGCGTGATGCCGCGCTCGGCGAGATGGCGCATGACGGCGCGGATATCGAGGCCGCCGGTGCCGGAGCCGACCGTGAGCACGGTCGCGCCCGCCTCTTCCAGCCGCGCGACGGCCGATGGCGGCGCGTCGGGCCCGACGAAGAGCCAGAGCGGCACCTCGTGGGCGCCGGCGACGAGCGCCGACGACGGATCGAGCCGGGCATCGGCATCGAGCACGACGCGGACCGGCGAGAGATGGCGAAGGCCCGCCACGCGGACGACGAGGCTCGGATCGTTGACCAGCGCCGTCTCGATGCCGATCAGCGAGGCGTCACTCTCGATCCTCAGCATCTGCAGCCGGCGGAAAGCCCCGGGTCCCGACACGAGCATGCGCTCGCCGCTCTTGCGGCCGATCATGCCGTCGGCGGAGACGGCGAGCTTCAGCGTGACATGCGGGCGGCCGTCACGGACGACGCTGACATAGCCCGCATGGGCACGCCGGGCCTCATCGCCGAGCACGCCGGCCGTGACGTCGATCCCCGCCTCGCGCAGCCGTGCATAGCCGGAGCGCGTGCGGCGGGGATCGGGATCGTCCATCGCCGAGACCAGCCGCGTAATCCCGGCCGCGATAAGCGCGTCGGTCTCGGAATAGCCGTCGCCATGCCGCATCATGGGTTCGAACGTCGTGTAGAAGGTGGCGCCGCGCGCGAGATCGCCCGCCTCCGTGAGCGCCGCGACACTGGCCGGTGTCAGTCCGCCCGAAGAGGTCACGCCGCGGCCGACGACGACAGGCTGGCCGCCATCGAAGCGCACGAGAAGCGCGCCGACCGCCGGCGCCGGATGGGTGCGGCCCTGGTTGCGGCGGCCATGCCTGAGCGCGGCGGCCATCAGCCGTCGGTCGGTCTCGGGATCGCTGGTGAGCCGCGCCGCGTCGGTCATGCTGCCCCCGGCCGTCATCCTGCCTCGGACGGCGGCACGCGGGCCGCGGCGTCGCGCCTATTTCCGATCGAGATCCACCGGCTCGGGCGAGGCCAGCTCGCTGAGCACGGTCGAGAAATCCTTCGCCTCGCGGAAATTCCGGTAGACGGAGGCGAATCTCACATAGGCGACGTCGTCGAGCCCTTTCAATCCCTCCATGACCAGCACGCCGATCTGGTCGGAATTGACTTCGCTCTCGCCGCTGCTTTCCAGCTGGCGGACGACGCCGTTGATCATGCGCTCGACCCGCTCCGGCTCGACCGAGCGCTTGCGGAGCGCGATCTCGACCGAGCGCATCAGCTTGTCGCGATCGAAGGGAACGCGGCGCCCGCTCTTCTTGAGCACGATGAGCTCACGCAGCTGAACGCGCTCGAAGGTCGTGAAGCGGCCGCCGCAGGTCGTGCAGACCCGGCGGCGGCGAATCGAGTTGCTGTCCTCGGACGGACGCGAATCCTTGACCTGCGTATCGTCGCTTCCGCAATAGGGACAGCGCATGGCGGCCTTTCGTCAGGAATAGATCGGGAAGCGGTCGGTGAGCGCGTGCACGCGCTGCTTCACCGATGCCTCGACGAGCGGCGCGCTGCCGTCCTCGGACTGGGCGACTGCGCCCAGTACCTCGGCGATCAGCCGGCCGACCTCCTGGAACTCGGCGATGCCGAAGCCGCGGGTCGTCGCCGCCGGCGTGCCGAGACGGATGCCCGAGGTCACGAACGGCTTCTCCGGATCATAGGGAATGCCGTTCTTGTTGCAGGTGAGGCCGGCGCGCACGAGCGCCTTCTCCGAGACATTGCCCCTGAGGCCCTTCGGACGAAGATCGACCAGCATCAGATGGTTATCGGTGCCGCCCGAGACGATGTCGAAGCCGGCCGCGCGCAGCGTTTCCGCAAGCGCACGAGCGTTTTCGACGACGTTCTTCGCGTAGAGCTTGAAGTCGGGACGGAGCGCTTCGCCGAAGGCGACGGCTTTGGCGGCGATGACATGCATCAGCGGTCCGCCCTGCAGACCCGGGAAGACGGCCGAGTTGATCTTCTTGGCGATCGCCTCGTCATTGGTGAGGATCAGGCCGCCGCGCGGACCGCGCAGCGACTTGTGCGTGGTCGAGGTGACGACATGGGCATAGGGCATCGGCGAGGGATGCACGCCGCCGGCGACGAGGCCGGAGAAATGCGCCATGTCGACCATGAGATAGGCGCCGACCGAATCGGCGATCTCGCGGAAGCGCTTGAAGTCCCAGACGCGCGAATAGGCGGTGCCGCCGGCGATGATCAGCTTCGGCTTCGACTCCTCGGCGATCTTCTGGATCTCGTCATAGTCGAGCAGCTGGTCCTCGCGGCGCACGCCATAGGGCGCCACCTTGAACCACTTGCCGGACATGTTGACCGAGGAGCCATGCGTCAGGTGACCACCCGCCGCGAGGTCGAGGCCCATGAAAGTGTCGCCGGGCTCGAGCAGCGCCAGGAACACGGCCTGGTTCATCTGGCTGCCGGAATTCGGCTGCACATTGGCGAAGCCGGCGCCGAACAGCTTCTTGGCGCGCTCTATCGCCAGCGTCTCGGCGATGTCGACGAACTCGCAGCCGCCATAGTAGCGCTTGCCCGGATAGCCCTCGGCATATTTGTTGGTCATGATCGAGCCCTGCGCCTCGAGCACGGCGCGGGACACGATGTTCTCGGAAGCGATCAGCTCGATGTCGCCTTGCTGACGACCGAGCTCCTTCGCGATCGCATCGGCAATCTCGGGATCGGACTCCGCAAGACTGCGATTGAAGAAGTCGGCCGTGGTGGCCGGGCGCGCGCTATCGATCAGCGACATGGCGATGTTCCTTCTCCTCGGGCGGGCGGAAAGGACGCGCCGCACCGGACGGCGGCACGTACCATATCATGCGGTCGGCGCCAAGGCGCCAACCTATCGATGGTGGGCGTGTGAAGGCGGCGGACGCCTTACTGCAGCGCGATCTGGCCGACGCCGTCGCGATTGTAGATGTCGTTGCGGAAATAGACCGCGCCGTCCGGGGTCGCCCAGGCGGTGATGTATTCGAGATAGACCGGAACCTCGGGCTTCAGGTTCACGTCGACCCGCTCGCCGGACTTGAAGATCTCGTCGATGCGCGAACGCGGGAATTCCGGATTGTCGCGCAGCAGCCAGGCGATGACCTGGCGGACATTCTGCACGCGCACGCAGCCCGAGGAATCGAAACGCTCGACATTGCCGAAGATGTCCTTCAGCGGCGTGTCGTGCATATAGACGTCCTCGTCGTTGTGGAACGAGATGCGCACCGTGCCGAGCGAGTTGAAATCGCCCGGATCCTGCCGGAAGAGATAGCCCTTGGTCGCTTGGTCGGTGTTCCAGTCGATTGCCGTCGGCGGCACCGCGATGCCGGCATTGTCGTAGATGCGGATATGCTTCTTGGTCAGGTAGTCCGGCTGCTTCTGCATCAGCGGGATCAGATCCTTGCGGATGATCGAGGCCGGCACCGTCCAGTACGGGTTGAAGCTGATCCGGTAGATCTTGGAATTGAGGATCGGCGTCTCGCGGTCGATCTTGCCGACGACGGCGGTGTGGCGCGAAACCACACGGAGACCCTCGACCACCTCGATCGAGGCGGCCGGCACGTTGACCATCACATAGCGCTCGCCGAGCGGGCCCGACATCGCCTTGAGGCGCACGAGATTGGTCTGCAGCTGCGCGAGGCGAACATCGGCCGGCACGTTCATCATGCCGACCGTCGAGACGCCGAGCACGCCATCGGCCGGCAGGCCGTGCCGCGCCTGGAAGCGGCGGAGCGCCGCGTCGACATAGGAATCGAAAGTCTCGGAGGAAGGAATGCCCGGCGCGAGATCGCCGGAGACCGTGAGCCGCTGGCGCAGGATGACCACCGCCGGGTCGCGCATGCCGAGGCTGAGCTTCTGGTCGCCGGGAACCTGCGGCCAGCCGCCCGCGGCGACGATCTCGTTGTAGCGCGCGATGGCGCCTTCGACGGCCATGGAGGTCGACGGCGAAAGGATCGGCTCGCTGGTGCGCACCGAGGCGACGCCGCCATTGCCGGCATCAAAGCCATCGGAGGCTTCCTGGAACGAACTCTGCAGCATCTGCTGGATGGGATCGACGTCCTGCGCCAAGGCCGAGCCGGCGCCGAGCGCCGTCATGGCCGCCCCGCCGGCGAGCAGCTTCAGCATGTTGCGCCGCGAAAGGCCGCCGAGGCCGGACGCGAGGCCGTCGAGGGAGGAACGCTTGGAGGAACCGCTCATCAATCCGTTCTCATCATTGCTGGAACCGGCCCTGCGCCAGGGTTTCGAGGCACCCGCCCCGCTCCGCATCGCGACATCGGTTCTCGCGGATCAACCATCCGCTTTGCTGCACATGCTAACGCGAAAGCACGCCCGACGCGCGCCCCACATCGTTCCGGCTTCGTTTTCACGCCAGTATGGCGCTTTCATGTCACGGGTCCGGCCGGAAACCCGACGCCTCCGGCGATCATGCGCGCGGCATGGTTACCGCGGGGTTCACGAGGACGGCGGACGCCTGCGGTCCGAACGGCGAAGACCCCGCCGCTCGCGCGACGGGGTCTGTGCCGGCCTGACCCAGGGGTGGGGATGAGGGACGTTCAGAGCCGGTAGAGGATCTGGTCGGTCCAGAAGCGCTCGAGGCGGTGGAGCGACTTGTTGATGAGCTGGAAGTCGTCGATCGCGATGCCGCCGACCTGCTGGATCGAGCGGATGTGGCGCTCATAGAGATTGCCGACGATGTTGGCGATCTCCTGGCCCTTGGGCGTCAGGCTGACGCGGACCGAGCGGCGATCCATGCGCGAGCGCTGGTGGTGGATGTAGCCCATCTCGACGAGCTTCTTCAGATTGTAGGAGACGTTCGAGCCGAGATAGTAGCCGCGGGAGCGAAGTTCTCCGGCCGTCAGCTCCGAGTCGCCGATGTTGAACAGCAGCAGCGCCTGCACGCTGTTCACGTCGGAACGACCCGAACGGTCGAACTCATCCTTGATCACGTCGAGCAGGCGGCGATGAAGCCGCTCGACCAGCGTCAGCGCCTCCATGTATAGTGGCTTCAGCTCAGCCGGGGTCTGCGGTTGATTGAGCGAATCCACTGACCGCTTCGCGTTGATCATCTCGAGGCCTCTCTGTTTCACGGCGAGTATTCTTCCCGCCTCATGAGAAGGGACCTTAAGTGGCTGATTTGAAGATCAGCTTAAACATCACACTTAACGGCCACTTACCTCGGATTTCGGCATTCGAGTCGAGTTTTAGCGTTAAAGACTGGTGTCCCGCGGTCGCTCACGCGCCGGTTCGCTCGGCCCGAGCCGCATGCCGGCGGTCCATGAAGACGAGGCCGACAAAGACGGCGAGCGCCACGACATGGAAGCCGACGATCAGCGGCTCCGCGCCGAAAATGTCCGCGAAGGCGGTGTGGATCGCGATCTCGAACACGGCCGCATAGACCCAGACGACATTGCCCCAGGCGACCCGCATCCAGAGGCCGACCGCGGCGACGAGATCGACCACGGCGAGATGCACGGTGACGAAGCGCCAGGCGGTCGTCATGGTCTCGAACGACCAGCCGGCCTCGTCGAAGATGCCGGCGATATAGAGCCACTGGCGCAGGCCGAGGAGAAGCAGGAGGGCGGCGATCCCGCGCAGATAGATGGTGAGCGCCAGCGCCCAGGGATTGTCGGGCTCGCTCGGAAGCTGGGTCACCTCATGGTCGATCATGCGCGATCCTTGCTTGCTCGTTCTCGGCTTGCCCGTCGCTCGCCCTGCCCTTTCCCGATAGTTGACGGCGGCACCGCCGTCAAAGTCATGCATCCGACGCTGCAGCGCACTGGCGATTGTCGCGGCGCTCCGGTATCATTCCATCCATGTCCACGCTTTCGGCGATTGCCAGAATCCGTCCGGCCCCTTCGGGAGCCGCCCTGCCCGTTGCGCCCTGCGCAGCCGACGGCGCGTCCCGCGCCATGATCAACGGGCGCTGAGCGACGAGACAGCCATGCCCTGGGGCGATATCGCCATCATCGCGGTCCTGATCGCGTTCAATGCCTTCTTCGCCATGTCCGAGATCGCCGTCGTCTCGTCGCGCCCCGCGCGGCTGCAGTCGATGGCGGCCGAGGGCGTGCCCGGCGCCAGCGCCGCGCTGCGCCTCTCCGAAGATCCGACCGGCTTCCTCTCCGCCGTGCAGATCGGCATCACGCTGGTCGCCATCCTCTCCGGCGCCTTCGGCGAGGCCGAGCTCGCGACGCCGCTCCGCGCCTTTCTCACCGAGACCTTCCCGGCGCTCGGCAGCCGTGCCGATACGATCGCGACCGTGACGGTCGTGGTCGGCCTCGCCTATTTCTCGCTCATCTGCGGCGAGCTGGTGCCGAAGCGGCTCAGCCTGACCAATCCCGAGCGCATCGCCTGCATCGTGTCGCGGCCGGTGAGCTTCCTCGCCCGCCTTGCCCATCCGATCGTCTTCTTCCTGCGCATCTCGACGAATGCCGTGCTGCGCCTGCTCGGCAAGCACGAGAACGACGAACGCGGCGTCACCGAGGAAGAGGTCAAGACGATGATCGCGGAAGGCACCGAGAGCGGCGTCTTCCACAAGGCCGAGCGCGAGATGATCGAGGGCGTCATCCGCGTAGCCGACCGCTCCGTGCGCTCGATCATGGTGCCGCGCCCCGACGTGCTCTGGCTCGACGCCGACGACACGCCGGAAAATGTCGCGCGCGAGATCCTCGAAGGCGGCCATTCGCGCTTCCCGGTCAGCCGCGGCGATATCGACGCGGTGCTCGGCATCGTCCATGCCAAGGACCTGCTGGAGCAACTGCGCAAAGGCGAACCGATCGACCTCGCGGCGGTCGTGCGCGAGCCGCTCTATGTCGACGAGCGCATGCCGATCCTCAACATGCTCGACCGCTTCCGCACCTCGAACGTGCATATGGCGATCGTGCTCGACGAATACGGCACGTTCCAGGGCGTCGTGACGCCGATGGACATCCTGACCGCCATTGCCGGCGACCTGCCCGAGCGGGCGGGCGACGACGAGCCGGACGCGGTTCAGCGCGAGGACGGCTCCTGGCTCATCGACGGCAGCGCCACGATCGACGTCGTCGAGCGCGTGCTGGGGCTGAAGACGCTTGAGAACGACGAGGACTACGCGACCGTGGCCGGCTTCATGCTGCACAATTTCGGGCATATCCCGGCGCCCGGCGAGCATTTTGCCCATGACGGCTGGTGCTTCGAGGTCGTCGATCTCGACGGCAGGCGGATCGACAAGGTGCTGGTCTACAGGATCGAGGCGAAGCCGGCCGCGTGAGCCGGCATCGCCGCGGCCATGACCGGCCGCGGAAAGGAACCCCATCATGAGCGGTGAACAGCGCTTCCAGCGCCACGACATGGACGCCATCCTCGGCGGCAGGCGCATGCGCCGCAACCGCCGCGCCGACTGGACGCGCCGCCTCGTGCGCGAGACGGTGCTGACCGTCGACGATCTGATCTGGCCGATCTTCCTCGTCGACGGCGACAATGTCCGGCAACCGGTTCCCTCCATGCCCGGCGTCGAGCGCTATTCGGTCGATCAGGCGGTGATCGAGGCGGAGAAGGCGGCGGCGCTCGGCATCCCGGCGATCGCGCTGTTCCCGTTCACCGAGCCGACGCTGCGCGATCTTTCCGGCTCCGAATCGCTCAATCCGGACAATCTCGTCTGCCGCGCCTGCCGCGCCATCAAGGCCGCGGTGCCGGAGATCGGCCTCATCACCGACGTGGCGCTCGACCCCTATACGAGCCACGGCCATGACGGCGTGATGGACGGACATGTGATCCTCAACGACGAGAGCGTCGCCCTGCTGGTCCGCCAGGCGCTGAACCAGGCCGCCGCCGGCGCCGACATCATTGCGCCGTCGGACATGATGGACGGCCGCGTCGGCGCCATCCGCGACAGCCTCGACACCGCCGGCTTCGACGATGTCCAGATCATGGCCTATTCGGCGAAATACGCCTCGGCCTTCTATGGCCCGTTTCGCGATGCCATCGGCACGTCGAAGACACTGATCGGCGACAAGCGCACCTATCAGATGGACTTCGCCAATAGCGACGAGGCGCTGCGCGAGGTCGAGCTCGACATCGCCGAAGGCGCCGACATGATCATGGTCAAGCCGGGGCTGCCCTATCTCGACATCGTCCGCCGCGTGAAGGACAATTTCGCGATGCCGACCTTCGCCTATCAGGTGTCGGGCGAATACGCGATGATCCGGGCGGCGGAGCAGAATGGCTGGATCGACGGCGAACGCGCGATGCTGGAGAGCCTTTGGGCGTTCAAGCGGGCGGGTGCCGACGGCATCCTCACCTATTTCGCGCCCTTCATTGCGCCGCTCCTGAAGCGCTGACGGGACGACGGCGGCGCGAATGCGGCGGATCGTCCTCGCAGCGCTCGCCATCCTCGCCGCGCTGGTTCTCGCCGCCTGCAGCGATGTCGACCGCCAGCAATCGATCGTCTGCGTCGCCGTCGCCACCGCGATCGGCCCCGATGGCCGTATCGTCACGATCCGCTCGGTCGAGCCGCTGACCGGCGCGGCCAATGCGGTGCGCGTCATCTTCACGGCCGCCGGCGACCCGCGCACCCTCTTCGCGGACTGCGTCTTCGCCGGCGGGTCGCTCAGCGCCGGTCGAACAGACATCCTCGCCGTTCGTGGCTTCTCGGGGCGGATGCCGGAATGGCGGCTCGGCCTATTGAAACGCTGGTTCCTCGAACAGCCGGGCGCCGTCCAGGCGGCGGTGGCCGAGGCGGGATGGGCGCCGCCGCGCTATGCGCTGCTCCCCGTCGCCCTGCCCGCGACGGCCGGATATGCGCTGCAGCAGTTGGTCAACGCCCTCAATGTCGCCGCCTTCTATGTGCCGCTGGCGCTCGCCTATGCGCTCATCTACGGGCTTGTCGGACGCCTCAACATGGCCTTCGGCGACTTCGCGATGATCGGCGGCTTCGGCGCCGTCTTCGGGCTCGTGACGGCAGCGACGGCGCATGTGCCCTCGCTCGTCACGGTGATGCTGGTCGCACTCGCGGCCTCCGTCTCGCTCACCGCGCTGTTCGGCTATCTGACGGCGCGCACGCTCGTCATGCCGCTTCTCGCGCGCCCGCCTCGCGCCTTCATCGTCGCGACCGTCGGGCTCGGCATCTCGGTCTCGGAGGCGGTCCGCATCGCGCAGGGCTCGCGCGAGATCTGGCTGCAGCCGATGCTCGGCGACCAGGTGCTCATCGCCGGCGGCCCGTTCCCCGTGGTCGTGACGGTGATGCGGCTCGTCATCCTCGCGCTCTCCGCCCTCGCGGTCGTCTGGCTGTTCGCGATCCTCGCGCGCTCGGCCTTCGGCCGGGCCTGGCGGGCGGTGGCGGACGACGCGCTCGCGGCGCGTCTCTTCGGCATCGATCCGGCGGCGGTGACGGGCGTCACCTTCATCCTCGCCTCCGCCCTCGCCTCGCTGTCCGGTTCGATTCTGGCGCTCGGCTATGGCGGCACGTCCTTCTCGGCCGGCCTGATGCTCGGCCTCAAGGCGCTGATCGCCTGTCTGATCGGCGGCGGCACGCCGCGCGGCGCGCTGATCGGCGCCTTGATGCTCGCGGCGATCGAGACCGGCTGGTCGGCGGTGTTCGGCCTCGGCGAGCGCGACATCGCCGTGCTCGCCATCATCACGCTGCTCTTCCTGCTGCGGCCCGACGGGCTGTTCGGCCGCCGCGCGGCGCTTGAGGAAGGGCGGCCGATCCGTCTATCGTGACGGCTGCCGGAGGGCGGTCATGCATGCGCCAAGCGAGGCGGCCGACGCCGTCGCCATTCCCACCATTGACGATATCCGCGACGCCGCACGCGCCATCGAAGGCAGCGTGCTCCGGACGCCCTTCCTGCCGGCGCCGCGGCTCGGCCAGCTGACCGGGACCGAGGTCTTCGTCAAATACGAGAACCTGCAGGTCACCTCCGCCTTCAAGGAGCGCGGCGCGCTGGTGAAGCTGCTCTCGCTGAGCGCCGAAGAGCGGCAGGCCGGCGTCGTCGCCATGTCGGCCGGCAACCACGCGCAGGCGGTCGCCTATCACGCGTCGCGGCTCGGCATCCCGGCGACGATCGTGATGCCCGCCACCACGCCCTTCGTGAAGATCGAGGCGACCCGCGCCTTCGGCGCCCGCGTCGTCGTCGAGGGCGAGACGCTCGCGGAATCGCAGGCCCTCGCGGCGCGGATCGCGGAGACGACGGGCGCTGTCTGGGTCCATCCCTATGACGACCGGCATGTCGTTGCCGGCCAGGGGACGGTGGCACTGGAAATGATCGAGAGTGGCATCCCGCTCGATTGCCTGGTCGTACCGGTCGGCGGCGGCGGCCTCATCGGCGGGATGGCGATCGCCGCCAAGGCGCTGTCGCCGCGCCTCGAGGTGATCGGCGTCGAAACCGAGCTCTACCCCTCGATGCGCGCGGCGCTGGACGGTACGGCGCAGGACTGCGGCGGCAACTCGCTCGCCGAGGGCATCGCGGTCAAGAATGTCGGACGCCTGACGCTCGCCATCGCCCGCGCCTATGTCGACGACGTGCTGCTCGTCCCGGAAAGCGCCATCGAGCGCGCCGTGAACGCCTATCTGACGCTGCAGAAGACCATGGCCGAGGGCGCCGGCGCGGCCGGTCTGGCGGCCCTTCTCGCCTATCCCGGGCGCTTCGCCGGCAAGCGCATCGGCCTCGTGCTCTGCGGCGGCAATATCGATCCGCGCCTCGCCGCCTCGATCATGGTGCGAGAGCTGGCGCGGGCCGGCAAGATCGTCGCGGTGCGCCTCACGATCCCCGACCGCCCCGGCGTCCTCGGCGATATCGCGGCGACCATCGGCGCCTGCGGCGGCAATATTCTCGAGGTGCACCACAACCGCACGCTGCTCTCGGTGCCGGCCAAGGGCGCGATCGTCGACGTCACCATCGAGACGCACGGCCCAGCCCATACCGACGAGATCGAGCGCGCCCTCGAAGGCCGAAACTACAAGGTCGACCGCCTCGCCGCGCCGTAAGGCACCTCAAGCCGGCGGGACGAACGGCTCGCAGTGCGGCTTGACGAACAGCCAGTATGGCTTCTGCCGGTACGTCCCGACCTCGATCCGCCGGACGCCGGGCTGATTGCTGAGATACTTGAAGATGTCTGGCACCAGTTTCGTCACTGGCAGCCAAGGCTGCGTCTGCACCGCGCCCGGATCGACCATGACCACGAGATCGACGCGGTCGATCACCTCGAGCGCCTCTTGGAGGCTCCGAGTGAAGAAGACATACTCCGGACGGACCTGGACGCCCCCCTCGGCGAGCGCCATTTGGATCGCCTCGGCTGTCAGCGGATCATAGTTTGTGACGACAATGCGCATGAGATGGTCGCGACAGCTCTGGCTGTCGAACCATTCGTTCTTGTTCAGCGCAAAGATGGCGTCAGTCATCCGCGGCATCAAACTGATGGCCTCGGGCCCATCCTTGGCACGCGGAAAGTATGCCCCGCCGAGCGGCAGGAAAAGCACCGCAAGCCCCAGGCAGACGCTAAGAGCCGATGTAGTGAAGAACGGTGCCACGACGTCCCAGCGAGACCGCGCGGCGGCGGCGATGCGCACAAATGCGGCGGCGCCGGCTAGCACGAGGGGAAGATAAAAATAGCTGCCTTGGAAAGTCGTCTTCTCTCGCGAGATCGCCATGGCGCAGAAGACGACCGCCATAGTGACATAGAAGGGGATGACGCCGGGGCGTCGATAGACGGGATAGCGGATGTAGAGGATGATATCGACAATCAGGAACGCAATCAGCGGCCTGCGGAAATCGCCGATTGCCTCCTTAGCGCCTGGTCCCGACCAATGATACGTCCAGTGGAACCAGCGATCACCGGGGGTTGTCCAGATATCGGCGTCCTTGAATAGGACGTCGCTGATATAGCTGATCGTCTGACCGCCGAAGACGATGAAGAACGGGACGAGTGCGAGGGCATAGAGCAGCACGCAGACTAGCCCACCACGGATCAGGCGGCCCTTCTCCGGACGGGTGAACAGCCCTTGCGCCACCAGGGCCGCGGCAAAGGCGACCCCGAGTGCCGGAATCGTCAGCACGATAGCGCTCGGCTTCATGATCGTTGCGCAAGCGGCGACGACGACGAGCACAAGTCGGTCGCGCCATGTTGCGGAACGAAAGTCGGTCGTCACCATCGCGTAGACCGCAAGGGCGAACAGTAGGCCGCCGGCCATGTCGGGTCGGAATTCCGTCACCATCGCATGCGCAGCCGGCACATAGGCCAGAACCGCTACGAAGAGACCCCGCGCCAGTAACGAGCGCAGCGGCCGACTGATCCGTGCGAGAACGAAGATGTAGAGTGCCAGCACCCAGCCATTGGCAATATAGGCCGATGCGGGGTTAGGTCCGAACGCCCAGAAGCCCAGCATGGCCGTCAGCGTGCTGATCGGAGCATGCGGCGCATCCCACCAGAACGAGGCGAAGGGCGACCACAGTCCATGCCCCTCCGCAAAGACGACCCGGTTGAGGGCATCCGCGAGATAGCCGACATCGTCGAAGGTCGGCACGCTAGCGAGGCGCCCTTCGCGTAGACTGAAGCCGAGATTGACGACGAGCGTCACGAGATAGATCGCAACGAATGGAAGCGACCTGATCACGGCACCGCGGCCAGAGCGGTCGGGTCCGGCGGCCTCGGTCGTACTCGTCGTCATGAGGGACGTTTCCGTTCGGTTGGATTCACACCGGCTTGCGCCGGACCTCATCGATGATGAAGAGCGGTCGCTGCTTGGTCTCGAGATAGAGGCGGCCGAGATATTCGCCGATGATGCCGAGCACGAAGAGTTGGATGCCGCCGACAAGGAATATCGCCGAGAGGAGGCTCGCCCAGCCGGCGACGGTGTGGCCGAGCAGCCAGGCGACGAGCGACCAAAGGATGGCGAGGAACGAGACAAGCGCCGTCGCGATGCCCGTGAAGCTGGCGACCCGGAGCGGCAGGATCGAGAAGCTCGTCACCGCGTCGACGGCGAAGCGGACCATCTTCCTGAGCGGATAGCCGGTCGTCCCGGCATGGCGAGCTGCACGGTCATAGGTGACGGGCACCTGGCGGAAGCCGACCCAGGAGACGAGGCCGCGCGTGAAGCGGTAGCGCTCGGGCATGGCGTTGAGGATATCGCAGACGCGGCGCGTCATCAGGCGGAAATCGCCGGTGTCGGCCGGGATGTCGACATCGGCGAGGCGCCGCAGCACGCGGTAGAAGAGCTTGGCGCTACCGAGCTTGAAGGCCGTCTCGCCTGCGCGGGTGCGGCGTTGGCCATAGACGACGTCGGCGC
The DNA here is from genome assembly GCA_963966455.1 of Kaistia sp. Taxonomy (GTDB): domain Bacteria; phylum Pseudomonadota; class Alphaproteobacteria; order Rhizobiales; family Kaistiaceae; genus Kaistia; species Kaistia cartagenensis. Next base: position 43,685 of record CAWZZK010000053.1, on the reverse strand, counting down.
GCTCGGCCTCCATGACGCGGAACATCTCGGCGGCGAGTTCCGGCGGATCCTGAAGGTCGGCGTCGATGACGAGGATATAGTCGCCGCGGCAGATCGTGAGGCCGGCGCAAAGCGCCAGTTGATGACCGAAGTTGCGCGACAGCTTCACCGCCACCACATGGGGGTCGCGGTCGGCGAGGTCGCGCGCGATCGCGAAGGTGCGGTCGCGGGAACCGTCGTCGATGATGATGATTTCGAAGCTCTCGCCGGCAACGGCGCGGGCGGCTTCCGAGGCGCGATGATGGAAGGCCTCGAGGCAGCCTTCCTCGTTATAGGCGGGCGCAACGATTGAGAGGCGCGGTGGAGCTGCGGTGGTGGCGGAGACCATACCAGGGCTTCATTCGTGGCTTGCCGAAGCCGCCCGGCGGCGGGCCGGGCGCATTTCGGCGTTTGTGGTGAGCGGCCGCGAGGTTGGATGTCGGATGGTCTCGGACCATCGGGCGATCTAGCATCGGGCGACGATGCGGCGCAAGCTGCGGTGGTGGACGGGAGTGTTGGACGATGGCGATCTCTGAGCCGGGCTTCTATGTGGCCGGCGAACTCTATGATCCGGCGCGGGAACCCGAACTCTATGCGGGCGTGCTCGGGCGGCGGATGCTCGCCTTCATCGTCGACGTGGTGCTGATCGGCCTCTTCGACGTCATTGCCGCTCTCGTCGTCGTCACGCTCGGCCTGGTCACCTTCGGCGTCGGCTGGTTCCTGTTCGCACTTCCCATCTTCGCCATCGTTGGCGTGCTTTACGTGGCGCTGACGCTCGGGGGGCCGAAGGCGGCGACACCTGGCATGCGCCTCATGGGACTCACGATCCGCGCCAGCGACGGCAGCCGGATCGGACCGATCCTCGCCGGTATCCATGTCATCCTCTATTGGGCGTCGATCTCGCTTCTGACCCCGTTCATCCTGCTGATCGCCCTCTTCTCCAACAAGAAGCGGCTGCTGCACGACATGCTGATCGGCGCCGTGGTCATGAACCGCGCGCCGCTCGAGCCGACCGGCCGCTGAGCTTCGATTTGCTCTTCCGGGAGATCGTGCCGGCGTATTATCGTCGGCGCGATGGGCCCTTTGCCCGGCATGGCGGCTGATGACGCATCACCAGACAGACACGCCCCAGTTTTTCCTGACGGCGCCCACGCCCTGCCCCTATCTGCCCGGCCAGATGGAGCGGAAGGTCTTCACTCATCTCGTCGGCGCCCGTGCCTCGGCGCTGAACGAGATCCTGACCCAGGGCGGCTTCCGGCGCAGCCAGAACATCGCCTATCGACCGGCCTGTGAGAGCTGCAAGGCCTGCGTCTCGGTTCGCGTGCCGGTCGATCGCTTCGTGCCGGGCCGCGGCTTTCGCCGCGTGATCGAACGCAACCGCGACCTGATCGGCAGCCGCGTCGAGCCGGCGCCGACCTCCGAGCAATATTCGCTCTTCCGCGACTATCTCGACGCCCGCCATTCCGAGGGCGGCATGGCCGACATGACGATGCTCGACTATGCGATGATGGTCGAGGACACCCATGTCGAGACCATGCTGGTCGAATACCGGTTCCGCGGGCCGGACAGCGCGCTCACCGGCCGCGGCGACGGAGCCCTGATCGGCACGGCGCTGACCGATATCCTCTCGGACGGCCTTTCGATGGTCTATTCGTTCTATGAGCCGAGCTATGCCGAGCGGTCGCTCGGCAGCTTCATGATCCTCGACCACATCGCGCGGGCCCGGAAGATGGGCCTGCCCTATGTCTATCTCGGCTATTGGGTCGCCGGCTCGCGCAAGATGGCCTACAAGGCCCGCTACCAGCCGCAGGAGCATCTCGGCGCGCAGGGCTGGGAAGCAGCGCCGCCGGCGTGAAGGCTATCCGCGCTCGGCGGCGGCGAGAATCCTGGCATCGCTCAGCGCCCAGAAATCCGTGTAGTCCTCGGAAGCAACGAGGGTGTCCGCTGGCCCGGCGATCGGGTTACCGCGATCGACCTGCCGCAGCACCGAGAGGACCCGGACGAGGCCGGGGTCCACGGCCGCATCCTCCGACTGCGCCGCGGCGAGCGCGGCATCGATGGCCGCCCGCCTTTTGGCGCGGCACGCCAGCTGCGACTCGAGCCTCAGCCGCCGCGCGACGGTGTCCGCCTCCGCCCAGCCCAGGAGGTTGAAGATGGCGTAATGAACGGGCAGCGTCCGCGCCTCTTCCGCGGGCTGCCCGCCACCATCGGCGAACTGCATCTTCGCGCGCACCGAGAGACGGCGGAAGCAGCGGCTGACCTCCCCGAAATCGCCGGTGAACAGCGACATGGCCAGCATCTCGGTATCGTAATAGGTGCCGATATTATTGTGCGAGACCCGCGCGGCCTTCCCCTCGGGGCTCGATCTCATCCATGCGGCGAAAGCGCTGAACCAGGTCCGCAGTGCCTCGATCTCGCCAGCCGAAAGATGGCCTGACCGTTCGAGCAGGCGGATGGCGTCGAGGAGGGCGCCGACGCGCCGCCACTCGATGAGGCCGGACCCTTGGCCGCGGTCGCCGTCATGGCCGGGGCGCACCTGCGCATAGGCGAAATGCGGGTTCATCGCGGTGACCGGATCGAGAAACCACCGCCGTACGCAAGCGGCCGCGAAATGGGAATAGAGGGCGAGGCCCGTCACCGCGCCAGCGAGCGCGCCGCTGACCGCGCCCGCAAACATGTGGCGCAGGCGATCGCGATCGAAGGCCTCGGCCGCGGGATGGCCGAGCCGCGCCTCCGCGACCCGTTCGCCGTCGCGGCGAACATAGGGAAAGCCGCCATCCCGGCCCGGATCGGGCCAGAAATACGGCGCGCGCGAATGGTAGTCATGCGGATCGCCGCTCGCGGCCACGGCGGTCTTGTCCAGGACCGACATCGTCCCGCGCAGCACCGCCTCTTCCGCCGAGGCGAGGATTCGAGCCCTGAGCGCGGCGGCGGCGGTGCCCGGCGCCGCCGCGGAGAGGCGTTCGAGCACGGCCATGTCGAAGATCACCGGCCCGCCATCGTAGCGCTCAGCGATCAGCGCGCGGTCGAGACCGTCGAGCTTGTCGATGATCCCGGCATTGCGCGCCCGCCAGCGGTCGACACGGGCCGCATCACCGACCTCCAGACCTGGAGTCCCGGAGGGAAGCCTCGCGACGCGGCTGACGATCCGGTGTCGGGCATGATCCTCCGGCGAGGGCAGAGCCGTGAGGTCCCAGCGGTCCAGCGGCCCCATCACGGTCGGATGGTCGACATTCAGGCGGGTGAGGAGATCAACCTTGGGCCGGAGGCCATAGCCGAGGCGATCGTCGAAGCGGCCGAGCGCCAGCCGGTGCAACGCGATCTGCGGCTCCTCGGTCGCGTCACGTGGGATTCCCTCCGTCAGGAGCTGCTCGGGCTGGTCGCCGATGCGGGCCATGGGCACGATGAGATAGCGCAGCCGCGGATCATGGCGAACCGCCTCGGCCAGTCCGGCAAACGCCTCCTCTGTCAGGAAGATGTTGCCGTCGAAAGGAAGCACCACATCGGCAATCGCCCGGCCATGATCGAACGCCGCGTTGCGGGCGCCGTTGTTGTTCATGGCGTAGAGGTTCTTGGCGAGCCGCATGCGATAGGCGATACGCCAGTTGTGCTCGCCCTCGTCCTCGCCGATCGCGGCAAGGAAATCCTCATCCAAGAGTGCCTCGACATCCCAGCCGCAGGCGGCATAGGCGTCCGGCTCGAAGGGGATGCGGAAGAAGTCCTGCCCGCGCTCGGTGAGCAATGCGACGAGATCCGCCTCGACCGCGGCATCTGTGATCCGGTTCAGCACCCAGTGCTTCGTGCAATTCGCGAACGCCGGCTCATTGTCGAGGATGAAGCGGACATTGGTCAGCGTCTGCCCGGCGCTATGGCGCGGCGGCAGGTCGTTGCCGAGGATGCGGTAGAGCGCGAAGCGCGGCGGACGGCGGAGGCCGAGGCGGATGCCGCCTTCCGACAGCGCCCGGCGCAGCAGGCTTCCCAAGCCCTTGTCGTGCCCTGGTGATGGCGACGGCACTCTGTCTTCGGAGGTCGCGCTCATTCAGAGAGCCGGCGTCCCGAAGGTGTTCGTCTTCGGGAAACGGTCGGGCGGCAGGCGGCCGGCCTGGCCGCGGTCGGCAACGAAGTCCTTCAGCTCTTCCATGCTGCGCGTATAGGAGCGGCCCGAGGAGTCCTGCCAAGTGAGCCCCTTCTCGCGCGAGAAGCTGCGGATATCGGACGGGCCGCCGTCGCGATAGCGCTGCAGCCGCACGCCCTTGCCGCGGCCCATCTCGGGAATCTGCTCCATGGGGAAGGCCAGGAACTTGCGGTTGCGGCCGATGATCGCCACCATGTCGCCGCCGGCATCGACGCAGAAGCCGGCCTCGACCGTTCCCTCGACATTCAAGACCTGCTTGCCCTTGCGGGTATTGGCGATGACATCCGTCTCGGCGACGACGAAGCCGTAGCCTTCCGTCGAGGCGACGAGGAGCTTGCGCTCCGGCTTGTGGACGAAGACCGAGACGATGTCCTGCTCGTTGTCCATGTCGACCATCAGGCGGATCGGCTCGCCATGGCCGCGGCCGCCGGGGAGCTTGTCGGCGCCGAGCGTGTAGAATCGCCCGCCCGTCGAGAAGACGAGGATCTTGTCCGTCGTCTCGGCATGCAGCGCGAAGCGAAGCGCATCATCGGTCTTGAAGGTCAGCGTCGCCAGATCGGCGACATGGCCCTTGAGCGCCCGGATCCAGCCCTTTTCCGAGACGACGACGGTGATCGGCTCGCGCTCGATCATCGCCTGCTGGATGTCCTCGACATCATGGGCCGGCGCGTCGGCGAAGGTCGTGCGCCGCTTGCCGAGCGGGGTCTCGGGGCCGAAGGTCTTGCGGATCTCGCCGATCTGCCAGGCGATCGTCTTCCACTGCTTGCGCTCGGACGCCATCAGCGCCTCGATATCCGCCAGTTCCTTGGTGAGGCCGGCATGCTCGCGGCGAAGCTCCATCTCCTCGAGCTTCCGGAGCGAGCGCAGGCGCATGTTGAGGATCGCCTCGGCCTGCACGTCAGTGAGCTCGAAGGTCCGCATCAGCTCGGCCTTGGGCTCGTCCTCCTCGCGGATGATACGGATCACCTCGTCGAGATTGAGGAAGGCGATGATATAGCCGCCGAGCACTTCGAGGCGCTTGCGAATCTGGTCGGCCCGGAAAGCCGAGCGCCGCAGCAGCACCTCGCGGCGGTGGTCGAGCCACTCACGCAGCACTTCCGAAAGGCTCATCACCTTCGGGACGATGCCCTTCGAGAGGACATTCATGTTGAGCGGGATGCGGCTCTCGAGATCGCTGAGCTTGAACAGCGATTCCATCAGCAGCGCGGCATCGACCGTGCGGGCGCGCGGCTCGAGCACGACGCGGATGTCCTCGGCGGATTCGTCGCGGATATCGACGAGGAGCGGGACGCGCTTGTTCTGGACGAGCTCCGCCAGCTTCTCGATCAGGCGCGACTTCTGCACCTGATAGGGAATCTCGGTTACGACGATGAGATAGGTGCCGCGGCCCTGGTCCTCGACATGCCAGCGCGCGCGCGCGCGGAACCCGCCGCGGCCGGTCCGATAGGCGTCGGCGATCGAGGAAGGGCCATCGACGATGATGCCGCCGGTCGGGAAATCCGGCCCTTTCACATGCTGGAGAAGCTCCTCGATGCCGGCATCGGGCTTCTCGATCAGCATCAGCGCGGCATCGCAGAGCTCGGCGACATTATGCGGCGGGATTGACGTCGCCATGCCGACCGCGATCCCCGACGACCCGTTGGCCAAAAGGTTCGGGAAATTGCCCGGCAGGACGATCGGCTCACGGTCCTCGCCGTCATAGGTCTCGCGGAAATCGACGGCGTTCTCGTCGATGCCCTCCAGAAGGAGGGCCGCGACCTCGGTCATCCGCGTTTCGGTGTAGCGCATCGCCGCGGCGCTATCGCCGTCGACATTGCCGAAATTGCCCTGGCCGTCGACCAGCGGGAAGCGGACGGCGAAGTCCTGCGCGAGGCGCACCAGCGCGTCATAGACCGACTGGTCGCCATGCGGATGATATTTGCCGATGACATCGCCGACGACGCGGGCCGACTTCTTGAAGCCGGCATCCGGATCGAGCCGAAGCTGGCGCATGGCATAGAGGATGCGCCGATGCACCGGCTTCAGGCCGTCGCGCGCATCGGGGAGCGCGCGGTGCATGATGGTCGAGAGCGCATAGGCGAGGTAGCGCTGCTCGAGCGCCTCGCGCAGATTGATGCCCTCGATGTCGCCGCCCCCGGGCGGAATCAGCACTTTACCCATGACCTGCCCGAGTACCCCGCAAAGCCCGCGAGTTCAAGGCAGGCGCGTCGGAGGGGATGCGAGCCTCAAGCCTCGGGCGCGGGCGCCATCCCGTCGGCGATCGCCGCGGCGCGCAGCGCTTCGCTCATCCGCTCCTGCCAGCCCGGACCGCCAGCCTGGAAGTGCTCGACGACGTCGCTGTCGACCCGGATCGACACGAGTTCCTTGGCCGTGGGAAGCGCGCTCGGCTTGATATCCGGCTGCCGCTTCTTGGCGAACATCGCTTCGGCGGCGGCAAAGGGATCTTTCGGACGGCGTGATCGATCGGTCGTCATGGCTGCTCCTCGCAGGTGTTGCGTCGCCCGCATTCAGCGGCCGCAGCGGGCGATCTCCCGCCACTTGTGCTGCGGGAGCGAGAATCAGCCCTCCGCGGCTTCCTTGGCGGCTTCGGCGGCGGCGGCTTCGCGGCGCTTCTTCTCGACCATGCGGACCGAGACGATCGATATCTCGTAGAGCAGGATCGCCGGGACAGCGAGCGAGATCTGGCTGATCATGTCCGGCGGCGTCAGCACCGCCGCGATCACGAAGGCGATGACGATCGCATAGCGGCGCTTCGTCTTCAGCATCTCGCTGGTGATGATCCCTGCCCGCCCGAGCAAGGTCAGAATCACCGGCAGCTGGAACACCGTTCCGAAGGCCAGGATCAGCGTCATGATCAGGCCGAGATACTCGTTGACCTTGAACAGCGCCTCGATCGAGGCCTTCCCCTCGCCGCCCGTCTGCTGGAACGACAGGAAGAAGTGCAGCGCCAGCGGCAGGATCAGAAAATAGACCAGCGCCGCGCCGATGCAGAACAGCACCGGCGTCGCGATCAGATAGGGAATGAAGGCGTTCCGCTCATGCTTGTAGAGGCCCGGCGCCGCGAACTTGTAGATCTGCATGGCGATGACGGGAAAGGCGATGAAAACCGCACCGAACAGTGCCAGCTTCATCTGGGTCAGGAAATATTCCTGCGGCGCCGTGTAGATGAGCTTCACGTCCTGCGCCGGTCCCACCGCCCATTCATAGGGGATGACGAGGATGTTGTAGATCGTGCCGGCGAAATAGAAGCAGACCAGGAAGGCGACGAGGATGGCGCCGATCGCCCACATCAGCCGCTGCCTGAGCTCGATCAGATGATCGATCAGCGGCATGCGGCTCGCTTCGATCTCGTCTTCCGGGGTGGTCTTCTCGGTCATTGGCTACGCTCTTCGGCCTGCGGAAGGGCGGCAGGGGCCGGCTCGACCACCGCGGGCTCGCTGGAGAGGAGGCCAGTCGGAGCGGCCGGTTTCGGCAGGGCCTGAACCGGAGCCGGAGGCGCCAGCGCGGCGGTCGTCAAAGGCAATTCGGGCGCGGACGGATCCGGCGCTGCGATAGCGGGCGCCGAGGCGGCGACTGCGACAACGCCCTCGGCGGCGGTCTTGCGGACCCGCGGCGCCGCAGCCTTGCGCGGCTTGGGCGTTGCCTCGCCCGTAGCGCCGGCGACGGCGTTTGCCGCATCGGCAGCGGGCTTCTTCGCCCGGCTCGCGCGCGGCTTCGGAGCGGCCGCGGCCGCGTCGACGACATCGGCGACAGGCTGCTCGGCCGCCGGCTGATCGCTCGCCGGCTTGGGCGAAGCGCGCTTGCGCGCCGGCTTCGGAGTCTCGGCGGGCGCTTCCGCGGCCTTGGACGCCGCAGGAGCCGCCGTTTCTGGCACCGGAGCGACCTTCGCAGCGGCCGGAAGCGGTGCGCGGTCGACGGGCATCGGATCGGCCGCCGGCATCAGATCGTCGTCCGACATCGGCTGTGCGAGCTGGGTCGCGGGCGGAGGAGCCGGCTCGGCTGCCGGACGCGCTGCCGGCTCGGGCTTGGCGAGCGCGGCCGTGACCGGATCGAGGCTCTTCCTGATCTCGTTGATCGGATTGAGGCCGCGGAGTTCGTTGATCGAGTCCTTGACCCCGTCCAGCTCGGCCTCACGCAGGGCCTCGTTGAACTGCGACTGGAACTCGCCCGCGGTGCGGCGCACCTTCGCCATCATCCGGCCCGCCGCGCGCAGCATCGGCGGGAGATCCTTGGGACCGACGACCACGATCGCCACGACGGCGATGACCAGGATCTCGCTCCAGCCAATATCGAACATCGATTGCAAGCCTGCCGACACGGCGGAAGGCGCCCCGTCACCGACGCGGCGGCTCCCGCATGGATGCGACCTCCGCGGAGGTTAGCTGGTGCGCGTCTTCTCGTCGGTCGTCGGCGTAACCACGTCGGCCGACTTGTGATCGATGCTGCTCGCCGGACGCGAAGCCGTCTCGTCCTCGTCGGAGAGACCCTTCTTGAAGCTCTTCACGCCCTTGGCGACATCACCCATGACGTCGGAAATCTTGCCCTTGCCGAACAGCAGCAGCACGATCACCAGCACGATCAGCCAGTGCCAGATGCTAAACGAACCCATGTAACCTCTCCGATGCGCCTCCTGCGGCGCGGCCTGCCGGGACTATCGCAGACAGGTTTCTCCGCCGCAACATGACCCGAACGCTAACCCGCATGTAGGGCTATTGTGAGGCCTTATCAAACACGAGAACGTCGCGCTCCTCGAGCGACAGGAAAACCGTGTCGCCGGGCCTGAACTGCAACGGGCCGCGGCTGCGGACCTTGACCGGCGTCTCGCTGCCGCCGACCGCGACGTCGTAGAGATCGACCTCGCCGAGGAAACGGTGGCCGACGACCCGTCCCGGAACGCCCTCCGCGCCCGGACGGACGCCCTGCGGGCGGATGCCGACCGTCACCTCAGTGCCGTCGGCACGGCCGGGCGCCGCGACCGTTCCGGCCGGCGTCTCGACCCTGCCGCCGCGCACGACGCCCTCGAACTCGTTCATTTCCGAGAAGAATCGGGCTGCGTAGAGATCGACCGGCCGCTCGTAGAGATCGCGCGCCGTGCCGACCTGCAGCAGGCGGCCGGCGCGCATCAGCGCGATGCGGTCACTCATCCGCATCGCCTCCTCGGGATCATGCGTAACGACGATGCAGGTCGCGCGGGTCTCGCGGATGATGGCGAGCGTCTCGTCGCGCACATGGTCGCGCAGCCGCTTGTCGAGGCCGGAAAACGGCTCGTCCATGAGGAGGACGCCCGGCCGCGGCGCGATGGCGCGGGCGAGCGCGACGCGCTGCTGCTCGCCGCCCGAAAGTTCATGGGGATAGGAAGCGGCGAATCCGTCGAGCCCGACTCGCGCCAGCGCGAGATGGCCCTGCCGCTCCGCCTCGGCGCGCGGCAGCGACGCGAGGCCGTAGATGACATTCTTCAGGATCGTCATATGCGGAAAGAGCGCATAATCCTGGAACATGAGGCCGATGCCGCGCTTTTCCGGCGGCATCTGCACCTTCGGGCCGGCGATCTCGCGACCATTGACCGTAAGTCGGCCGCCGGTCGGCGCCTCGAGCCCGGCCGTGACGCGAAGGAGGGTCGTCTTGCCGCAGCCCGACCGCCCGAGAAGGCTCACGACCTCCCCCGGCTCTACGACGAGGTCGATGCCGCGCAGCGAGGCCTCGCCGCCATAGTGATGCGTGATGCCTTCGAAGCCGAGCCGGGAGGCGATGGCAACGCCAGCGGTGCCGCGCCGTCCCCAGGCCGTCCGTTCGAGCGTCTGCGTGGTACCCGTGGTCGTGCCGGTCGTCGTGTTCATGGCAGCCGTTTAGCCCGAAGCGCCGCGCCGGTCGATGCTTTTGCGGGCGGCAGCGTCTCAGCCTTCCTCGGCGAGGCCCGAGGGGAGCAGGTCGGCGGGGTCGAGCGGATCCTCGTCCTCGGTCAGCGCCGCCGAACCGCGCGGCTCGGGAACGGTGAAGCCGGGCGGAATGCGGCCGTCGAGCAAGCCCGCGCCGCGCAGTTCCTCCAGGCCCGGCAGGTCGCCCACCGCCTCGAGGCCGAAATGGACGAGGAAGGCCTCGGTCGTGCCATAGGTGATCGGCCGGCCGGGAACGCGCCGGCGGCCGCGCATGCGCACCCAGCCGGTCTCGAGCAGCACGTCGAGCGTTCCCTTGGATGTCGTGACGCCGCGAATGTCCTCGATCTCGGCGCGGGTGACGGGCTGGTGATAGGCGATAATCGCCATCGTCTCCAGCGCCGCCCGCGACAATTTCTTCGGCTCCTCCGCCTCGCTCTGCAGGAGGAAGGCGAGGTCGCCGGCGGTGCGGAACATCCACTTGCCGGCCACTTCCACGAGATTGACGCCGCGGCCGGAATAGGCGAGCTGCAATTCGCGCAGGACAGCCTTCACGTCGCTGCCGTCGGGCAGCCGCTCGCCGATCTCTGCCGCCGATAGCGGCTCGGCGCTCGCGAAGAGGATCGCCTCGGCCATCCGGAGCGCCATCCGCCGCGCCTCCGGCGCGAGCGAGGTGATCGAGGCCGGCTCAACCATCGCCGTCCTCCAGACCGGCGTCGCGCAGCAGGATCGGCGCGAAGCTTCCTTCCTGGCGCATCGTCAGCTTGTTCTCGCGCACCAGTTCCAGGGCCGCCGCGAAGGCGCTGGCCCTGACGCTCGTCCGTGTCTCGGCATTGGCGAGATAGGGCGAGAGGAACACCTCCATCGGCGTCCATTCGGCGATCTCGCCGATGAGGCGTTCGAGCAGTTCGCGTCCCTCGGCCAGCGACCAGACCTGGCGCCGCCGCACATGGACGATCGACACCATCTGCCGCTGGCGCTGCGATGCGTAAGCCGTCAGAAGGTCGTAAAGCGTGGCATTCCAGCGGGTTCGCCGGGAGACCTCCACCGCTTCCGGAGCGCCGCGCGCATGCACGTCGCGCCCCAGCCGGTCGCGGTTGACGAGCCGCGCCGCCGCGTCGCGCATCGCCTCAAGCCGCTGCAGGCGGAAGGCGAGCGCCTGCGCGAGTTCCGCGCCGCTCGGCTCCTCGCCGGTCTGCGGCTCGGGCAGCAGCAGCTTCGACTTGAGGTAGGCGAGCCAGGCCGCCATCACGAGATAATCGGCCGCGAGTTCGAGGCGGAGCTTCCTGAGTTCCTCGATATAGGCGAGATACTGGTCGGCGAGCGCCAGGATCGAGATTTTGGCGAGATCGACCTTCTGCGTCCGCGCCAGCGCCAGCAGGAGGTCGAGCGGCCCCTCGAAGCCGTCGACATCGACGGTCAGCGGCGGGCTTTCCTCGGCCGGGCGCCAGTTGGGGCGCTCCCAGTCCTCGGCGGCCTTGCGCGTATCGCGCGCCGGTTCGGCCATGGGTTCAGGCCGTCAAAGGGGGCCAGCCGGCCCGCTCGGCGAGGATCGCGAACTCGGCTTCGGCCCCTTCGCGGTCCAGAACATGCGCCGGAACACGCGATGCAAGCGCCGCGGCGGCGCGCTCGGCGGAGCGGCCGGAAAGCTCCGGAACGGCAGCGGCGACGCCGCGCATCTCGTCCATCAGCCCGTTGCAATGGAGGACGATGTCGCAGCCGGCGCCGATCACGGCGCGCGCCCGGTCGCCCGGCTCGCCGCCCAGCGCCTTCATCGACAGGTCGTCGCTCATGAGGAGACCGTCGAAGCCGATCTTCTCGCGGATCACGCCGCCGATCACAGCCTCCGAGACCGTCGCGGGGCGGCCGGGATCGATCGCTTCGAAGACGATATGCGCCGTCATGCCCATCGGCAGCGCCGCAAGCGCACGGAACGGCGCGAAATCCGTCTTCATCAGCGTGGCAAGAGAGGCCGAGACGGCCGGCAGCTGGTAGTGGCTGTCGACCACGGCCCGGCCATGTCCGGGCATATGCTTCATCACCGGCAGCACGCCGCCGGCCATCAGCCCTTCCGCGGTCGCCGCGCCGAGCACGGCCACCATGTCGGGGTCGTGACCATAGGAGCGGTCGCCGATCGCCTGATGCGTCTCGGTGGTGGCAAGGTCCAGCACGGGCAGGCAGTCGACCGTGATGCCGAGATCTGCGAGATCGGCCGCGATCAGCCGCGCCTGCAGCCAGGCCATCCGCCGGCCGGCCGCCTCGTCCTCGGCGTAGAGCCGGCCCGCATAGCGCGCCGCCGGGCGGCTCGGCCAGTTCGGCGGCCCGATGCGCTGCACGCGGCCGCCCTCCTGGTCGATCAGGACCGGACGATCCGGATCGCCGACCGCCTCGCGGAAGCTCGCGACGAGATCGCAGACCTCTTCGGCCGTGCCGATATTGCGCTTGAAGAGGATCAGTCCCCAGGGCCGCTCATCCCGGAAGAACGCCGTCTCGTCCGCCGTGAGCGCCGTCCCGGCGCAGCCGGAAATGAAGGCCTTGGCCGTCTTGGGAGAGGTCATGCTGCGCGCGCTCCGGGTTCAGGCGGCGCTCTGATTCGGCCGCGCCGACGGACCAACAGCGTTTGCCGCTTCGGTGGCGAAGCGCAACCCCGCCGCGCCCTGTGCGCCACACGGCGCACAGGAAGCCGGTCGTCAGTTCTTCTGAACGATGCAGTCGCCGCCCGCGGCCCGAAGCTGCTCGCAGAAGCTCACGGCCTCGTCGCGGGTCGCCATCGGTCCGACGCGGGCACGGAAATAGACGCCCTTTGCGCCGAGATCGGCCTTCGCGATGTCGGGCGTCCGGTCGCCGAGCACGCTCGGGAACTTCTTCTGCAGGTTCTTGAAGGCGGCGACCGCCGCCTGCTCGCTGCGCTGCGAGGTGACCTGCACCACGAAGCCGCCCGTCACCGGCGGTGCCGTCGCGGCGGCCGGCGGAGGCTCCGGAGCCAGTGTCGGCGCGGCAGCAACCGTGGGTTCGGCCGGCTGCGGCGCGGCAGGCGGCTGCAGCTGCGAGGTATCCTTCGCCGAAGCTGCGGGCGCCGATGCTACGGACGTGGTGTCGTCCGTTCCGGCCGGCGCCATGTCGTTGGCGGCCATGGCGGGCGGCGCATCGCTCGGCGGCAGTGGCGCATTGTCGGGCACCGTCGCGGTGGCGGTCGGGGCCGTGTCGGTCGCTCCGCGCGGCGCGGCCTCGCTGGAAACGATGGTGCCATCCGGCTTGACGACAACGGTGCGCACCTTGCGCGGCCCGGAATCGTCCGTCGCGGCGTCGTCCGCCCCTGGGACGGCCGGCGAGGTCGACTGGTCGCCAGGACCGCCCGGAAGGATGATGCGCGAGATCTCCCGGCTCGCCTCGCTCTCGTTCGACTGCGCGGTATCGGTGGCGATGTTCGTATCGGCCGGCGCGAGCTGGTCGGGCGAGCCCTGGTTGGGATCGGCGCGGTCGTAGATCAGCTTGTTCTGCTGCGTGTCCTGCTGCGCCGCCTGCGGCTGCACCTCGGGCTCGACCTTGGTTGGCCCCTCGTCCGCGGCGATGATCTGCGGCGTGCCGCTCGTGACACTGCCGCTCCGGCCCATCAGCGCGTAAGCGCCGATACCGCCGACGAGCAGCACCGCGCCCACGACGCCGGCGGTGATCAGCAGCTTGCGCGAGCGGCGCGGCTTCTCGTCCTCGTAGGCGCCCTGCTCCAGATAGCCGGCGTCATCGTCGTCATAGGGTTCGTAGCCGTCGTCGTCGAGGTAATCCTCCTCGAACTCGTCGGCAGCGTCGCGCCGTTCCGCCGCGACAGCCGGCTGCACGGGCGCGGCAGGACGGCGCGCGACCTCCGGCGGAACACGGCCGCGGCCGAAATCCGGCGCCGCCACATAGGGCTCGTCCGCCTCGACGGGTGCGACGGCGCGCGGCGGCGCTACCGGCGCCGTCGTGCGGATCGGTGGAGCAACGTCGGCATCCTGCGCCCGCGGCTGCGGCTGGGTACGCGGCGGCTCGACGGCGCGCGGCGTCACCGGCGCCGCCGGACGCGCCGGCGGCTCGGCCTGCCGGGCCGAGGGATCGAACGAGGAGTGCAGGTCGTTCAGCAGTTCGGCCTCAAGATCGAACGAGAAATCGCGCGGCTGCTGGGTCCGCGGCTGCGCCGCCGCACGCGGCGCTTCTGCCGGCGTGCGGTAGCGGGAGCCGAGGATCTGGTCGAAACTCTCATTGCCCGACACGATCCGGGCCAGTTCGACCAGCGGATCGTCATCGGGGAGCGTCGCCTCGTCACGGCGCGGCTGAGGGTCTGCCGCGGGACGGCGCGCCAGGGACTTGTCGAAGCGATCTGCCATCGCGCTCCATTCTCCGCCCGTCCATCAGGAAGACGGGCCTATCATCATGCCCGCGGATGCAGCGGTCAGCGCATCTCGTCGGGCGCGCTCACGCCGAGCACATCGAGACCGGATGACAGCACCAGCTTTATGGCGTGAACAAGGGCAAGCCGAGCCAAGGTCGATGCTGGCTGCTCAGGGTTAATAAAGCGTAATTGCGGCATATCCTTGCCCCGGTTCCACTGCTGGTGGAACTCCGCCGCGAGCTCGTAGAGATAGAAGGCGATGCGATGCGGCTCATGCGCTTCCGCCGCGCCCTCAATGATGCGCGGATACTCGGCGAGGCGGCGCTGCAGCCCCTGCTCGCCGATATCTTCGAGCAGCGAAAGGTCAGCCGTGGCAAGGCTTTCCGCCGAAAGGTTGATGCCCGGCATTTCGACCGCCGCATTGCGCAGGATCGAGGCGGCGCGGGCATGGCCGTACTGCACGTAGAAGACCGGATTGTCCTTCGACTGCTCCGTTACCTTCTGAAAATCGAAATCGAGCGGCGCGTCGCTCTTGCGGTAGAGCATCATGAAGCGCACCGCGTCGCGGCCCACTTCCTCCACGACGTCGCGCAGCGTCACGAAGTCGCCCGAGCGCTTCGACATGCGGACCGGCTCGCCGGCGCGGAACAGCTTCACGAGCTGGCAGAGCAGCACCTCGACGCTGACGGCGCCGCCTGAGAGAGCCCGGCCAAGCGCCTGCAGGCGCTTGACATATCCGCCATGGTCGGCACCGAGCACATAGATCAGCCGCTCGAAGCCGCGGTCGACCTTGTCCTTCATATAGGCGACGTCGCCGGCGAAATAGGTGTAGCTGCCGTCCGACTTCATGAGCGGCCGGTCGATGTCGTCGCCGACATCGGTGGCGCGGAAGAGAAGCTGCTCGCGGTCCTCCCAATCCTCGGGAAGCTGGCCCTTCGGCGGCGGCAGCGTGCCGCGATAGACGAAACCGCGCGCGGTAAGGTCCTCAATCGTTGAGGGAATCCGGCTGCCGAGCGACGCTTCGGAGAAGAACACGTCGTGATGGACGTTGAGCAGCGCGAGATCGTCGCGGATCATCGCCATCATCATGTCGATGGCCGTCTTGCGCACGACCGGTAGCCATTCGCCTTCGCTTTGCGACAGGAGCGCCGAACCGAAGCGTTCAGCGAGCGCCGCGCCGACCGGCTTCAGATAGTCGCCGGGATAGAGCCCCTCCGGGATCGTGATCGTCTCGCCGAGCGCTTCGCGGTAACGCAGGAAGGCCGAGCGCGCGAGCACGTCGACCTGACCGCCCGCATCGTTGATGTAGTATTCCTTGGTGACGGCGAAGCCGGCCGCGCCGAGGAGATTGGCGAGCGCGTCGCCGACCACCGCGCCGCGGCAATGGCCGACATGCATCGGCCCGGTCGGATTGGCCGAGACATATTCGACATTGACCGGCCGCCCGGCGCCGATGGGCGAGCGGCCGTAGGAGGCGCCCGCTTCGATCAGCGCCTTGAGCGCACGGGCCCGATAGGCGGCCGTGAGCGTGATGTTGATGAAGCCCGGCCCGGCCACTTCGGCGCCCGCGACATCCTCGTCGTCGCGAAGACGTCCGGCGACGGCCTCGGCGAGGTCGCGCGGCTTCATGCCGAGCGGCTTGGCGAGCACCATCGCGGCATTGGTAGCGAGATCGCCATGGGCCGCGTCGCGCGGCGGCTCGACCACGATGCGCGAAAGATCCGTGCCCGCATGGCCGCCGGCGGCGAGGACGACCTCGACGGCCGAGGTGACGCGCGCGGTGAAGTCGCGGAAAATGTTCATGATCGCGGTCGCTTTCGGATGGCGCTCGAAAAGGATGGTGGCGCCTATCCCAAATCGGGCCAAGCGTCAAACAGGCGCTTGTGTTCGCGCAGAGCATAGCGGTCGGTCATGCCTGCCAGGAAATCCGCGATGCGCCGGGCGCGCCGGGCCGGCTCGGCATCCTCGGCCCGTGGCTGCCACTCGGCCGGCAGGGAGCCGGGATCCTCGAAATAGCGCTCGAACAGCCGTTCCACGACCCGTTCGGCGGCGCGCATGACGCTCATCACCCGCTCGTGGCGATAGACATGGCGCTTGAGATAGGCCTTCACTTCGCGGTCGGCCTCCGCAAGCGACGGCGAGAAGCCGACCATCTGCCGGCCGAGATGGCGGACATCGTCGGCCGAGCGCGGATCGCATGCGGCAATCGTCGCCAGCGACTGCTGGATCACGTCTTCGATCATGCGCGTGATGACGCGGCGGACGATCTCGTTGACGAGCCGCGGCCCGCCGACGCCGGGATGGAGGTGCTCGATCTCGTCCATGATGCCGGCGAGGAACGGCACCTCGGCGAGCCCGCGCACATCGAGGAGGCCGGCGCGCAGCCCGTCGTCGATGTCATGCGCGTCATAGGCGATGTCGTCGGCGATGGCGGCCGCCTGCGCCTCGGCGGAGGCGAAGGTCGAGAGCGCGAGGTCCTGCTCGGCAGAATAGGCGCGGATCGCCGCCGGCAACGAGGCCGGATCGCCGCCCGGCGCGATCAGCGGCCCGTTATGCTTCACGAGCCCCTCCAGCGTCTCCCAGGAGAGATTGAGCCCGTCGAAATCGGGATAACGCCGCTCGAGCCGCGTCACGACGCGAAGGCTCTGCGCGTTGTGGTCGAAGCCGCCATAGGGCGCCATCACGCGGTCGAGCGCCCGCTCGCCGGCATGGCCGAACGGCGTGTGGCCGAGATCATGGGAGAGCGCCACCGCCTCGGCGAGGTCCTCGTCGAGCCTGAGCGCCCGCGCCAGCGCCCGCGCGATCTGCGCCACCTCGATCGTGTGGGTGAGGCGCGTCCGGTAATGGTCTCCCTCGTCATAGAGGAAGACCTGCGTCTTGTTGTTGAGGCGGCGGAAGGCCGTCGAATGGATGATGCGATCGCGATCGCGCTGAAAGGGCGTGCGCGTCGGGCTCGCCGGCTCATGGTGCAGCCGCCCGCGGCTCGCCGCCGGATCGACCGCATAGGCGGCCCGTCCCGCCGAGCCGAAACCGATCAGGCCGCCGAATTCGCCCTGCACGCCATCCTCCGCGCCCGGACGCGATTGACACGAAAAATCGCGTTCCTAACTATCGTGAACCGCCAGCCGGTGATAGGCCGGCAATGGAACATGACCATGACGACCGAAACCATGACCGACACCAGCGGCATCACCCTGTCCGACAGCGCGGTGAAGCGCATCGCGCGCATCCTTTCGAAGGAGAGCGCGGGTACGGCGCTGCGCATCAGCGTCTCGGGCGGCGGCTGTTCCGGCTTCCAGTACGGCTTCGACCTCGACAAGACGCGCAACGACGACGACCTCGTGATCGAGCGCGGCGGCGCGACCGTGCTGATCGACCAGGTCTCGATCCCTTATATGGAAGGCTCGGTCATCGATTTCGCCGACGACCTCATCGGCCAGAGCTTCCAGATCAGGAATCCGCTGGCGACCTCCTCCTGCGGCTGCGGCACCTCCTTCGCGATCTGAAGCTCAATCCTCGTCGTCGAACGTGCCGACGAGGCGCAGGCCCTTGATCCAGGTCGCGCCCTCCTGCTTGACGACGGTCCGCGGCCTGATGCCGCCCTCCTCCGCCAGCGCCGCCGCGAGCGGCTCGGAATGCGTCACCACCCAGACCTGCGTGCGCTCCGCGGCGTTGGCGATCAGCCGCGCCAGCGGGCGGATCAGCTCGGGATGGAGGCTCGATTCCGGCTCGTTGAGGGCGATGAAGCCCGGCAGGCGATAGCTCGTCAGCGCCGCCACGAGCGCGAGATAGGCGAGCGTCCCGTCCGAGAGTTCATGCGCGGCCAGCGTGCGCGGCAGGTCGGCGAAGCGCAGGCCGAGCGCCACCTGGCCCTGGCCGAAGTCGAAGGAGAGCCGCGCGCCGGGAAAGGCGTCCTCGATCGCCGCATCGATCGCCGGCGACTCGCCGCGGATGATCTTCACGGTCGCGAGCGCCGCGGCGAGATCCGATCCGTCCGAAGCGAGCGTCGGCGTGGTGATGGCGAGCGCCGGCCGCCGCAGCGCCGAGGCGCGATCGGTGCGGAAATCGTGGTAGAAGCGCCAATCAGTTAACGCCCGGCGGACGAGTTCCAGCTCGAGAAAGCGGCCCTGGTCGCGGAATGAGGCGAGCGCCGTCTCGGACGGGATCAGGGCCTCGCTGTAGCTCTGGCGGGCGCCGTCATCGTCTCGGAGCCAGGCGGATGGCCCGCCGCGCTTCATCAGCGTCACTGGCTTGCGGCCGAGCAGCGAACGCAGTTCCTCGGCCTTCGCCATGGGTTCGGCAGGGGTCAGCGCCGCCTCGTCGATCGGTGCTGGCGTGCCGATCTCGATCGCATAGTCGAGTTCATCGAAGATCGCCCTGAGCCTGATCCGCGCCAGGTCGCCGTCGCGCCGCTTGCCGGCCCAGAAAGCGGATTCGATGCCGCCCTCCTCCACCAGCGCCCGCGTGATCGTGCCCGCCGCCGCGCGCTGCAGCAGTTCCAGCGCGCGATAGAGATTGGACTTGCCGACCCCGTTCCGACCGACAAGGACGGTCAGCCGCTCGACGGGGAGGTAGAGCTTGCGGATCGAGCGGTAGTTCTCGATCTCGATCGCGCGGAGCGGCAGCGCCATGCTGCCGTCAGAAGAGCACGACCGACCGGATCGACTTGCCCTCGTGCATCAGGTCGAAGGCGGTGTTGATCTCGCCCAGCGGCATGGTGTGGGTGATCAGGTCGTCGATGTTGATCTTCCCGTCCATGTACCAGTCGACGATCTTCGGAACGTCGGTGCGGCCGCGCGCGCCACCGAAGGCCGAGCCGCGCCAGACGCGGCCGGTGACGAGCTGGAACGGACGGGTCGAGATCTCGGTGCCCGAGGGCGCGACGCCGATGATGATCGATTCGCCCCAGCCGCGATGGCAGCATTCGAGCGCCTGCCGCATCGTGTGGACATTGCCGATGCATTCGAACGAGAAGTCCGCGCCGCCGCCCGTCAGATCGACGATCGCCTGCACGACCTTGTCGCGGCCGACCTCGTCCGGATTGACGAAATGCGTCATGCCGAACTTTCGGGCCATCTCCGCCTTCGCCGGGTTGAGATCGACGCCGATGATCTTGTCGGCGCCGACCATGCGGGCGCCCTGGATCACGTTGAGGCCGATGCCGCCGAGCCCGAAGACGACGACATTGGCGCCCGGCCAGACCTTGGCCGTGTAGATCACCGCTCCGATGCCGGTGGTCACGCCGCAGCCGATATAGCAGATCTTGTCGAACGGCGCGTCCTCGCGGACCTTGGCGACCGCGATCTCGGGCAGCACCGTGAAGTTCGAGAAGGTCGAGGTGCCCATATAGTGGAACACCGTCTCACCGTCGCAGGAGAAGCGCGAGGTCGAATCGGGCATCAGGCCCTGTCCCTGCGTCGAGCGGATCGAGGTGCAGAGATTGGACCGCCGCGACAGGCACGTCTTGCAGTTGCGGCACTCGGGCGTGTAGAGCGGGATGACGTGGTCGCCGACCTTCACCGAGGTCACGCCGGCGCCGACCTCGCGCACGATCCCCGCGCCCTCATGGCCTAGGATCGCCGGGAACTTGCCTTCCGAATCGAGGCCGGACAGGGTGTAGGCGTCGGTGTGGCAGACGCCCGTCGCCATGATCTCGACCAGCACCTCGCCGGGCCGCGGCCCTTCGATCTCGATCGTCTCGATGGTGAGCGGCTTGTTGGCCTCCCAGGCCACGGCGGCGCGGGTCTTCATGCCTCGATCCTCCCTCATGATCGCCGTTGCGCGATCGGTCCCGTTTCCGGCCGACCTTATACGCCGCGACGGCGGCGCGGAAAGAGGCCCGCGTCACGCCCCGACCTCCCGGTGCACAAACGCCGGCGCCATGCGATAAAGGCCGCCTTCGGGGGAAGACACTCATGAGCGAGACGCGGCCGTCTGGCGCGACCGACGGAAGAAATCCGATCGCGGCGCTGCGCGCCCGCATCGCCGCGCGGCCGAACTATCCCCGGTATGTCGTCGCGGTGACCTGCGTCGGCTCTTTCATGGGCCAGTTCGACGCCAGCGTCGTCCAGCTCGCCCTGCCGGATCTCGCGGTCCGCTTCGATACCCGCGAGACGGTGGTCAGCTGGGTCGCGCTCGCCTATGTCGTCGCCTTTGCCGCCGCGCTGCCGCCCTTCGGCCGGCTCTGCGAGATGTTCGGCCGCAAGCGCCTCTATCTGCTCGGCATGGCGATCTTCCTTGTCACCTCGGCGCTTTGCGGCATGGCCGGGTCGCTGGGCGAACTCATCGCCTTCCGCGTCATCCAGGGCGTCGGCGCGGCGCTGCTCGGCGCCAATTCGATCGCCATTCTCGTCCATGCCGCCGGCAACGAGCGCCGCCCGCGCGCGATGGGCTATTTCTCCGCCGCGCAGGCCGTCGGCGTCAGCCTCGGGCCGATCATCGGCGGCGTGCTTCTCGGCTCCTTCGGCTGGCCGGCGATCTTCTGGGTGACAGTCCCGGTCGGCATCATCGGCGTCGCCGTCGGCTGGCTGGTGCTGCCGGACGATACGGTCTCGCCCGACGAGAAAGGCTTCGATTGGCTCGGCATGGTGCTGCTCGGGCCGGCGATCGTGGCGCTCGTCGTCGTCCTCAACCATGCCGCCGACTGGGGCATCGCTTCGGCCCCGTCGCTCTCGCTTCTCGCCGCCGGCGTGGCGCTGCTCGCCCTCTTCATCTGGCGCGAACGCGTGGCAAGCGCGCCCATGATCGACCTCAAGCTCTTCGGCTCGCGGCCATTCTCGCTCGGCGTCTTCGCCGTCATGCTGAGCTTCGCGCTGCTCTACGGCATGTTCTACCTGATGTCCTACGCTGCGATCCGCGGCCTGCACGAGCCGCCCATGCGGGCCGGCCTCCGCCTCTCTGCAATCCCGATCGCGCTCGGCATCGCGGCGCCGATCGCCGGCATGCTTGTGAAGCGTTACGCGACGGCGACGCTCAGCCTGTTCGGCATGGCGCTCGCGACCACGGCCCTGCTCACGCTGTCGCTGGTCGCGCTGGAGCCAATTCCCTCGCGCGCCATCGGCATGACGGCGCTCGCCGTGTTCGGCGCCGGGCTCGGCTTCTTCATGGCGCCCAACAACAGCGCCACCATGGGCACGGCGCCCAAGGGGCTTTCCGGCGAGGCAGGCGCGATGCTCAACCTCGCGCGCATGCTTGGCGTCAGCCTCGGCGTCGCCAGCGCCGCATCCATGCTCCGCTTTCAGACGGCACGCATCAGCAGCGAGACGGAAACGAGCCTCTTCTTTTACGGCCATCCGATGCTGGGGGCCGTCGAATCGAGCTTCGGCCTGATGTTCGGCATCGCGCTGGTCGCGACGGTGGCGACGCTGATCCGCCGCCACCTTGCACCCGACGCCTGATCCTCAGGCCGGTGGCACGAAGGGCTGCGAAATCTCGATGAAGACCGGCAGCGCTTCGCAGCGCGCCGAATGCGCCTCCAGCGCCGGATGATGGCCGAAGAGGTCCGGGTGGACATCCCTGACGAAGCGCAGCGCCGCCGCGACCGCGATGTCGGCATGGCCGATCCCATCGCCGAACCAATACGACGTCGGCCGCGCCGCGCGGTCCTCCTCGAGAGCGTCCAGCACCGCGCCGATCTGAGCCTTGCAGCGCGCGACCCACACCTCAGACTTATCCTTGTGCAGCACGCCCTCGTAGAAGAGGATCACTGCCTTGTCGGCGAGGCCCGTTGCCAGCGCCGCGACCTTCAGCGCCCGCCGCCGCTCCGGCCCGTGCGCCGCGATCAGGGCCCGCCCCTCGCCCGCTTCCTCGTCCAGATAATCGAGGATCGCCGCGCTCTCGATCAGCACCTCGCCGCTGTCCAGCACTAGCGTCGGCACCCGCCGGAGCGGATTATAAGCCGCGATCTTCTCGGCATCCCCGAAGCTCGACCACGGCCGATGCTCGAAAGGCAGCTCATAGAGCCGCAGCGCGATGCCGACGCGGCGGACGAAGGGGGAATCGTATTGGCCGATGAGGAACATGGGCATCTCCGCCTAGCGCTGAACCGACGCGATCCTAGCCAGAGTGACGAGCGCCCGCCAAGCCGGCCTTGATCACGGTCTCAGCGGGTCGCCTCTTCTCATCCCCTCCAGCGCGGCCTCGGCGCCGTCCAGCAGCATCCTCAGTCCCCGCTCGAACGCCGCCTTGTGGCTGCTCGTCCGATAGTGGCGTAGCGCGATGCCCGTGAGCGGATAGTCGCGAGCGCTCTCCTCCAATGCCTGGCGCGACGCTTCGTCTGCGCCCTCCGCCTGCTCCTCGACGACGCAGCCGACCGTGTAGCGGCTGATCGCGATGACGAGGTCCATGGCGAAGGTCGGGGTGAAGCCGGCGCCAGTCAGGAAGCGCAATTGCGCCTCGATCCGGTCGAGGTCATGCGGACCGGCCTCGGTGCCGGCATGCACGCGGCCGCCATCGCGCCAGGCCGTCAGCGCATCGCGGAAGTCGCCGGCATTCGCCTCGAGAAAGGGCCGCCAGTCGGCGCTGCTGGCCGGGGGCGCGCGCTGGGGCCGCCGGGCGAGAATCTCCTCGTTCATCGCATCGAGGAGGGCGCGCTTGTTCCTGAAATGCCAGTAGAGCGCCGGCTGCTGGACCCCGAGGCGGGCCGCCAGCATCCGCGTCGTGAGTCCGTCAACGCCGACCTCGTTCAGGAGCGAGAGCGCCTCGTCGAGAATACGCGCCCGATCGACCTTCATCCGACCTCCTTGCCAAATCTGCCGTTCGCGCCTACAGAATCTTTATCAACGATAAAGTTCTGCAGCGATCGATCATGAACCGCTCCCTTCTTGCCATCTTTGCAACGATCACGCTCGATGCGGCCGGCATCGGGCTGACGCTTCCCATCATTCCAGGTCTGCTGCGCGATGTCGGCCATGTCGGCGATCTCGGCTGGCGGTTCGGGGCGTTCCTGTCGCTCTACGCTATGATGCAGTTTCTCGCCTCGCCGTTGCTCGGCATGCTCTCCGACCGGCTCGGCCGGCGTCCCGTCCTCCTCATGTCGCTGGCCGGTGCCGCGATCGACTATCTCTTCATGGCCTTCGCGCCCTCGCTCATCCTGCTCTTCGTCGGCCGCGCCATCGCCGGCGTGACCGCCGCCAACATGGCCGTCGCGTCCGCCTATATCGCCGATGTGACGCCCGAGCATATGCGGGCGCGCCGGTTCGGCCAGCTCAGCGCCTGTTTCGGCCTCGGCTTCATCGCCGGTCCGGTCGTGGGCGGGATGCTCGGCGAGGTCTGGATCCGCGCGCCGTTCCTGGCCGCGGCGCTGCTCAATGCGGCCAACCTGCTGGTCACCTTCTTCCTTGTCCGCGAGTCGCGGCCCGCGGTGCCGGCGGGCACCACCCGACCCTCGCTCAATCCGCTCGCGCCACTTCGCTGGGCGCTGGGCTTTCCCGCGCTGCTTCCGCTGATCGGCGCCTTTGTCGCCTTCAGCTTCATCGGCGAGATCGCCGGAACGATCTGGGTGCTCTATGGCGAAGATCGGTTCGCGTGGAGCCCGGTGACGATCGGCATCTCGCTGGCGGGCTTCGGCCTGCTGCATGCGCTGGCGCAGGCCTTCCTCGTCGGCCCGCTCACCGAGCGCCTCGGCGAAAAGCGGGCTCTCTTCATCGGCATGACCGCGGATGCCGCCGCCTATATCCTGATCGCCGTGACGACCGTCGGGTGGATGGCCTTTCTGCTGCTGCCGCTTTTCTGCCTCGGCGGCGTCAGCATGCCGGCCCTCCAGTCGCTGGTGACCGCGCGTGTCGACGGCGACCATCAGGGGAGGCTGCAGGGCGTACTCGCCTCTATGACCAGCCTCGCCTCGATCTTCGGGCCGCTGGCGATCAGCAGCCTCTATTTCGCCTCTCGCCCCGTCTTCCCGGGGCTGGTCTGGGTCGTTGGCGCGGCGCTCTATGGCCTGACAATCCCGCTCATCGCCGGTGCTCCGGGACGCGCAAGACGGGAGGGCTGAGGCTACCCGCCTCCCCGCTCTTTCCGAAGCTTCGCCCAATATTCGAGCCGCTTCCTGATCTCGCGCTCGAAGCCGCGCTCGACGGGCTCGTAGAAGGTCTGGCGGCCGAGCGCCTCGGGGAAATAATCCTGCCCGGAAAAGGCGTCGGGCTCGTCATGGTCGTAGCGGTAGCCCGAGCCGTAGCCCTCGGTCTTCATGAGCTTGGTCGGCGCGTTGAGGATCGTCTTCGGCGGCAGCAGCGAGCCGCCCTTCTTGGCGACGTCCGTCGCGGCCTTGAAGGCGGTGTAGACGGCGTTCGATTTCGGCGCGGTCGCGAGATAGACGGCGACCTGCGCGAAGGCGAGCTCCCCTTCCGGGCTGCCGAGATAATCGTAGGCATCCTTGGCCGCATTGGCGATCACCAGCGCCTGCGGATCGGCGAGGCCGATATCCTCGATCGCCATGCGCACCAGTCGGCGCCCGAGATAGAGCGGGTCCTCGCCGGCATCGAACATGCGGGCAAGATAATAGAGCGCCGCGTCCGGATCGGAGCCGCGCACCGATTTGTGCAGGGCGGATATGAGATTGTAGTGCCCGTCCTGGCCCTTGTCGTAGATCGGCGCGCGCCGCTGCACGATCTCCTGCAGGGCCGCGGCATCGAAAATTTCGCCCGCTCGCGCCGCGCGCCAGACTTCCTCGGCGAGCGTCAGCGCCGCGCGGCCGTCGCCATCGGCCATCCGGACCAGCACTGCCCGTGCCTCCTCGTCGAGCGGGAGCGGCCGCTTTTCCTCCTCCTCGGCGCGCGTCAGCAATTGGCCGATCGACTGGGCGTCGTGGGAATGGAAGACCAGCACACGGGCGCGCGACAGGAGCGCCGCGTTGAGCTCGAAGGACGGGTTCTCCGTCGTCGCGCCGACCAATGTGACGGTGCCGTCCTCCATCACGGGAAGGAAACTGTCCTGCTGCGCGCGATTGAAGCGGTGGATCTCGTCGACGAAGAGCAACGTGCCGCGGCCCATCTGGCGGCGGGCGCGCGCCTGCTCGAAGGCCTTCTTGAGGTCGGCGACGCCCGAGAAGACCGCCGAGATCTGCTCGAAATGCAGCTCCGTCTCGCCGGCCAGCAGCCGCGCCACCGTCGTCTTGCCGGTGCCGGGCGGGCCCCAGAAGATCATGGAGCCGAGCGAGCCGGAATTCAGCATGCGGGTGAGCGCGCCGGTCTCGCCGACGAGATGATCCTGTCCGACGACCGCGGCGAGGCGGGTCGGCCGCAGCCGGTCGGCCAGCGGCCGCGGCGCCGCCTTCTCCAGCCCGGCCGCCTCGAACAGATTGCTCACCTCATCCTCCGATGGTGGATCGGATCAGCCGGCCGTCGCGCTCGATGGCCAGCCGCCACAGATCGAAGCGCTGGCGGGCGAGATCGGCGAGCGTGCGCGTCGCGTCGACCGGCACGCCGTTGACCTCGACAATGACGTCGCCGGCCTGGAATCCGACGCGCGACGCAATCGAGTCCTCCGCCACCTTCTCGACCAGAACACCCTTGCTGCGGCGCCCTTTATAACCGAGATCGGCGATGACGGCCGGCGAAAGATTGACGACCGTCGCCCCGGCGAAGGGTGACTCGATGTCGATCAGCCGCTCGTCGCGCGGCGGAATCTCGGGTGCCGCCTCCAGCGCGATCGTCGCTTTCTCGGCTTTGCCGGCACGAATGACGCCGAGTTCGACCGAGGAACCGATGCCCTTCGTCACGAGGCGGTAGTTGAGCGAGGGCGGATCGTCGACATCGACGGCATCGGCGCTGACGACGAGATCACCGGCCCTCAGGCCCGCCTTTTCCGCCGGGCTGCCATCCGTCACCGAAGCGACCAGTGCGCCGCGCGCCCGGTCGAGCCCGAGCCCGGCCGCGAGATCGGGCGTCACCTGCTGGAAGTCCGCGCCGATCCAGGGAAGCTGCACCCGCTTGCCGTTGAGCGCCGCGGCGACGACGACCCGCACCATATTGCTGGGAATGGCGAAGCCGATGCCGATCGACCCACCCGAGCGGGAATAGATCGCGGTGTTGATGCCGACCAGCCGGCCCTGCATGTCCACGAGCGCGCCGCCCGAATTGCCGGGATTAATCGCCGCGTCGGTCTGGATATAGAACTGGTAGTCGGAGGCGCCCATCTGCGTGCGGGCGAGCGCGGAGACGATGCCGCTGGTGACGGTCTGGCCGACGCCGAAGGGATCGCCGATCGCGAGCACGAGGTCGCCGACGGCGAGCGCATCGGAATCGGCGAAGGCGATGGTCGGGAAGTCGCCGCTACCGCCCTTGAGGCGCAGGACGGCTAGATCCATCCGCTCGTCCTTCATGACGATGTCGGCGGCGAGTTCCCGCTTGTCGGCGAGCGCGACCTTCACCTCGTCGGCATTGGCGATCACGTGATAATTGGTCACCACGACGCCGGACTTGTCGATGATGACGCCCGATCCCAGCGACTGCTGTACGCGCGGCCGTGTGGCCATGCCGCCGCCGCCAAAGAACTGGCGGAAGAACGGATCGTCCATGAAGGGCGAGACGCGCTGGCGCACCGTTCGCGAGGCATAGACGTTGACGACCGCCGGCGACACGCCCTTCACCAGCGGCGCGAAGGAATAGACCAGCGCCGCCTGCGAGGGCGGGACTACCGGCTCGGCTGCGCGGGCCGGAGCCGCCGTCGCGAGCATCGCCATCGCCAGAGCCGTCATCACCAGTCGCCGCATGCGTTCGATCTCCTCGGTTCCAAGCCTTGGGCGACGATTCGCCATCAATTGAGGCGACCCCATGGCCGCAGCACCCCGACGCAACGGCGAGAGCGCCAGCCGTCGCGCCGGCAATCCTTCCTTGGCTTCCGCCCCGCGTGGGTGGAGCATCTCATTCCGCCCGATTCGGCACTTGGCGCCGTGGTCCGCTTCTGGATAATAGCCGCGGGGCGAGAAGGATACCGATGCTCTGGGTTCTGCTCTTCATCGCCGGCCTCGTCTTGTTGCTCGCCGGCGTCGTGCCGCTGATCCTCCGCGGTCCGCGGCTCGTCAACAGCGTCTTCACATCGCTCGGCCTGCTCGCCGTCATCGTCGGTGCCGGCGGCGCGATCGTGAAACCGCGCCTGCCAGGCTTCGACATCGCCGCCCTGCCCTCGCCGCAGCCGATCGTCACAGAGCCGATCGCCGTCGATCCCGAGCCCGCACAGCCGGCGGAAGCCGAGCCGGCTCCGCCCGCGCCTGCGCCCGCCGCGCCGCCGGCCGCCGATCCCGCCGCTTCGAAGGACGAATCGCAGCTGGAGCCGGGCAAGCTGCCCGCTCCCGTATCCGTCACCACGACCACCGTCGTCGGCACCGAGACCGATCCCCTGGCGGCAGCCCCGCCAGCCACTCCGCAGGCGGCAGTTCCCGACCCGACCGCCGCCCTCCCCGCGCCACAGCCCGCGCCTGAGGTCCCGGCGCCGCCGCCCGCACCGCCGCAGCCGAGCGAGGCCGAGAAGCTCGCAGCTCTCGCCGACAAGCAGTCGCGCGACGAGACGGCCTTCATCAAGGCGGTCGGCGACGCTCGGGCGGCCTATGAGAAGGCAGATTACGACGCCCGCGTGGCGCTGCAGTCGACGCGCGCCGCCGCCATCTGCGCCGCCGTCAAGAAGCCGGAAGTCAATGGCTGGGTCGGCGCGATCAAGGAAGTCGAGCGCGATCCGGGCGGGCGCACGATCCTCTCCGTCGCGCTGCCGGACGGCACGCTGGTGAAGACGTGGAACAATGCCATGTCCGATATCGAGGACAAGACGCTGATCCTCGCCGGGACGCCGCTCGCCGCCGCGGTCGGCAAGCTGGCGCAAGGCGACGCGATCCGCTTCTCCGGCACATTCTTCTCGGACGAGCCGGACTGCTATCGCTCGAGCCGCCTGTCGCTCGACCAGTCTATGACCGAACCGAGCTTCCTCTTCCGCTTCACGTCGCTGGAAAAGCTCTGATGGCCGTGCTTCCCCGCTTCGCCCGCGCCCTCGCCGGCGCGTCGATCGCCGTCCTGATCGCGGCCACGCCTGCGACTGCCCGCGAGCCGGCGCCGCCCGCCTGGCCGGATACGACCGAGGCCCGCCTCGCCGCCCTCGCCCTCATCCAGACGCTGAACGCGACGCTGCTCTCGACGCCCTCCGCGACGCTGACGCTTGATCGCTGGTGCGCCGATCACGCGCTGGCGCCTGCAGGCAGCAAGATCGTGGCCCAACGGGTCGAGGGCGCCGAAAAGCCGGCCGATGCCGATATCCGCGCGGCCCTGGGCGCGACGCCCGACGAGCGGATCGTGCATCGCCGCGTCCGCCTCACCTGCGGCAGCCGCGTGCTGTCCGAGGCCGACAACTGGTATCGGCCCGGCCAGCTCACCGAGGCCATGAACCGCGAACTCGAGACGACGGACACCGCCTTCGGCCGTGTCGTCAAACCGCTCGGCTTCTCGCGTACGACGCTCGATGCGAAACTGGTGTGGCATCCGCTGCCGGATGGATGGGAAACACTCGCTTCGGCAAAGGGAGCCCCGGCGTCGAAGCCTGGCGAGAGCCTCGAGATCCCGCGATTCGTGCTCGCGCACCGCGCCGTGCTGAAGAAGCCGGACGGGACCGCCTTCAGCCTCGTTGCGGAAAACTACACCAGCGAGATTCTCGCCTTCCCGCCGCCGCTCGCACCGCGTCCGTGAGCGCCTCTTCGCAAAGCCCACAATGAAAAAGGCGGCCCGGAGGCCGCCTTTTCGCTGATTCGATGACCGGACGATCAGGCCGCAACGGCCTCGCCCTCGGCCTCGGCGGCCGCGGTACGCGCGCGATCAGCGGCGCCCTTCGCCTCGACGTCGCGATCGACGAACTCGATCACGGCGACGGCGGCGTTGTCGCCATAGCGGAAGCCGGCCTTGAGAACGCGCGTGTAGCCGCCGTTCCGCTCCTTGTAACGCGGACCGAGCGTGTCGAAGAGCTTCTTCGCGGCAGCGACATCGCGCAGCTCGGCGATCGCCTGGCGGCGGGCATGCAGGTCGCCCCGCTTGCCGAGGGTCACGAGCTTCTCGACGATCGGACGCAGGTCCTTCGCCTTCGGCAGCGTGGTGGTGATCTGCTCGTGCGTGATCAGCGCGGCAGCCATATTGGCGAACATCGCCTTGCGATGGCTGGCGGTGCGGCTGAACTTGCGGCCCGAATTACCGTGGCGCATGGCTCTCTCCTACAGAATTGACCGGCGGCTCACGCCGTGGGTGCGATCTCAATAATGGTCTTCGTAGCGCTTGGCGAGTTCCTCGATGTTCTCCGGCGGCCAGTTCGTGACCTCCATGCCGAGATGGAGACCCATCTGGGCGAGAACTTCCTTGATCTCGTTGAGCGACTTGCGACCAAAATTCGGAGTCCGGAGCATCTCGGCTTCGGTCTTCTGGATGAGGTCGCCGATATAGACGATGTTGTCGTTCTTCAGGCAGTTGGCCGAGCGCACAGAGAGCTCCAGCTCGTCCACCTTCTTGAGCAGCGCCGGGTTGAAGGCGAGCTCCGGAATGCTCTCCGTCGCCGTCTCCTTCTGGGGCTCCTCGAAATTGACGAAGATCGACAGCTGGTCTTGCACGATGCGCGCCGCATAGGCGACGGCGTCGTCCGGACGCAGCGAGCCGTCCGTCTCGACCGACAGCGTCAGCTTGTCATAGTCGAGCACCTGGCCCTCGCGGGTGTTCTCGACCCGGTAGGAGACCTTCTTGACCGGCGAGTAGATGCTGTCGACCGGGATCAGGCCGATCGGCGCGTCCTCGGGCCGGTTGCGGTCGGCCGGCACGTAACCCTTGCCGGTGTTGACCGTGAACTCCATGCGGATCTCGGCGCCCTCGTCGAGCGTGCACAGCACGAGCTCGGGGTTGAGCACCTCGACATCGCCGACGGTCTGGATGTCGCCAGCGGTGACGACGCCAGGACCCTGCTTGCGCACCACCATCCGCTTCGGGCCGTCGCCCTGCATCTTGATGGCGATTTCCTTGATGTTGAGGATGATGTCGGTCACATCCTCACGCACGCCGCCAATCGACGAGAACTCGTGCAACACACCGTCGATCTGGACCGCCGTCACCGCCGCGCCCTGCAGCGACGACAGCAGCACCCGGCGCAGCGCGTTGCCGAGCGTCAGGCCGAAGCCCCGCTCCAGAGGCTCCGCAACGACGGTCGCCAGGCGCTTGGGATCCGAGCCCGGCGTAACCTCGAGCTTGTTCGGCTTGATCAGCTCTTGCCAATTCTTGTGGATCACGACCGTATCCTTTCCATCTCAGGCGCCGCCGTTCGGACCGGCGGGCCGTCGCCCGGGTGAAGCCGCGGGCGCAATGCCGAAGCGCAAAAGGCCGGCCCCCGTTCCCGGGCGCCGGCGAGAGCCGTCAGACGCGGCGACGCTTGCGCGGACGGCAGCCGTTATGGGCAATCGGCGTGACGTCGCGGATGGAGGTGATCGTGAAGCCGGCGGCCTGCAGCGCGCGCAGCGCCGACTCGCGGCCCGAACCCGGACCCGAAACCTCGACCTCGAGGGTCTTCATGCCGTGCTCGGCGGCCTTGCGGCTCGCATCCTCGGCAGCCATCTGCGCCGCATACGGCGTCGACTTGCGCGAGCCCTTGAAGCCCATCATTCCGGCAGACGACCAGGAGATCGTGTTCCCCTGCGCGTCGGTGATGGTGATCATGGTGTTGTTGAACGTCGAGTTCACATGCGCGACGCCGGAGGAGATGTTCTTGCGCTCGCGGCGGCGTACGCGCGTGGTGTCCTTAGCCATTCTCTATCCTTGGGTTCGATCTCGTCACCGCCGTAATGCCGGCGGCTCCACCGGGGGCATAGCGCCCCTTAGCTCGCGAATTACTTCTTCTTGCCGGCGATCGGCTTGGCCGGGCCCTTGCGGGTGCGCGCATTGGTATGCGTGCGCTGGCCGCGGACCGGCAGGCCACGGCGATGACGCAGGCCGCGATACGCGCCGAGGTCCATCAGCCGCTTGATGTTCATGGCCACTTCGCGGCGCAGATCGCCTTCCACGACGTAGTCGCGGTCGATCGTCTCGCGAATCTGCAGGACTTCCGCGTCCGAAAGCTCGTTGACGCGACGCGAAGGATCGATACCGACCTTCTCCACGATGTCCTTGGCGTTCTTGGCGCCGATGCCGTGGATGTACTGAAGCGCGATGATCACGCGCTTGTTCGTCGGAATGTTGACGCCTGCGATACGGGCCATTGCCGTCTCCATGTGAGGCCACCCTTGCGGGCGGCGGTTATGTCCGCGTCCGGTGGAGGCCGGCCCTTGCGGACTTATTGTTCACGGCAAACAGCGCCGTTCCTGATCGAGGGACAGCGCCGGCCGGATTGAGCCGCGACCCTTATCGGCTCGCGACAGCCTCGTCAAGAGGCGTGACCGTCTTTTTGATATCGGCCCAGACATCGTCGATCGACCGCATCCCGTCGATCTCGATCAGACGACCCCGCTCCTTGTAATAAGGGGCGATCGCCGCGGTGTCCCGCCGATAGGCTTCGAGCCGGGTTTTGAAGACCTCCGGATCGTCGTCCTTGCGAACCGGCTCACCCCGCGCCTTCGTCTCCTCGGCGCGCTTCACGATCCGGTCGATGAGCTTGGTCTGGTCGACCTTGAGTTCGATGACGACATCGAGCTTGAGGCCCTTGCCCGCCAGCATCGCCTCCAGCGCATCCGCCTGGGCGATCGTGCGCGGGAACCCGTCGAGAATGAACCCCTTGCGGGCATCCGCCTGGTCAATCCGGTCGGCGACGATACCGATCACCACCTCGTCGGAGACGAGATTGCCGGCATCCATGATCGCCTTGGCCCGAAGACCGACCGGCGTTCCCGCCGCAACCGCGGCCCGCAGCATGTCGCCGGTCGACAGCTGCGGGATGCCGTATTCCTGCACGAGACGAGCAGACTGAGTGCCCTTACCAGCCCCCGGTGGTCCGAGCAGGATCAGTCTCATCGCCTCTTCCCCTTCAGCTTCGACCGCTTGACCAGACCTTCATACTGGTGCGCCAGCAGGTGGCCCTGAATCTGCGACACGGTATCCATCGTCACATTGACGACGATCAGCAGCGACGTTCCGCCGAAATAGAACGGCACATGGGTCGCCGAGATCAGGAATTCCGGCAGCAGGCAGACGATCACCAGATAGGCCGCGCCCAGCACGGTGATTCGCGTCAGCACATAGTCGATATATTCGGCCGTGCGCTGGCCGGGGCGGATACCCGGCACGAAGCCGCCATGCTTCTTCAGATTGTCGGCCGTGTCCGAAGGGTTGAAAACGATCGCCGTGTAGAAGAAGGCGAAGAACACGATCATGGCGGCATAGAGCGCCATGTAGAGGATCGTGCCATGGCCGAGCAGCGCCACGATCGTGTTGAACCAGCCCGGACCCTGACCCTGCGTGAAGTTCGCGACGGTAGCCGGCAGCAGCAGCAGCGACGACGCGAAGATCGGCGGGATGACGCCGGCGGTGTTCAGCTTCAGCGGCAGATGCGAGGATTCGCCCTGGAAGATGCGGTTGCCGACCTGGCGCTTCGGATACTGGATAATCAGGCGGCGCTGCGCCCGCTCCATGAACACGATGAACAGGATCGCGGCGACGGCGACGATGGCGACCAGCGCGATGACCCAGACCGGCATGGCGCCCTGGCGCGTCAGGTCGAGCATGCCGGCCAGCGCATGCGGCAGGTTCGCGACGATGCCGGCGAAGATGATCAGCGAAATACCGTTGCCGATGCCGCGCGACGTGATCTGCTCGCCGAGCCACATCAGGAACATCGTGCCGCCCGTCAGCGTGAGCACCGCGGTGATGCGGAAGAACAGGCCCGGATCGATGACGATGTTGGTTCCGCCCTCGAGACCCACGGCGATGCCATAGGCCTGCACGACGGCCAGCAGCACCGTGCCGTAGCGCGTGTACTGATTGATGATCTTGCGGCCGGCCTCGCCTTCCTTCTTCAGGGCGTCGAGGCTGGGCACGATCGACGTCATCAGCTGGATGATGATGGACGCCGAGATATAGGGCATGATTCCGAGCGCGAAGATCGCCATGCGACCGACGGCACCGCCCGAGAACATGTTGAACAGGCCGAGAATACCGGACTGCTGGCCGCTGAACGCGCTCGCCAGCGCATCCGGATTGATGCCCGGCAGCGGGATATAGGTGCCGAGGCGGTAGACGATCAGCGCACCCAGCGTGAACCAGATGCGCTTCTTGAGCGCATCGGCCTTGGCGAAGGCGCCGAAATTGAGATTGGCCGCAAGTTGTTCAGCCGCAGAAGCCATTCGCCGCTCCGATCGGGCCCCGAGTCAGGGACCCCAGGTCCGGAGAGGGACATAAACGGGGCTTTCGGAGACGCCGAATCAAGCGGCGTCCCGACCACGGATGCGCTCAGCGCGTCACTCGGCCGCGGCTTCGGCGGCCTTCGGAGCGAGAACCTTGAGCGAACCGCCGAGCTTCTCGATCGCCTCGATGGCCGGCTTCGACGCGCCGGCGACCTCGAAGGTCACCGCAGCCTTGAGCTCGCCCGAGCCGAGGATGCGCACGCCGTCCTTGACGCGGCGGATCACGCCAGCAGCCTTCAGCGACTCCGCGGTGACGACCGTGCCGGCTTCCAGCTTGCCCGCGTCAAGCGCGGCCTGGATGCGGCCGAGGCCGACCTCGTTGAAGTCGAGCGCGAAGATGTTGTTGAAGCCGCGCTTCGGCAGGCGC
This sequence comes from Kaistia sp., assembly GCA_963966455.1. Lineage (GTDB taxonomy): Bacteria > Pseudomonadota > Alphaproteobacteria > Rhizobiales > Kaistiaceae > Kaistia > Kaistia cartagenensis. Next base: position 9,590 of record CAWZZK010000053.1, on the reverse strand, counting down.
CGATGCAGCGGCATCTGGCCACCCTCGAAGCCCTTGATGGCGACGCCGGTGCGCGACTTCTGGCCCTTGACGCCACGGCCGCCCGTCTTGCCCTTGCCGGAACCGATGCCACGTCCGACGCGGATGCGCTCCTTGTGGGCGCCCGGGTTGTCGTTGATCTCGTTGAGCTTCATCGAAGTGGTCCTTCTATGGCTCACGCCTCGTCCACGACGCGGACGAGATGGGCCACCTTGGCAATCATGCCGCGAACCGCAGGCGTGTCCTGCAGCGTCGAACGGCGACGGATCCGGTTGAGGCCGAGGCCGATCAGCGTGGCGCGCTGCTCGGCCGGACGGCGGATGGGGCTGGCGATCTGCTCGATGACGAGCGTCTTTTCATTGGCCATGGTCAGTTCCTCGACTTCCTCGCGGCCGATCAGGCCTCGGCGGCCACATCGGCCTCGCTCCCGCCGCGGCGGGACTGAAGCACGGAGACCTTGATGCCGCGGCGGGCCGCGACGGAGCGCGGGCTGTCCTCGGCCGCGAGAGCGGCGAAGGTGGCACGCACCATGTTGTAGGGGTTCGACGAGCCCATCGACTTCGCCACCACGTCCTGGACGCCGAGCGTCTCGAACACGGCGCGCATCGGGCCGCCGGCGATGATGCCGGTGCCGGGAGGGGCGGCGCGCAGGAACACGCGGCCGGCGCCATGACGGCCGAACACGTCGTGATGCAGGGTGCGGCCGTCACGCAGCGGCACGCGGACGAGCGAGCGCTTGGCGGCCTCGGTCGCCTTGCGGATCGCCTCCGGCACTTCGCGCGCCTTGCCATGGCCGAACCCGACCCGGCCCTTCTGGTCGCCGACGACGACGAGGGCGGCGAAACCGAACCGCCGGCCGCCCTTCACCACCTTCGCGACGCGATTGATGTGAACGAGCTTGTCGACGAATTCGCTGTCGCGCTCTTCCCGCTGCTCTCTGGCCATCGAAATCCCAATCGTCCTGTTGTTCCGTTAGTCGCGCCCCGAAGGTCGCGTCAGAATTCGAGCCCGCCCTCGCGCGCTCCGTCGGCCAGCGCCTTGACGCGGCCATGGAAGAGGTACGGACCGCGGTCGAACACGACCGCCGTCACGCCGGCCGCCTTGGCCCGCTCCGCGACCAGCTTGCCGACCGCCTCGGCCGCTGCCTTGTCGGCACCGGTCTTCAGCGAGCTGCGCAGGTCCTTCTCGAGCGTCGAGGCGGCGGCGAGGGTACGGCCCTCGGCATCATCGATCACCTGGGCGTAGATATGCTCCGACGAGCGGTGGACCGAGAGGCGCGGACGCTCTCCCGCCACCTTGCGGAGCGCACGGCGGACACGCGCGGCGCGCCGGTCCTTCTGGATGTTGGCCATGACGGGCTCCGTTTACTTCTTCTTGCCTTCCTTGCGGAAGATCGTTTCGGTCGCATATTTCACGCCCTTGCCCTTGTAGGGCTCGGGACCGCGGAACTCGCGGATCTCGGCGGCAACCTGACCGACCTGCTGCCGGTTGATGCCCGACACCAGGATCTCCGTCGGCTTGGCGCACTGAATCGTGATGCCTGCCGGGATCGGATAGATCACATCGTGGCTGTAGCCAAGAGCCAGCTGCAGGTTCTGGCCCTGCACGGCTGCGCGATAACCGACGCCGTTGATCTCGAGCTTCTTCGAGAAGCCCTCGGTCACGCCCTTGAACAGGTTCGCGATCATCGTCCGCGACATGCCCCAGGCGGCGCGAGCCTCCTTGGACTGATCGCGCGGCGCGACCGAGACGCCGTTGTCGGAGAGTTCGACCGAGACGTGATCCGTGAAGTTGAAGGACAGTTCGCCCTTCGGACCCTTCACCGACACCGTCTGGCCATTGATGGTGGCCGTCACGCCCTTGGGCACCGCCACCGGCTTCTTACCAATACGAGACATCAGACCAATCCGTCCGGTTCGTGTTGCGCTGGGGGCCGGATCAGAACACCTGGCAGAGAACTTCTCCGCCGACATTCTGTTCGCGGGCGTCGGCATCCGACATCACACCCTTGGGCGTCGACAGGATCGACACGCCGAGGCCATTCTTGACGCGCGGAATGCTCTTCACGGAAGCATAGACGCGGCGGCCCGGCTTCGAGACACGCTCGATCGTCCGGATCACCGGCTCGCCGTCGAAATACTTCAGCTCGATCTCGATCTCGGCCTTGCCATCGCCGTGGTCGACGGTCGCGAAGCCGCGGATATAGCCCTCCTGCTGGAGGACCTCGAGCACATGCTGGCGCAGCTTGGACGAAGGCGTGGAGACCTTCGACTGCCGGCGCAGCTGCGCGTTGCGAATGCGGGTGAGCATATCACCCAAAGGATCGGTCATCGTCATCGGACCGTTCTCCTTACCAGCTCGACTTGACCAGGCCCGGGATAAGACCCAGCGACCCGAGTTCGCGAAGCGCGATGCGCGACATCTTCAGCTTCCGGTAGACGCCACGCGGACGGCCGGTGACCTCGCAACGGTTGCGGATGCGCGTCGGCGAGGAATTGCGCGGCAGCTCGGCCAGCTTGAGGCGCGCCTGGAAGCGCTCCTCCAGAGGCAGGCTCTCGTCGTTGGCGACTGCCTTCAGCTTGATGCGGCGGCTGGCATACTGCTTCGCCAGCGCGCGGCGCCGGTTGTTCTTCTCGATGGAGCTCTTCTTGGCCATCTCGTCCTGATCCTTTCCCGGCGACTTACTGGCGGAACGGGAAGTTGAGCGCCTTCAGAAGGGCGCGCGCTTCCTCGTCCGTCTTGGCCGTGGTGCAGACGATGACGTCCATGCCCCAGACCTGGTCGACCTTGTCGTAATTGATCTCCGGGAAGATGATGTGCTCCTTGATGCCCAGGGCGTAGTTGCCACGGCCGTCGAAGCTCTTCGGATTGAGACCACGGAAGTCGCGGACGCGCGGCAGCGCGATCGTGACGAGGCGATCGAGGAACTCGAACATCCGCGCCTTGCGCAGCGTCACCTTGCCGCCGATCGGCATCTGCTCGCGGACCTTGAAGGTCGCGATCGACTTGCGGGCGCGGGTGACGGCTGGCTTCTGGCCGGCGATCTGCGCGAGATCCGCGAGGGCCGTGCCGACCTTCTTGGAATCGTTCACCGCCTCGCCGATGCCCATGTTGAGCACGATCTTGTCGAGACGCGGAATCTCCATCTCGTTCTTGTAGCCGAACTCGGCGACAAGCTTCTGACGGACCTCGTCCTCGTAGAACTTCTTGAGCCGCGGCTCGTAAGCTGCCTCAGCCATCGATCACATCTCCCGAACGTTTTGCGACGCGTTGCTTGCGCCCGTCTTCGGTAACCTTGAAACCAACCCGGGTCGGCTTGCCGTCCTTGGGGTCGGCGATCGCGATGTTCGAGAGGTGGATCGTGAGCTCCTTGGAGACGATCCCGCCCTGCTCGCTCGCAGTCTGCTTCTGGTGCCGGCGCGCGAGATTGACGCCGCGCACGACAGCCCGCTCCTCGGCCGGGTGCACGCTGAGCACCTCGCCGGTCTTGCCCTTGTCCTTGCCGGTCAGGACGACGACGTTGTCGCCTTTCTTGATCTTGGCAGCCATTACAGCACCTCTGGCGCGAGCGAGATGATCTTCATGTGGTTCTTCGCGCGAAGCTCGCGCGGCACCGGCCCGAAGATACGAGTCCCGATCGGCTCCTTCTGATTGTTGATCAGCACCGCCGCATTCTTGTCGAAGCGGATGACGCTGCCGTCGGGACGGCGGATATCCTTCGCGGTGCGCACGACGACCGCCTTCATGACGTCGCCCTTCTTCACGCGACCGCGCGGGATCGCCTCCTTGATCGACACGACGATGATGTCGCCGACCGAGGCGTATTTCCGCTTGGAACCGCCGAGAACCTTGATGCACATCACACGACGAGCGCCGGAGTTATCCGCCACGTCGAGGTTAGTCTGCATCTGAATCATGACTGGCCGCCTACTTTCATGGTCACTGCCCGCCCCTCACCAGGGACGAGCCGCGACGAACCTCTTCCGTGCTTACTCGCCCGTCGGCAGTTCGGTGCCGACTACGACCCAGCGCTTGTTCTTCGAGATCGGCTTCGACTCCTCGATGAAGACGGTATCGCCGACCTTGTAGCTATTGGCCTCGTCATGGGCCTGGTACTTCTTCGACCGGCGCACCGTCTTCTTCAGCACGGGATGCGTGAAGCGGCGCTCGACCAGCACGACGACGGTCTTGTCATTGGCATCGCTGACGACGTTGCCCTGCAGAACGCGTTTCGGCATCTTCGTCTCCTCAGCCCTGGTCCGCGGCGCGCTTCTGCGCGGCGATGGTCTTGATGCGCGCGATGTCACGGCGAACCTGCCGCACGCGCGAGGTGTTCTCGAGCTGACCGGTGGCCTTCTGGAAGCGCAGGTTGAACTGCTCCTTCTTCAGATTGGCCAGCTCGGTCTCGAGCTGGTCGGCCGTCTGCAGCCGAACGTCTTTCGCCTTCATGGCTCTGTCCTCGTCCGTTCGCCGCTTCAGTCGGCGATGCGCTGGATGAAGCGCGTCTTGATCGGCAGCTTCGCCGCGCCGAGACGCAGCGCCTCGCGGGCCGTCTCCTCGTCGACGCCGTCCACCTCGAACATGATGCGGCCCGGCTTGATGCGCGCCGCCCAGTATTCAGGCGCGCCCTTGCCCTTGCCCATGCGGACTTCGGTCGGCTTCGCGGTGACCGGAACATCCGGGAACACGCGGATCCAGACGCGGCCGGCGCGCTTCATGGCGCGGGTGATCGCGCGGCGTGCCGCCTCGATCTGACGCGCGGTGACGCGCTCGGGCTCGAGCGCCTTGAGCCCGAAACCGCCGAAGTTCAGGTCCGTGCCGCCCTTGGCGACGCCGTGGATCCGGCCCTTGAACTGCTTGCGGAACTTGGTGCGCTTCGGTTGCAGCATTTTGCTTCTCTCTCGGCTTCAGTGGCGCTCGTCAGGCCGCATTATCGCGGCGGCGACCGCTGCCCGAGCCCTGCTCGTTGCCTTCCGTCTGGCGACGCTCGGACGCCATCGGGTCATGCTCCAGGATCTCGCCCTTGAAGATCCAGACCTTGATGCCGCACGTGCCATAGGCCGTGTGCGCCGTCGCGGTGCCGTAGTCGATATCGGCGCGCAGCGTGTGCAGCGGCACACGCCCCTCGCGATACCACTCGAGGCGGGCGATTTCCGCGCCGCCGAGGCGGCCCGAAGCGTTGATGCGGATGCCCTCGGCGCCAAGACGCATCGCCGACTGAACGGCGCGCTTCATGGCACGGCGGAAGGCGACGCGGCGCTCCAGCTGCTGCGCGATCGAAGCGGCCACCAGGTTCGCGTCGATCTCCGGCTTCCGGACCTCGACGATGTTGATGTGCACTTCGCTGTCGGTCAGCTTGCCGACCGTCTTGCGCAGCTTCTCGATATCGGCGCCCTTCTTGCCGATCACGATACCCGGACGCGCCGAGTGGATCGTCACGCGGCACTTCTTGTGCGGACGCTCGATCACGATCTTGGAGACCGCGGCCTGCTTGAGGTCCTTCAGCAGGACCTCGCGGATCTTCTGGTCCTCGTGGAGTAGCTTGCCGTATTCGCCCTTGTTGGCGAACCAGCGGCTGTCCCAGGTCCGGTTGACGCCGAGACGCAGGCCGATCGGATTGACTTTCTGGCCCATCAGGCGGCCTCCCCAGCTTCACGCACGACGATCGTCAGATGCGAAAACGGCTTCTCGATCCGGCCGACACGGCCACGGGCGCGCGGCGACCAGCGCTTCATCACGAGCGCCTTGCCGACGAACGCCTCGGCGACGACGAGCGCGTCGACGTCGAGATCATGATTGTTCTCGGCATTGGCGATCGCCGACTCGAGCGTCTTCTTGACGTCGCGGGCGATGCGCTTCTCCGAGAAGGTCAGGTCCGCGAGAGCGGTGCTGGCCTTCTTGCCCCGGATCAGAGCCGCGACGAGGTTGAGCTTGCGCGGCGAGACGCGGATCATGCGCGTGATCGCACGAGCCTCGGTCTCCTTCAGCGCGCGTTCGCGCTTCGGCTTGCCCATCTTACTTCCTCTTCGCCTTCTTGTCGGCCGTGTGGCCGTAATAGGTGCGAGTCGGCGAGAACTCGCCGAACTTATGGCCCACCATGTCCTCGTTGACGAGGACCGGAATGTGCTTCTGGCCGTTATAGACACCGAAGGTCAGACCGACGAACTGCGGCAGGATCGTGGAGCGACGGCTCCAGATCTTGACCACCTCGCCGCGGCCCGAAGAACGGCTCTTCTCGGCCTTGCGCAGGAGGTATCCGTCGACGAACGGACCTTTCCAGATTGAACGAGACACGGTCGAGCCCTCTTACTTGGACTTGCGCAGGTGACGGCTGCGCGCGATGAACTTGTCGGTCGACTTGTTGTTGCGGGTCTTCTTGCCCTTGGTCGGCTTGCCCCACGGCGTGACCGGATGACGGCCGCCCGAGGTACGACCCTCGCCACCACCATGCGGATGGTCGACCGGGTTCATGGCGACGCCGCGAACGCTCGGGCGCTTGCCGAGCCAGCGGTTGCGGCCGGCCTTGCCGATCGAGATGTTGGCGTGGTCCGGGTTCGAAACCGCACCGACGGTCGCGACGCAGGCCTGGCTGACGAGGCGCTGCTCACCCGAGTTGAGCCGCAGGATCGCCATGCCGCCGTCACGGCCGACATACTGCGCATAGGCGCCGGCCGAACGCGCGACCTGACCGCCCTTGCCGGGCTTCAGCTCGACATTGTGGACGATCGTGCCGACCGGCATCGCGCCGAGCGGCATGCAGTTGCCGGGCTTCACGTCGGCCTGGGCCGCCGAGACGACCGTATCGCCGACCGCCAGGCGCTGCGGCGCCAGGATATAGCTGAGCTCGCCGTCCTCATACTTGATGAGGGCGATGAACGCCGTCCGGTTCGGATCATATTCGAGGCGCTCGACCACCGCCGTCATGTCGCGCTTGCGGCGCTTGAAGTCGACGAGACGATAGGTGCGCTTGTGACCACCGCCACGGCCATAGGCAGTGACGCGGCCGAGATTGTTGCGGCCGCCGCTCTGGCGGAGACCAACCGTCAGGCCCTTGACCGGCTTGCCGGCATAGAGCTCCGAACGGTCCACGAGAACGAGCTGGCGCTGTCCCGGCGTGGTCGGCTTGTAATGCTTGAGAGCCATGGCTTCTGCCTATTCTTCTCTCTTAGAGACCGGTCGAGACGTCGATCGACTCGCCCTCGGCCAGCGTCACGATCGCCTTCTTGACGTCGCTCTGCTTGCCGACGACGCCGCGGAAGCGCTTCACCTTGCCCTTGCGGACCAGCGTGTTGACGCCCGTGACCTTGACCTTGAACAGCGCCTCGACGGCCGCCTTGATCTCCGGCTTGGTCGCCGTCTTCAGGACGTTGAAGACGACCTTCGACTGTTCCGTCGCGATGGTCGACTTCTCGCTCAGCACCGGGCTGCGGATGATGTCGTAATGGGTCGGGTTGCTCATTTGAACCGCTCCTCGAGCGCTTCGACCGCAGCCTTGGTCAGCACGAGCTTCTCGCGGCGCAGGATGTCGTAGACATTGATGCCCTGCACCGGCAGCACATCGATATGCGGGACGTTGCGGGCGGCGAGGCCGAACTTCTCGTCCACGCTCGCACCGTCGATGATCAGAGCATTCGCCCAGCCGAGCTTGGCGAAACGCTCCTTGACCACCTTCGTCTTGGCCTCGGCCAGGGCGACGTCGGCGACGATCACGAGATCCTCGCTGCGGGCCTTGGACGACAGCGCATGCTTCAGGGCCAGCTGGCGGAACTTCTTCGTCAGGTCATGCGCATGGCTGCGCACCACCGGGCCGAAGGCCTTGCCACCGCCGCGGAACTGCGGCGCCGTCTTGGCGCCGTGGCGAGCGCCGCCGGTGCCCTTCTGCTTGTACATCTTCTTGGTCGTGCCCGAGATCTCGGACCGGCCCTTGGACTTGTGCGTGCCGGCCTGGCGGGCAGCGAGCTGCCAGCGGACCATGCGCTGCAGGATGTCGCCGCGGGGCTCGAGGCCGAAGATCTCGTCCGAGAGCGAGATCTCGCCGGCCGAACCGCCGTCAAGCGTGGTGACCTTCAGGTCCATCACTCGGTCTCCTTCGCTGCGGCCGCGTCACGCGCCTTGAACGCGCCCGGGAACGGCACTTCCTTCGGCAGCGCGCGCTTCACGGCGTCGCGCACCTCGATCCAGCCGCCCTTGGCACCGGGAACGGCGCCCTCGACCATGATCAGGCCGCGCTCCACATCGGTGCGCACGACCTTGAGATTCTGCGTGGTGACGCGGACGTCGCCCATATGGCCGGCCATCTTCTTGTTCTTGAAGACCTTGCCGGGATCCTGGCGCTGACCCGTCGAACCATGAACGCGGTGCGAAACCGAGTTACCGTGCGTCGCGCGGCCACCACCGAAGTTGTGGCGCTTCATGACGCCGGCGAAGCCCTTGCCGATCGACGTACCCGAGACGTCGACGAACTGGCCGACGACGAAATGCTCGGCCGTCAGCTCGGCGCCGACCTCGATCAGGTTTTCCGGCGAGACGCGGAACTCCGCGACCTTGCGCTTCGGCTCGACTTCCGCCTTCGCGAAATGACCGCGCTCCGCCTTGGTCGTGTTCTTGACCTTGGCCAGACCGCTGCCGAGCTGAACCGCCGTGTAGCCGTTCTTGTCTTCCGTGCGATGGGCGACAACCTGGCAGTTGTCGAGCTTCAGCACCGTCACCGGCACCTGCTCGCCCGCATCCGTATAGATGCGGGTCATCCCCAGCTTCTGTACGATCAATCCAGAGCGCATCATGTCCTCGCTCGCCTCAGAGCTTGATTTCGACGTCGACGCCGGCGGCGAGGTCGAGCTTCATCAGCGCGTCCACGGTCTGCGGGGTCGGATCGACGATGTCGAGAAGGCGCTTATGCGTGCGCATCTCGAACTGCTCGCGGCTCTTCTTGTCGATATGCGGCGACCGGTTCACGGTGAACTTCTCGATCTGAGTCGGCAGCGGCACGGGGCCGACAACGCGGGCGCCGGTGCGCTTGGCCGTGTTCACGATCTCACGCGTCGATGCATCGAGAATGCGATGATCGAACGCTTTGAGCCGGATCCGGATATTCTGACCGTTCATCGATTTCTGTCCTCAAGTCACGAGGGCACGCGTCACCACGTGCCCTCTCCGGAGCTTCGGCCTTACTTGATGATGGATGCGACGACGCCGGCGCCGACGGTGCGGCCGCCTTCACGGATGGCGAAGCGGAGCTTCTCTTCCATCGCGATCGGGACGATCAGAGTCACTTCCATCGACACGTTGTCGCCCGGCATCACCATCTCGACGCCCTCGGGCAGCGTGCACACGCCCGTCACGTCCGTCGTGCGGAAGTAGAACTGCGGGCGGTAGTTCGTGAAGAACGGCGTATGACGGCCGCCCTCTTCCTTCGTCAGGATATAGGCCTCGGCCTTGAACACCGTATGCGGCGTCACCGAGCCGGGCTTGCACAGCACCTGGCCGCGCTCGACGCCCTCGCGGTCGATGCCGCGCAGCAGCGCGCCGAGATTGTCGCCCGCCTGGCCCTGGGCGAGCAGCTTGCGGACCAT
>CAWZZK010000052.1:0-13165 GCA_963966455.1 Kaistia sp. | reverse complement strand
TTCGGCGGCTTCGACTCGGCCGGCGGCTCGGCGGCAGGGGCCGGAGGCCCGGCGGCCGGGGGTGCCGGCTGGGCGGGGGCAGCGGGCTGCTGTCCTGCGCCATCGGCCGGCCGCGGCCTTTCGGGACGAGGCCGCTCGGGGCGGGGCTGAGCGGGCGGCTCTCCACCCGGCGCAGGCGGCTGCTGCGGCTGCGCCGGGGGCGCGGCCGGAGGCGGGTTGCCGACTTTCTGCAGAACCTCCTGCGCCTTCGCCTCGCGCTCCTTGCGGACGCGGTCCTGCTCGGCCTGCCGTTCGGCCTCGGCCTTCTTCACGGCGGCGTCGATCTCGGCCTGGCGGCTCGCCGCCGCCTGGCGCTGCTGCTCGACCATCGCGGCCTTCTCGGCCTCGAGCTCGCGGATCTTCGCCTGCAGCGCATTGCCGTCCTGCTGCTGGCGCGTGTTGACTAGATCCTGACGCTCGTTCGGCGCCAGGACGGAGAGGAGCGCCGCCGAAAGCCCGTCCATCGGCGATCCGCTCTGCGGCACATATTGCCGGATCAGGCTGCGGTCCTCCCGCGGCACATCCTCGACATAGCGGTCCGGCCGGCGGTCGAAGCGGCCGTCCTCGATCCGCGGCCGGAAAACGCCGATGCGCCCGCCCCGATCGTCCTCGAAGATGTCGTCCTGACGGTCGACAAAGATGATCTCGCGCGGCGGGCCAGACGGCCGGCCGATGGGATCGTTGTAGAAGCGGCCATCCTCGTAACGCGGGCGGCGCTGATCGCCGGCACGGCCGAGATAGTCGTCGATCTGCCCGATCGGCGCGGCGCGGCGCCCGATCTGCTGGCCCGAGAAGCTGCGCTCGTCGACGAACACCCAGCTTTCGGCGACCGGCGGCTGGTAGCGGCGCGGCATGCCATAGGCGTAGCCTGGCCGGTCGGGCGCGACCGGCGCCCAGCCGATGACGCCGCCGCCGGTGCGGAACGTCACCCAGGCCGGCGACCAGACGTCGCCCGGGACCCAGAACCAGCCATAATCGGGGCTGTAGTCCCAGCGGCCATAGTGATAGGTCGCCCAGCCGAACGGCTCATTGGACTGCCAGTACCAGCCGTAGTCGTCGGTCCAGATCCACTGCCCTTCCTGATAGGGCCGCCAGCCGGCGCCGCGCCGGTTGGGCACGAAGACATAGCCATAGGAGGGATCGGCGACCCACTGGCCATAGGGCGCCAGCGCGTCGAAGAAATAGTCGATATCGCCGGCCGGGTTGTTCTGCGATGGCTGGCTGACGACGGGAATGGGCTGCGGCGCGGGAGGCTGCTGCGGCTGCGGCCGCGCGATCACCGGCTTCGGACGCGGCTTCGGCGGCGGCGGCGCGACGGCAACGGGCTGAGGCCGAGGCGCGGCCGGGGCAGCGGCGACGGGCTGCGGAGCCTCCGGCTCCGGCTCGGCGGCGACAGGCGGCTCGGCCTCGGCGGGTTCCTCACCCGGCGGCAACTGGACGGCGGCCTCTTGCCGCGGCGTGATCTGCACAGAATAGGGGAGCTCGATCACGCCGGTCATCACGCCCGCGCTCGCCACCACCACGCCGCCGATCAGTGCCGCGCCGGTCAATGCCCAGATGTTCATCCGCACCCTTCCTTTCCACCACACGCCACAAGTCGCGCGCGGCCGATTCGCTCCCGAGAATCGCCCGCATCTGAAGCGCCGAAGACGGCAAGCTCGCGACATCGGCACGGCGCAAGCGGGGCAATCCATGCCCTCCATGACCGTCCGCGGCTGAACCCTGCCTGAACGCGGCAGCGGGGTTGGCGATCGGCATGGAGGATGCGATCCTTCGCGCCGACGAGATCGAGGGGAGTTGCCGCCGATGGCCGCCACGAAAGAGACCAAGCGCCGCAGGCGCCTGATCGCGCTCGCCGCCGCCGCGCTCCTCCTCACGGCCGGCGAGGCGGCGGCCCTCCGCCTGCCCGCACAGAAGGACAGCCTCTTCGCCTATCCCGGCATCGTCGAGACGCGGGACGGCGGCGACTTCGTCGTCGTCGACTATGACAAGCAGCGCGACATCCACCAGCGCGACGAGGTCCCCGAGAAGAAGGTGCAGTGGAAATATGTCTCGACGGGCGTGAACTGGCAGCAGGGCCACTACGACTATGCGGGCGGCAACGGTCGCAAGCTGCGCTTCGTCGGCGTCGGCAATCTCAAGCGGGAGGCGACGATGATCGTCATCTTCCTGCATGGCCAGAACGGCACCCGCTTCCTCGGGGCCGACGACTGGAGCTTCGGCGGCAATTTCAACCGCATCAAGAACATGGTGGTGAATGCCGGCGGCATCTATCTCTCGCCGGATTTCTCGGATTTCGGCGCGAGGGGCGCTGCCGACGTGAAGTCGCTGATGCTCGATTTCGCCGGCCGCTCGCCCGGCGCGCCGATCTTCCTCGCCTGCGGCTCCTATGGCGGCAAGCTCTGCTGGCAGCTGGCCGACGACCCGCAGGCGGCCTCGGTGCTCTCCGGCATACTGCTGCTCGGCTCGATGCCCGATGACGGGTTTCTCTCGACCGCCGCTGTGAAGGGCGGCCGGCCGATCCCGCTCTATTTCGGCCATGGCAGCGCCGACAATGTCTTTGCCTGGCAGGACCAGGCGAGCTTCTTCGACAGGATCCGGTCGGCCGCGCCCGGCTATCCATCGAAATTCGTGCTTTTCCGGACCGGCAGCCACGGCACCCCGATCCGCATGACCGACTGGCGACAGGTCATCAACTGGATGCTGGCTACGAACGGCTATTGACGGCCGCCGGTTGCGGCCGCGTCAGCGGGGCGTCACGTCGAGCTTCTAGGTTGCGGGGGATGCTGCCGGAGGACGGCCAGAGGGGGACGGCCAGAGGGGGACGGTGATGAAGATCGCGAGCGCGAAACCGGCGGGCGCTGCGGCGACGCCGCGCACCGTCCAGGACTATATCGACGAGACGCCGAACTGGTCGGATGGCACGCCGACCGTCGCCTCGCCGATGACGTCGATGCAGTGGCGCATCTGGGCGCTGGCGGCGGCGGGCAAGTTCTTCGAGGGCCTGGTCGTGTTCATGACCGGCGTGGCGCTGCCCCTCATCGCCAAGGAATTCGACATCAGCGCCGCGCAGCACGGCCTCGTCAGCGCCGCCTCGCTGGCCGGCATCCTGGTCGGCGCTCTGCTGCTCGGCGGCCTCGCCGACGTCTTCGGCCGCAAGATCATGTTTGTCGGCGAGATGGCGATCTTCCTGCTGTTCCTCGTGCTGCTGTCGGCCAGCCCGAACTTCACCTTCCTGGTCATCTTCCTGTTCGGCGTCGGCTTTGCGCTCGGCTGCGACTACCCGACCGCCCATCTGGTGATCTCCGAGAGCATCCCGAGCCGTGATCGCGGGCGGCTGGTGCTCGGCGCCTTCGGCTTCCAGGCGCTCGGCGCCCTGACAGGAACGGCGGTCGGCTATCTCATCCTCAAGAACAATCCGGAGATCGGCGCCTGGCGCTGGATGTATGCGACCGCGATCATCCCGGCGGCGATCGTCCTTGTCGGCCGCTTCTTCGTCACCGAGAGCGCGCCCTGGCTCGCTTCGCGCGGCCGCGTCGAGGAAGCGCAGCATGAGATGACGCGCCTCCTCGCGCGCCAGCCGCTCTATCCGAAGGCGATCCAGCTGAAGCACGCCCGCCATGAAGGCGCCCATCCGCATCACGAGGCCGGCTATCGCGCCTTCCTGAAGCCGAAGAACGCGCGCGCGCTCGTGCTCGCCTCCGTGCCCTGGTTCCTGCAGGATCTCGGCACCTATGGCATCGGTATCTTCACGCCGACGATCCTCGCCGCCTCGCTCGGCCATGTCTCGGACCATCACCACAGCATCACCGAACTGGTCGGCAAGGACATCCTCGCCGCCAAGGGCGCGGCGCTCATCGACGTGCTGCTGATCATCGGCATCGTCTGCGCGATCTTCCTCGCCGACCGGGCGGGACGCATCCCGCTGCAGATCATCGGCTTCTTCGGCTGCGCCGCCGGCCTGCTGCTCGCCGCCTTCTCGGTCGACTATCCAGGAACGGCCGGCACGCTGCTGCTCTTCGCCGGCTTCATGCTGTTCAACTTCATGACCAATCTCGGGCCGAATGCGCAGACCTATCTCATCGCCGGCGAAGTCTTCCCGACGGCGGTGCGCGGCACGGGCGCGGGCCTCGCGGCGGCGTTCGCCAAGATCGGCGCCGTGCTGACGGCGTTCCTGTTCCCGATCCTGCTCGCCGATATCGGCACCAAGCCGCTGCTCTACATCCTCGTCGCGACCTCGCTGCTCGGCGCGGCCGTGACGTGGATCTTCCGCATAGAGACGACGGGCGTCGACCTCGACGCCCTGCACGAATAGCGGGCATCATCAAGAAGTCAGGCAATCAAGAGGCAAGGCGAGAGAAGGGGCATTTTACGGGCCCCCCACCTCTTTGCCGCCGCCTGCCGCGCATGCTAGAGGCAATCTTGGATTGTGGCAGGGGTCGAAATGTGACGGATCGCCATTCAGACGGAGCGGGGCGTCCGGGCAAGAGTTTTTCGCCTCTCCTTCCGGGCCTGATCGCGCTGTTCGGCGTCGTACTATTTGCCAATCTCTCAGCGAGCCTCCGCTCGGGCCGGCTCGCCGCGCCGCCGGGATATGACGACGTCGTCTATCTGTCAGATGCCTTCGACCGCGTGCAATTCGAAATGGGCAACGGCCTCTCTGGCCTGCTGGTATCCTTTTGGGAGCATCCGCCCCATGCGCCGGTCAGCGCGCTGACGGCGATGATCGGCTACGGCCTTCTGGGTCCATCAGACCTATCGGTCTATATCGCCAATGGCTGGACGCTGGCGCTTTTCATCGGTTTTGCCGCGCATGTCACGCGCCCGCTCGAAAGTGCATGGCTGCGACTCCTCCTCGTGGCGCTGCTGACTTACGTCCCGATCGCGCACGGCCTGGTGACGGACTTCCGTCCCGACATGGTCGGTGGCCTCGTGTTCGCGATAGCCATTTTCACGGTGACGCGGACCGACTTCCGCAAGGCCCCTTGGTCCAGGCTGGCCCTAGCCATGGCGCTCGGCGTCGCTGCGACTGTGGTGAAGCCGACGGCTTGCATCGTCTCCATCCCCGGCTTCGGCTTCGCCTGTGCCGCGACACTGGCTTATCAAGCGTTTGCGCGAGAGAGAGGTTGGCGTAGCCTCCTCGCGGGTGGCGCCAAGGCGCTTCTACTTTACGCAGTCTTCCTGCTGCCCTTCGTGGTCATCTTCGGAGAATCGACCCGTTATTACGTGACGCAGGTGCTGTTCACCTATTCGGATGTCTGGCGAACCGAGGGAGACCGTTGGTTCCATCTGACTTTTCACCTTCTCGGCACCGGCCCGGTCCGCGCCCTCGGCCCTTTCCGGTTGGTCGCGCTGACATTGGTCGTGATCGACCTTGCCGTGTGGTTTGCGCGGCCCGGCTATCGCAGGCCGGAGACGACCGCTTATGCGGCGACGCTGGTTGTGGTTTACGCGGCCATGACCTTCTCCAACGAGAAGACGCTGTTCCAGGGCAGCTTCTTCTATATACCGCTTCTCTTCGGGGGTCTCGCCGCCCTTGTGCGTCTCGTCGCCTGGTTTGGCCGCGATAACGTCGTGGTGCGGCCCGTCGTGACGGCGGCGATCGCACTCGCCCTCGCGGTCGCCGTTCTAGCGATGCCGCTGTCTGGAAAGCCCTACTCCCGGCTTCCCGCTGGCGAGGCGGCCAGCGAACTCCGTCCGCTGGTGGCAAAGGCGATCGTGCGCGTCTACACGGAAGAATGGGCTGGCAGCGCCGACTGCCGCGACCACATCCCGAAAGTCACCGTCACGAACCCCTACCCAATCACGGCGGAGAGTATCCGGATGGAGGTCGCGCGGTACGGCGTGCGCATCGGCATGGGCAGCTACAACATGCTGCGCCGCATTGACGAGGCGCGACCGGCGATGGACACAATGGATTTCGTCGTCACGGCAGACCCCGCCGTCAAGCCGGACGACGAGAACCTGCCGATCTCGCGCCTCATCGGTGGCATCTTCGACTATCTGAGCCAACGCCCGGACACGCAGAAGATCGCGATCGGCACCTATCGCGGGCAGCCATACTGGCTGTTCGCGCGCCCGCTCTGCAGGCCCGCACCCGCCTTTGCGGCGGCGCCCGGCTAGATCGACCCCGAGAAGGTGTCGCAGGCGTCCATGCGGCCCGAATCGAAGCCGCGCTTGAACCAGGCGCTGCGCTGCGCCGAGGTGCCATGCGTGAAGCTGTCGGGCACGACATGGCCCTGCGTGCGCTTCTGGATCGTGTCGTCGCCGATCTGGGTCGCGGCGTTGAGCGCCTCGTCGATGTCGCCGTCCTCGAGCATGCCCTTCTGGTCGGTCTTGTTGGCCCAGATGCCGGCGAAGCAGTCGGCCTGCAATTCGACGCGCACCGACATCTCGTTCGCCTCGGCACGGGAGGCGGTCTGGCGCTGGCGGTTGAACTCCGGCAGCACGCCGATCAGGTCCTGCACATGGTGGCCGACCTCGTGCGCGATGACATAGGCCTGCGCGAAATCGCCCGGCGCGCCGAAGCGCGAGCGCAGCTCGTCATAGAAGGCGAGGTCGATATAGACCTTGCCGTCGTTCGGGCAATAGAACGGACCCGAGGCCGAACTGGCCTGGCCGCAGGCGGACACTGTCGTGCCGCGGAAGAGGACGAGCGGCGCCGGCTGATAGGATTTGTTCGCCGAAGCGAAGATCTCGCTCCAGACATCCTCGGTCGAGCCGAGCACCTTCGCGACGAACTGGCGTCCGGGATCGTTCTGGCCGCTCGCGGTCGTGCCGCCCGAAGGCTGCGCGGGCTGGTAGCTCTGGCTGTCGGAATAGCCGCCGCCGCCGGTCAGGATCGACAGCATGTGCAGCGGGTTGATGCCGAAGACGAGCCAGCCGATGCCGATCAGCACGGCGATGGTGACGAGCGAGCCGCCGCGCAGCGGGATGCCGCCACCGCCCATGCCGGCGCGGCGAAAGCCGCCGCCCCCGAATCCGCCGCCGCTGGAACGGCGATCCTCGACATTCGAGCTTTCGCGCTGGTTATCGAGCCGCATCGAGCGTCCTCCCCCCGGTCGCGGCCCTGGACGAGCCGCAGTGACACTGTCGCACGGCCAAGCTAGCGCCCCGTGCCATGCGGCTGCAACACCGCGGGGACGGCAAGGTTCCGGGGGTTCCCCCTCCTTCCCTTTTCCCCTATAAGGCCGCTCCAGCCTTCAACGAAGCCTGCCGCCAGCCTGCGCGCCCTCGCGCGCGGCACGCTGCCACGCGCGAGACGACATGCCGAAACGCACAGATATCCAGTCGATCCTCATCATCGGTGCCGGCCCGATCATCATCGGCCAGGCCTGCGAGTTCGACTATTCCGGGACCCAGGCCTGCAAGGCGCTCAAGGATGAAGGGTACCGCATCGTCCTGGTCAATTCGAACCCGGCGACGATCATGACGGATCCGGATCTGGCGCACGCGACCTATATCGAGCCGATCACGCCCGAGATCGTGGCCAAGATCATCGAGAAGGAGCGCGCCGAGCGGCCGGACGAGAAGATGGTCCTGCTGCCGACCATGGGCGGCCAGACGGCGCTCAACACGGCGCTGTCGCTGAAGAAGATGGGCGTGCTCGAGAAGTTCGGCATCGAAATGATCGGCGCCACCGCCGAGGCGATCGACAAGGCCGAGGACCGCGAGCTCTTCCGCGACGCGATGAAGACGATCGGGCTGGAGACGCCGCGCTCGCGCCTCGCCCATTCGCTCACCGAGGCGCTGCCGGCGCTCGACGATATCGGCCTGCCGGCCATCATCCGCCCGTCCTTCACGCTCGGCGGCACCGGCGGCGGCATCGCCTATACCCGCGAGGAGTTCATCGAGATCGTCGAGCGCGGCGTCGACGCCTCGCCGACCAACGAGGTGCTGATCGAGGAATCGGTGCTCGGCTGGAAGGAGTTCGAGATGGAGGTCGTCCGCGACAAGGCGGACAACTGCATCATCGTCTGCTCGATCGAGAACATCGACCCGATGGGCGTGCATACCGGTGATTCGATCACCGTCGCCCCGGCGCTGACGCTGACCGACAAGGAATACCAGATCATGCGCGACGCCTCGCTGGCGGTGCTGCGCGAGATCGGCGTCGAGACCGGCGGCTCCAATGTCCAGTTCGCGGTCAATCCCGCCGACGGGCGGCTGATCGTCATCGAGATGAACCCGCGCGTGTCGCGCTCCTCGGCGCTCGCCTCCAAGGCGACCGGCTTCCCGATCGCCAAGGTCGCGGCGAAGCTCGCCGTCGGCTACACGCTCGACGAGCTCGAGAACGACATCACCGGCGGCGCGACGCCGGCCTCCTTCGAGCCGACGATCGACTATGTCGTCACCAAGATCCCGCGCTTCGCCTTCGAGAAGTTCCCGGGCGCCTCGCCGGTCCTGACCACCGCCATGAAGTCGGTCGGCGAGGTGATGGCGATCGGCCGCACCTTCCAGGAATCGCTGCAGAAGGCGCTGCGCGGCCTCGAGACGGGCCTCTCCGGCCTCGACGAGATCGAGATCCCCGGCCTCGGCCAGGGCGACGACAAGAACGCCATCCGCGCCGCGCTCGGCACGCCGACGCCCGACCGGCTCTTGAAGGTGGCGCAGGCGATGCGGCTCGGCGTCTCCGTCGAGGAGATCCACGAGAGCTGCCGCATCGACCGCTGGTTCCTGCGCGAGATCGCCCAGATCATCGCGATGGAGGAGAAGGTCAAGGCGCACGGCCTGCCGCCGACGGCGGGCAGCCTCCGCCGGTTGAAGGCGATGGGCTTCTCGGACCAGCGCCTGGCATCGCTCGTCGGCAGGAACGAGTCCGATGTCGCGGCGCTGCGCGGCAGGCTCGGCGTCCATCCGGTCTACAAGCGCATCGACACCTGCGCGGCCGAGTTCGCCTCGCCGACGCCCTACATGTATTCGACCTACGAATCGCCCTTTGTCGGGCCGGCCGCCGACGAGGCCGAGCCGTCGGACCGCAAGAAGGTGATCATCCTCGGCGGCGGTCCGAACCGCATCGGCCAGGGCATCGAGTTCGACTATTGCTGCTGCCACGCCGCCTTCGCGCTGCGCGATGCCGGCTATGAAGCGATCATGGTCAACTGCAACCCCGAGACCGTGTCGACCGACTACGACACGTCGGACCGCCTCTATTTCGAGCCGCTGACTGCCGAGGACGTGCTGGAGATCATCCGCACCGAGACCTCGAACGGCACGCTGCATGGCGTCATCGTGCAGTTCGGCGGCCAGACGCCGCTGAAGCTCGCCGCCGCCCTCGAAGCCGCCGGCGTGCCGATCCTCGGCACTTCGCCGGATGCGATCGACCTCGCAGAGGACCGCGACCGCTTCCAGAAGCTCCTGGTCAAGCTCGCCATCCGCCAGCCGAAGAACGGCATCGCCTATTCGGTCGAGCAGGCACGCCTCGTGGTCGCCGATCTCGGCTATCCGCTGGTCGTGCGCCCGTCCTATGTGCTCGGCGGCCGCGCGATGCAGGTGATCCGACAGGACGAGGCGCTCAGCGACTACCTGCTCGGCACGCTACCCGAACTGGTGCCGGCCGACGTCAAGGCGCGCTACCCGAACGACAAGACCGGCCAGATCAACACGCTGCTCGGCAAGAACCCGCTCCTGTTCGACCGCTACCTCTCCGACGCGATCGAGATCGACGTCGATGCGCTCTCGGACGGCAAGGACGTGTTCGTCGCCGGCATCATGGAGCATATCGAGGAGGCCGGCATCCATTCCGGCGACTCGGCCTGCTCGCTGCCGCCGCATTCGCTCGACGAGGCGACGCTGGCCGAACTGGAATCACAGACGAAGAAGCTGGCGCTGGCGCTCAAGGTCGGCGGCCTGATGAACGTCCAGTATGCGATCAAGGACGGCGAGATCTACGTGCTCGAGGTGAATCCGCGCGCCTCGCGCACGGTGCCCTTCGTCGCCAAGACGATCGGCCTGCCGGTCGCCAAGATCGCCTCGCGCATCATGGCCGGCGAGAGCCTTGCGAGCTTCAACCTCGCGCCGAAGAAGCACGACCATATCGCCGTCAAGGAAGCGGTGTTCCCCTTTGCCCGCTTCCCGGGCGTCGACACGCTGCTCGGGCCGGAGATGCGCTCGACGGGCGAGGTCATGGGCCTCGACCGCGCCTATGAGGTCGCCTTCGCCAAGAGCCAGCTCGGCGCCGGCAGCGCCCTGCCGGTTTCGGGCACGGTGTTCGTCTCGATGCGCGACAGCGACAAGGAGGGCATCGTCGAGGCGATGCGCCGCCTCGAAGCGCTCGGCTTCCGCATCATCGCCACCTCGGGCACGCAGCGCTTCCTCGCCGAGAACGGCATCGCCTGCGCCAAGATCAACAAGGTGCTGGAAGGCCGGCCGCATATCGTCGACGCGATCAAGAACGGCGACGTGCAGCTCGTCTTCAACACGACCGAGGGCGCCCGCGCGCTCGGCGACAGCCGCGCGATGCGCCGCGCCGCGCTGCAGCACAAGGTGCCCTACTACACGACGCTCGCCGGCGCGGTGGCGGCGGCGCAGGGCGTCGAGGCCTATGCGACCGGCGTGCTGGAAGTCCGGCCGCTGCAATCCTATTTCAGCGCGGCCTGACGGACATCGGGCAGCGGAGGGGACGGGACGCCGGCGCTTCTTTGCGCCGGCGGCTCTTGCACTCCGGGCGAACGTGGACAACACTTGCCTTTCCGGGCCAGCCGCGAGGCGCCCGGCGAGGGAGCGTCTGCCGTTTCAAGCGGCGTTCACGCCCCCATGTTGCAGTCGATGTCAGAGCCAGGGGACCGGCCCTTCTTGGCCGGTGCCGTGCATTATTGTGCGCTCGCGGTGAGACCGCGGGAGCCAAGACGAAGAAAAGGCTTGGAACACCATGGAAAAGGTTCCCATGACGGCCAGGGGCCATGCGGCGCTCGAAGTCGAGCTGAAGCGCCTGACCTCTGAGGAGCGCCCGCGCATCATCGCGGCGATCTCGGAGGCGCGCGCGCATGGCGATCTTTCCGAGAACGCGGAATATCACGCCGCCAAGGAGGCGCAGAGCCTGAACGAGGGCCGCATCGCGGAGCTCGAGGACAAGCTCTCGCGCGCCGAGATCATCGATGTCTCGAAGCTGTCCGGCAAGACGGTGAAATTCGGCGCCACGGTGAAGCTCGTGGACGAGGACACCGAGGAAGAGAAGACCTACCAGATCGTCGGCGATCTCGAGGCCGATGTGCGCCTCGGCCGCATCTCGATCTCCTCGCCGATCGCCCGGGCGCTGATCGGCAAGTCGGTCGGCGACACCGTGGCCTTCGTCGCCCCGGGCGGTGACCGCTCCTACGAGATCCTCGACGTCGGCTTCCGCGCCTGAGCCTTTGCTCCGGCGGCTGACGAAGCCTTCCGACCATGACGCCGGCCCCCTATCGCACGCGATCCGATCTTGCCGCAGACTGTGCGGCGCTCGGCATCGGGGCCGGCGACATCGTCATGGTCCACGCCGCGATGAGCCGTGTCGGGCCGCTCCTCAACGGGCCCGACGCGCTGATCGGCGCGCTCACCGACACGGTCGGCCCACGCGGCACCATCCTCGCTTATGCGGACTGGGATGGATCCTATGGCGACCTGCTCGACGCGGACGGCCGCGTGCCCGAGCGCTGGCGCGCGCATATCCCGCCCTTCGATCCTCTCCGCTCGCGCGCCATCCGCCACAACGGCATCCTGCCCGAATTCCTGCGCACGACGCCCGGCGCCCTTCGCAGCGGCAATCCCGGCGCCTCGATCGTCGCGCTCGGCGAAAGAGCGGCGGAGATCACTGCCTGCCACCCGCTCGACTATGGTTATGGCGAGGCGACGCCCTTCGCGAAGCTCGTTGCCATGGGCGGCAAGGTGCTGAATGTCGGCGCGCCGCTCGACACGATGACGCTGCTGCATCACGCTGAGCATCTGGCGCGATTGCCGGGCAAGCGCATCCGCCGGGTCGAGGTGCCCTTTGCGACGCCGGACGGAACGGTCTGGCGGATGATCGAGGAATTCGACACCGGCGATCCGGTCGTCACCCTCTTCGCGGACGACTATTTCGGCGCCATCGTCGGCGATTTCCTCGCGACCGGCCAAGGCCGGCGCGGCACCATCGGCGCGGCGGACGCGATCCTCGTCGAGGCAGCCCCGATCGTCGCCTTCGCGGTCAGATGGATGGAAGAGCGGGCCGGCTGATCAGCCGATCGCCACCAGCGGCGCGTCCTTGACGCGGCGGATGGTCAGCGAGGTCTTGACGCTGGCGACATTCGGCGCGGCCGTCAGTTCCTCGATGAAGCCCTGGAAGGCGCGGAGGCTCGGCGCCACGCATTTCAGGATGAAGTCGGCCTCGCCCGACAGCATGTAGCATTCGCGCACGATCGCCCAGTCGCGCACGCGGGCCGCGAAGCCCGAGAGGTCGGCCTCGGCCTGGCTGGAGAGTCCGACCATCGCGAAGACCGTCACGTCGAAGCCGAGCACCTTCTCGTCGACCAGAGCCCGGTAGCCGGTGATGATGCCGGCCTCTTCCAGCGCGCGCATGCGGCGCAGGCATGGCGGCGCGGAGATGCCGACCCTCTTCGCCAATTCGACATTGGTGATGCGTCCGTCGTCCTGAAGCTCCTTCAGGATCTTCCAGTCGATCGCGTCGAGCGTGGCCTTCACGAATGCCTCCGGCTGCGGCGAAGCCCCATGCGGCGCCGCCGTCCGCCCTCTTCCACCGATTCTCGCCGATGCGCCATGATTCGGAAACAATTGTCCGGGAGAACGTACAGGAATGCATGGCTCGCTGCCTTGCATGCGCTGCGCTCAACCCTCTAAGGTTTCGACCTACCAGAAACGGCCGGCTCTTCCTATCTCAGGCGCATCATGCAACACGCCAAGCTCATCATCGTCGGTTCCGGCCCCGCAGGATACACCGCCGCGATCTATGCGGCGCGCGCCATGCTGGAACCCGTGCTCATCTCCGGCGTCCAGCCGGGCGGGCAGCTGACCATCACCACCGATGTCGAGAATTATCCCGGCTTCGCCGACGTCATCCAGGGCCCGTGGGTCATGGAGAAGATGCGGCTGCAGGCCGAGCATGTCGGCAAGAAGATGGTAACCGACCACATCATCGAGGCCGATCTCTCGCAGC
>CAWZZK010000051.1:0-16603 GCA_963966455.1 Kaistia sp. | reverse complement strand
GCTCGGCGCGCTGCGGGCAATCCGCCCGCTCGCAGAGCCGGCAATTGGTGCCGATCCGCGCGGGCGCCTCGCCGGTGGCATCGGCATAGACAAGGCGCTGCGCATATTTCATCTCGCAGACGAGGCCGATCGCGAAGCGCGCGGCACGCCGCGGGAAGGGCTGCGGCGCGCCACTGACCGCAGCGGCGATCGAGAAGAACGCGCTGCCGTCGGGCATTTCGAGCCGCTGCGTCAGGATCGCGCCGGGGCTGCGGAAGGTCTCGTGCAGGTTCCAGAGCGGGCATGTCCCGCCATAGCGCGAGAGATGGAAGCGCCCGGAGGCATGGCGCTTCGAGACATTGCCGGCATCGTCGACCCGGATCATGAAGAAGGGCACGCCGCGCGCGCCGGGCCGCTGCAGGCTGGTCAGGCGGTGGCAGACCTGTTCGAGGCTCGCTTCGAAGCGGCGCGCGAGCAGTTCGATATCGTAGCGGCAGGCCTCGGCGGCGGCGAAGAAACGGCCATAGGGCATCATCACCGCGCCGGCGAAGGCGTTGGCGAGCACGATCCGGAACATGCGCCGCGCCGTCGGATCCGCCAGCGCCGCCTCATCGACCGACGCGTCGAGCAGCGCGGCATGCTCGATCGTGGCGAGCTGGAACGCTGCCTGGAAGACGCGGCCCGGCCCTGCCACCAGTTCCGAGATCTGCAGTTGGCGGCGGTGGCGGTCGAAGCGGCGCAGCGTGCCGGTCATGACATCGGCCGGCAGGATACGCAGGCGGATGCCGTGGCGCGACTGCAGGCGGGCAGATAGGGCGGCCAGTAATCCGGCGCCCGTCTCGCCGCAGTCCTCCGCCAGCGCCTCGGCGGCTTCGTCGAGGGCCGGGAAATGGTTCTTGGCGGTCTCGATCGCGCCGCGCACCGCATCGACCGGATCGAAGGCGAGACTCTCGGTGCCGGCGACGGCGCCGGGCTGGCGCTGCGTCTGCTGGTAGGTCTGGTAGAGCCGCCGCAGCGCATCGGCGACCGAGGGGCAGGTCTCGACGAGATCGCGCAATTCCTGCGCCGGCACGGCGAGATCGCGGAACAGCGGATCGGCCATCAACTCCGTGACCTCGGCGAGGCTGCGATCGTCCTCGGAAGAGGCGAGGGCCGCGATGTCGAGGTCATAGGCCTCGGCGAGGCGGATGAGGATCTGCGCCGAGACGGGGCGCTGGTTGCGCTCCATGAGATTGGCATAGCTCGGCGAGATACCGAGATCCTCGGCCATCTTCGTCTGGCTGAGTCCGAGCTCGAGCCGCAGGCGGCGAAGCTTGCCGCCGATGAAGAGCTTGCGAGTCGTGTCGATTGTCATGGCTTTACAAATTCACCGATCAATCCGTCACGCTGTGACAGTGCAACCCGAATTCCCGACAAACCCTTTGAAAGAGAAGCCCTTATTCGGCAGGTTGCTCAAGTCATCGCTGTTACCGAACGATGTGCAGCCGATGTCATGACTTGTCAATGGAGCCGATCATGTCACGCGATTTCAGCGCTTTCCTCGCCAGCCAGCCCAAGGGCCGCTTCGACGGCATCCGCCGCCCCTATGGCGCGGCCGATGTGGCACGGCTCGCAGGCTCGGTGCCGGTCGCGCATACGCTCGCGACGCGCGGCGCGGCGCGGCTCTGGCAGCAGCTGACCGAGAAGCCCTATGTCCATGCGCTCGGCGCCGTCACCGGTAACCAGGCGATGCAGATGGTCCGTGCCGGGCTCGAGGCGATCTATCTCTCCGGCTGGCAGGTCGCCGCCGACGCCAACACGGCCGGCGCGATGTATCCCGACCAGAGCCTCTATCCGGCCAATGCCGGGCCGGAGCTCTGCCGGCGGATCAATCGCACGCTCGCCCGTGCCGACCAGATCGAGACCAGCGAAGGCAAGGTCTCGCGCGACTGGTTCGTCCCGATCGTCGCGGATGCCGAGGCCGGCTTCGGCGGGCCGCTCAACGCCTTCGAGATCATGAAGGCCTATATCGAGGCCGGCGCCGCGGCGGTGCACTTCGAGGACCAGCTCGCCTCGGAGAAGAAGTGCGGTCATCTCGGCGGCAAAGTGCTGATCCCGACCGCGCAGCACGAGCGCAACCTCATCGCCGCGCGGCTCGCCGCCGATGTCATGGGCGTCGCGACGCTGATCGTCGCCCGCACGGACGCCGAATCGGCGCGGCTCATCACTTCCGACATCGACGAGCGCGACCGCCCGTTCATCGCGGAGGGCGAGCGGACGGCGGAGGGCTTCCATCGCCTCAAGGAGGGCACTGGCCTCGATCACTGCATCGCGCGCGGCCTCGCCTTCGCGCCCTATGCCGATCTCCTGTGGTGGGAGACGTCGCATCCCGATCTCGACGACGCGCGCGCCTTCGCCGAGGCGATCCATGCCGTCTATCCTGGCAAGATGCTGGCCTATAACTGCTCGCCCTCGTTCAACTGGCGGGCGAAGCTCGACCCGGAGACGATCGAGACCTTCCAGCGCGAGCTCGGCGCCATGGGCTACAAATTCCAATTCGTGACGCTGGCCGGCTTCCACGCGCTGAACCATTCGATGTTCCAGCTCGCGAGCGGCTATCGCGACCGTGGCATGGGCGCCTACAGCGAATTGCAGCAGGCGGAGTTCGGGGCGGAGGACAGTGGCTATACCGCGACGCGCCACCAGCGCGAGGTCGGCACCGGCTACTTCGACGCCGTGTCGCTCGCCATCACCGCCGGCCGCGCCTCGACCACCGCCATGGCGGAATCGACCGAGACCGAGCAGTTCCTGACCGCGGCCGAGTGACGGGAGGACGGCATCATGCAGACATCGCGCTTCTGGATTGTCGGCGGCGAATACGCCACGACCGCCTTCGAGAAACTGATCGAGGGCAGCGAAAGGGTGGTCGGCCCCTATGCCGACCGCCGCACCGCTGAGGCCGCCTGGCGCCGCCTCGCCGAAGCGAGCCGCAGCCAGGCCTGCGTGCGCTTCACCATCGCGGCTGAGTAGGACACAGCTTGATCCCTCTCCCGCGCAAGCGGGAGAGGGGGTTCTTGCGGGAACGGATCGGCGGCGGCATAGGTTCTTCCTCGCCCAGGAGGAGCCGCCCATGTCGACCGACCCGTCCGACCCCGCAGCGATCGAAGGGCTTTCCGAAGCCGAGGCGGCTGCCGAGCATGCGCGGCTGACGGCGGAGATCCGCGAGGCGGATATCCACTATCACCAGGAGGACGCGCCGCTCATCACCGACGCCGCCTATGACGCCATGCGTCGGCGGCTCAACGCGATCGAGGCGCGCTTTCCGGGCCTCTCATCGGAGGCGAGCGTCGCGGTCGGCGCGGCGCCCTCGTCGAAATTCGCCAAGGTGCGGCACGTGGTGCCGATGCTGTCGCTCGACAATGCTTTCGCGGATTCCGATGTCGCGGAGTTCATCGAGCGCGCGCGGCGCTTCCTGCGCCATGAGGGGCCGCTCGCCTTCACTGCCGAGCCCAAGATCGACGGATTATCGCTCTCGCTGCGCTACGAGAACGGCAGGCTGGCGACCGCGGCGACGCGCGGCGACGGCTTCGAGGGCGAGAACGTCACGGCCAATGCGCGCACGATCGGCGACATCCCCGAGGCGCTGCCCGAAGGCGTGCCGGAGATCGTCGAGATCCGCGGTGAGTGCTACATGGCGCATGACGATTTCCGCGCCATCAACGCCCGCGTCGCGGCGGAGGGCGGACGGCTCTTCGCCAATCCGCGCAACGCCGCCGCCGGCTCGCTCCGCCAACTCGATCCAGAAATCACCCGCGCCCGGCCGCTGCGCTTCTTCGCCTATGCCTGGGGCGATATGAGCGCCATGCCCGCCGCGACGCAGATGGGCATGGTCGAGGCCTTCAAGGACTGGGGCCTGCCGGTCAATCCGCGCATGGTGCTTTGCGATGGCATCGACGAGGCGCTCGCCTTCTATCACGGCATCGAGGCCGAGCGCGCGAGTCTCGGCTATGACATCGACGGCGTCGTCTACAAGGTCAACGACCTCGCGCTGCAGAACCGGCTCGGCTTCGTCTCGCGCAGCCCGCGTTGGGCGATCGCGCACAAGTTCCCGGCCGAGCGCGCCTTCACCATCCTCAACGATATCGACATCCAGGTCGGCCGCACCGGCGCGCTGACGCCGGTCGCGAAGCTGGAGCCGGTGACGGTCGGCGGCGTGGTCGTCTCCAACGCCTCGTTGCACAACGAGGACTACATCCAGGGTTTCGATGCGATTGGCGCGCCGCTCGCCAGCGGCATCGACGCGGACGGTGCGCCGGTGGATGGCGCGGTCGATATCCGTATCGGCGACACGCTGGTCATCCAGCGCGCCGGCGATGTCATCCCGCAGGTCGTGGGCGTGCGGCTCGACAAGCGACCGGCCGATGCCGTGCCCTATGCCTTCCCGACGCGCTGTCCGGCTTGCGACAGCCATGCGGTGCGCGAGGAGGGCGAGGCGGTTCGGCGCTGCACCGGCGGGCTGATCTGCCCGGCGCAGGCGGTCGAGCGCATTCGCCATTTCGTCTCGCGCCTCGCCTTCGACATCGAGGGGCTGGGCGACGAGAATGTTCAGCTCTTCTTCGAGGCCGGGATCCTGAAGAGTCCGGTCGACATCTTCCACCTCAAGGACCACCGCGAGGCGGCGCAGGCGGCGCTCACCCAGCAGCGCATCCGCCAACAGGAAGAGCGGCGCGCGCTTCAGGGGGCAGTGGAGGCGAAGGCGAAGAAGGGCAAACAGGCCGACCGCTCCTTCGAGGGGCTGGAAAAGCTCTTCCGCGCCATCGACGAGCGGCGGACGATACCGCTCGACCGCTTCATCTATGCGCTCGGCATCCGCAATGTCGGCGAGGCGACGGCCAAGGCGCTGGCGAAGCGCTATGTCGGCATCGACGCCTTCCGCGAGGCGGTGCAGCGCGCGGTCGAGGGTCTGCCCGGCGAGACATGGCAGGCGCTGACGGAGATTCCGCGCGTCGGCCCCGGTTCGCGCGACCGGTTGGTCGCCGTCGCGTCGGAGGCGAAGGAGGGCGCGCTGTTCGATCTCGACGCCGAGACGGCGCTGAACCGCGCCGGGCTCAACAAGCCGGCGCGCGACAATCTCCTGGCCCATTTCGGCAGCGTCGCGGGCGTCCTCGACGCTGCGCGGCGCGCCGCCTGCGAACGGCCGGGCGAGGGCTTTCAGGAGCTCGCCGGTCTCGGCGATGTCGGCGAGGTGGCGGCGACCTCGATCGCCGATTTCTTCGCCGAGCCACACAACGAGGCGGTCGTTGCCGGTCTGCTGCGCGAGGTGAGCGTCAGCGATGTCGAACCGGTGCGCGGCGGCGGCGTCCTCTCCGGCAAGATCGTCGTCTTCACGGGCAATCTCGAGAAGATGACCCGCAACGAGGCCAAGGCGACGGCGGAGCGGCTGGGCGCCAAGGTCTCGGGCTCCGTCTCGGCCAAGACCGATCTCGTCGTCGCCGGGCCGGGCGCCGGCTCGAAGCTCACTGAGGCGACGCGGCTCGGCGTCAAGGTCATCTCCGAGGACGACTGGCTGGCGTTGATCGGCTGACGGTCATCGCCAGAGAACAGCGCGCACGAAAAAGCCCCGCCGAAGCGGGGCTCCATCGTGACGATCCGTGCCGTTACGGCGTGGTCGTCGAAGGCGCGGCCGGGGCCATCGGCGTCGCCGGATCGGCCGGAGCCGTCGTCGTACCATCGGCCGGAGGCGTGGTCGTCATGTCGCCGGCGGGCGGCGTCGTGGCGGCCGGAGGCGTCGTGCCATCGGTCGAGGGCGTCGAGGTCGACGTCGTGCCGGCGTCGGCCGGTGTCGGCGGCTCGGGGAGCACGAACTCGGCGGCCGCGTTCAGCTCGTCCTTGGTCGTGTTGAGCTGGTAGCGCCAGCCATTGCCGTCGGCGACGCGCTGCAGCTCGGCCGGGGCGACGGCGACGTTCTTCTCGCCGATGCCGAGGAAACCGCCGACGCCGATCACGATCGCCTTCACTTGGCCGTCTTGGCCGGCGACGAAATCATTGATGCTGCCGAGATTCTCGTTGGCGGGGCTGTAAACCGTCGCACCCATCAGGCGCGAGGCCACCCAGTCGTCAGCCGTCGGCGCGGGAATGAAGCGGCCGGTGGCGGTCGGCGCCGTGGCGTCGCCGGTGGCGGCCGGCGGCGTGGCGGTAGCATCGCCGGTTGCAGCCGGCGGGGTCGCGGGGGCCGGGGTCGCGTCCTGGGCGAAGGCCGGCGCGACAGCCAGCATGCCGGCCAAAGCGGTGGCCGCAAAGAGCTTCGTCATGGTCTAACTCCGTGTTTCTGCGAGACTATCAGAGCGTTTGCTCGACAGTCCAACGAAGCCGACCGTGATCTGTTCCGAAGAAAGTTGCGAAAGTGAACACGGCTAGCAGCCGGCCGCGCTCACGGTGTCATGCGATCAGGGGTTGTGTCGCCGCGAGCAGGAAAGCTTCGGCGTCGCCATGGAGGGATGGCTGTAGCGCCGCGCGCACCCGGGCATGATAGGCGTCGAGCCAGGCGATCTCCTCGGCGCGCATCAGCGACGGCTCGATCAGGCTGCGGTCGATCGGCGCCAGCGTCAGCGTCTCGAAGGAGAGCATCGGCCGGTCGCCGCCCGGGATTTCCGAGGGCGGCTCGACGATGACGAGGTTCTCGATGCGGATGCCGAACGCGCCCGTCTTGTAATAGCCGGGCTCGTTGGAAAGGATCATGCCCGGCTCCAGCGGCACCGTGCCGGCCTTCGAAATGCGGGCTGGCCCCTCATGGACCTGCAGGAACACGCCGACGCCGTGGCCGGTGCCGTGATCGTAATCGAGCCCGGCCTGCCAGAGGGCGAGCCGGGCGAGCGTGTCGAGTTGCGCGCCCGTGGTGCCCTTCGGGAAGCGCGCCGTCGTGAGGGCGATATGGCCCTTGAGCACGCGGGTGAAGCGGTCGCGCATCTCCGCGGTCGGCGTGCCGATGGCGATGGTTCGGGTGATGTCCGTCGTCCCGTCGCGATACTGGGCGCCGGAATCGACGAGATAGAGCTGGCCGGGCTCAATGGCGCGATCCGTCGCCTCGGTGACGCGGTAATGGACGATGGCGCCATTCGGCCCGGCGCCGGAGATGGTGTCGAACGAGATCTCGAGCAGCGGCTGGCCGTCCTCCTCGCCGATCTCGGCCCGGAAAGCCTCCAGCTTCTTCGCCGCGGCGATCTCTGTGACCCCGCCGGCAGGCGCCGTCGCGGCCAGCCAGGCGAGGAAGCGGGTCATCGCGACGCCGTCGCGCAGATGCGCGCGCCGCATGCCCGCGAGCTCGGCTTCGTTCTTCCGTGCCTTGGGCAGCGACACGGGATCGGCGCCCTCGACGAGGCTGCCGCCCGCCGCGCTCACGGCGCTGGCGAGCGCGTCCGGCGTCAGGTTTGGATCGACCAGCACCTTGGCACCGGCGCGGCCGAGCGCCGCGAGATCGGCCGCCAGCGTGGCTTCTTCCTTGATATCCGCGAGGCCGGCGAGCCGGTCGCGCACTTCATTGGAGAGCTTGCGCCCGTCGATATAGAGCGAGGGGTCGCCGTCGCGTCGCAGGATGGCGTAGGAGAGCGGCACGGGATTATGCGGAACGTCGCCGCCGCGGATGTTGAAGGTCCAGGCGATGGAATCGGTCTGCGCGATGATCGCGGCATCGACGCCCTTGTCAGCGAGGATGGCGCGGAGGCGCTCGATCTTGGCCTCGGCGGCCTCGCCGGCCAGCGTGTCGCCTTGCAGCGAGACCGCGGCGACGGGCGGGGCAGGGCGGTCATGCCAGATCGCATCGACAGGATTCTCCTCGACCGCAACGAGGGTCGCGCCGGCCGACTTGGCGACCGCATCCAGCCGTCGCACCTCGGCGAGCGTCATCAGCCGCGGATCATAGCCGAGCCGGTCGCCCGGCTTCAGGCGCGATTTCAGCCACTGATGCGGCGGGTTCTCGACGAGATGCTCATAGGCGAAATCGGCCCCGTCGACCTGGTCGCGTACCTGCAGCGTATAGCGCCCATCGACAAAGACGGCGGCCTCGTCCGCGAGGACGACCGCTGCGCCCGCCGAGCCCGTGAAGCCCGTCAGATAAGCGAGCCTCTCGGCCGAGGCGGGGATGTACTCACCCTGATACTCGTCGGCATGCGGCACGATGAAGCCGGCGAGCCCCGTCTTCTTCAAAACTGCCCGAAGGGCGGCGAGACGCGCGCCGATCGGCCCGGACCGGGACGGGGCATCGAAAGTCTGAAACATGGAAGGGGCTCTTACAGGCAGGTGGCGTTAACGGACCGTAGCGAGGCCTGTTGAAGGCGGCAACCGCGTTCACGGTCGTGTTTGCATCGCGACATCATTGTGTCGGAAGTTTGTGCGATGCAAAAACCGCATGTCTGTCATTCCGTTGCGGCGGTTCTTTCGCGTGGCGATCGCCACTATGTTCCCCCTCGACGGAAGCGCCACCCGGCGATTCAGACAAGGATTGGATATCATGGCTGCAGCTTATGGAGAGATCGGCATCGCCGCGGCGGCAAGCCGCGGACATGGCGTCGTCCGGCGTGCGGTCGCGCGGATGAACCATGTGCGCGAGCGTCAGATGCCGCGTTACGTGAACGGCTACCAGCTGGCGCTCGACGACGCGTCGCTGGCGACCTTCGGGTTCGACCGCGAAACCTTCGAGCGCGCGGCGTTCAGCGCCCCGCTCTGATCGGAGCACCCGGGCGCTCAGCCCGTCGATTTGGGAACGGCCGGCAGGATGCGCAAGCGCTTGCCGGCCGTTTCGATTCTGGCCTCGGCGCTGCCTCAGCGCGAAAGCGTGAGGGTCAGCCAGCCTTCCATCTCGCCGGAGCGGACCAGCCGCAGCCCCTCGGCTTCATAGGCGGCGATCACCGCCGGGCCCTGAGCCGTCAGCAGGCCGGAGAGGACCACGACGCCATCCTGGGCGAGGTGGCGCACGATATCGCCGGCAAGCGCGATCAGCGGGCCGGCGAGGATATTGGCGATGATGAGGTCGAAGGGCGCGTGACGTCCGAAGACCGGATTGCCGAACCCTTCCGCCGTTTCCGCCTCGATCAGCGCACCGACGCCATTGAGCACCGCGTTTTCATGCGTCACCCGCGTCGCGACGGGATCGATATCGGTTGCGAGCACGCGCTTGCCGAAGGCCTTGGCGACGGCGATCGCCAGCACGCCGGTGCCGGTGCCGAGATCGAGAATCGAGCGGAAGTCGCGCGCGCTGCAGAGACGGTCGATCTCGGCGAGGCAACCCGCCGTGGTGCCGTGATGGCCGGTGCCGAAGGCCTCGCCGGCCTCGATCTCGATGGCGATGTCGTCCGGCTGGACCTTGGAGCGATCGTGGCTGCCATGCACCATGAAGCGCCCGGCGCGCACCGGCTTCAGCCCCTCCAGCGATTTGGCCACCCAATCCTCGTCCGGCAGTGGCTCCACGCGGATCGCCGGCGTCGCCTCGCCCATGACGGCGCGCACGAGCCGCGCCAGCGTCGCCTCGTTCGGCTCAGCCTCGAAATAGATGTCGACCACCCAACTCTTGTCGGGCTGTTCGGTCGTCGCCGCTGTCGGAAAGTCGAGATCCTCGCTGGCGCCGAGCGCCTCGACGAGGGCTCCGGCCAGCTCTTCGGTCGCGACGGGAAGGGAAGCGATGAGTGTCATGCGGCGCCTTGCACGGAAGAGGGAAAGGCTTCATAGCGCCGGCCCGAGCATCAGGCAAAGGCAGTTAGCCCATGACCGAACTCCGCATCGACCCGTTCCCGCCCGCGGACGCCTTCGCCCGGCTGTGGGAGGCGGCGTGGGGCGGCCCGCCCGGCGGAGATATCGGCGCCGTGCTGCGGCGCAGCCTCGTCCATCTTTGCGCCTATGACGACAGCGGCGCGCTGGTCGGCTTCGTCAATGTCGCGACCGATGGCGGCGTCCATGCGTTCCTGCTCGATCCGACCGTCCACCCCGACCATCGCCGCGAAGGCCTCGGCACCCGCCTCGTCAAGGACGCCGCCCGCCTCGCAAGCGAGCGCGGCGCCGAATGGCTCCATGTCGACTACGAGTCGCATCTCGAAGGCTTCTATGCGAGATGCGGGTTCCGGCCGACCAGGGCGGGGCTGATGAGGCTGGGGACCATTTGACCCGACTGCATCCAAACAGGCGCCACCTTCACCTCTCCCATGGGGAGAGGTCGGACCGAAGGTCCGGGTGAGGGGCGTGGCCTCTCCGGAGAGCCCGTAACCCCTCACTCGCCGCACTCCACGCGTTGCCCCCTCAGGGAGAGGCGTAGATGCGACCGGTGTATGACTACAACGCTGCCGGGGCGTCAGCGCACGCGACGCGCCTGGATGCCGGGTGGGAAAGGCCAATGGCGTGTAAGCGTTTGCACAAAGCCGCTGATCAAAATCGCTAGCTCAGCCCCTGTTGGACGAAAGTGATGGCGCTGGTTTTGGGCGCTGTCCTTGAGGTCGGCCGTCAAGTCTTGGACTTAGGTAGGCTAAAAAACTCGTTCTTTCAGGGGTAGTTTTATTCTTTCGGCTCTCTACTGGCTTATCAAGATCAACTATCTTAAAGGACTTACCAAAAGCTTGACCGAGATCCAGATAGGATTTCTTTATTTCGTCAATAGGCTTCTTTTGATCTGAAGAAAAAGTTAAGAACCAGGCTGGATCGGACAACTTAGGGTGCTGAAAATCTGGATCTTTGTCCGTTGTCGGCCTGACAAATCGAGCCGGCTCTCCGATGGGTGTAAGTTCATCGAAAACTGAATGGATAAATCGCTTGTACCGATCGACCAATTCATCACCAAGAATGAAACGATTTGAGTGAATCAACCTATCAAGACGAAGCTTTGTCTGCCGTAAATCGTCAACAGTGAGGTTGTCCCATTCGCCTGATACGATTGCGAAGCATAGAAGTTTGTTCAGATCGTGCGAACTATCCTCAAATATCTTTATTCTCTTCTCGATAACAATTCTGCTCCCCCACTGATTCTGATCGGCAGCCTTTAGTCCCCGCTGAATCACATAACCAATGCCTGCAAGCGTGATTGGAACAAGGGCCTGAACAGCAAGTTGCGCCAGCTCAAATCCATCCATAACCACTCACCCCCGCGTCACAAACCTGTCGACGACTTTCTTTGGGCCTGTCTCGAAATCGACCGTCAGCTTGTTCCCTTCGATGGCCGAGACGGTGCCATAGCCGAATTTCTGGTGGAAGACCCGTTCGCCGATGGCATAGGCGGAGGCGGAGCCGGTCGATTTCGCGACGAGTTCGCCTTCGATGACGCGCATGGTCGGCCGGGCCGAGGGCTTATCGGCGCCGGAAGCGCGGTTTTTCTGGGCGCGCTGCCAGCCGGGCGTCGAATAGGTGTTGGCGAAGGGATCGGCGCGGTCGAAGCGGCTCGAACCGTAATTGCCGATGCCGCCGACATTATAGCCGCCATAGCTCGAGGTCTGCTCTACGACGTCGACATGCTTGTCCGGCAGCTCGTCGAGGAAGCGCGACGGCACGGTCGATTGCCAGAGGCCGTGGATGCGCCGGTTGGAGGCGAACCAGATGAGCGCGCGACGCTTGGCGCGGGTGATGCCGACATAGGCGAGGCGCCGCTCTTCCTCGAGGCCGGCGCGGCCGCTCTCGTCCAGCGTGCGCTGGCTCGGGAAAAGGCCCTCTTCCCAGCCGGGCAAAAAGACCGTCTCGAATTCCAGGCCCTTGGCCGAGTGTAGCGTCATGATCGACACGGCCTCGGTCGTGTCGGCGCTGTCGCGGTCCATGACGAGCGCGATGTGCTCGAGGAAGCCCTCCAGCGACTCGAACTCCTCCATGGAGCGGATCAGCTCCTTCAAGTTGTCGAGGCGGCCCGGTGCATCGGCCGAGCGATCCTGCTGCCACATCTCGGTGTAGCCGCTCTCGTCGAGGATGATCTCCGCGAGCTCGGTATGCTTGACGCTGTCGAGGCGCCCGCGCCAGCGCGCGAAGGAGGCGGCGAGATCGCGCAGTGCCGTGCGCGCCTTGGCGCCGATTTCGCTCGTCTGGACCAGTTCCTCGGCGGCGGCCAGCATGGGAATGCGGCGGGCGCGGGCATGGTCGTGCAGGAGACGGACGGTCGTCTCGCCGATGCCGCGGCGGGGCGTGTTGACGATGCGCTCGAAGGCGAGGTCGTCGGCCGGCTGCATCACGACGCGGAGATAGGCGAGGGCGTCGCGGATCTCGGCACGCTCATAGAAGCGCGGCCCGCCGATGACGCGATAGGACAGGCCGAGCTGGATGAAGCGCTCCTCGAAGGAGCGCATCTGGAACGAGGCGCGCACGAGGATCGCCATCTCGTCGAGGCTGTGGCCCTGGCGCTGCAGCGCCTCGATCTCTTCGCCGATCGCCCGCGCTTCCTCCTCCGAATCCCAGGACGACGCGACCTGGACCTTGGCGGCTTTGGGATCGGCGATGTCGGTGAAAAGCGTCTTGCCGAGCCGGCCCTCGTTATGGGTGATGAGATGCGAGGCTGCGCCGAGGATGTGGCTGGTCGAGCGGTAGTTGCGCTCGAGGCGGATCACCACGGCGCCCGGAAAGTCCTTCTCGAAGCGCAGGATGTTGTCGACCTCGGCGCCGCGCCAGCCATAGATCGACTGGTCGTCGTCGCCGACGCAGCAGATGTTGCGCTTGCCCTGCGCCAAGAGACGCAGCCAGAGATACTGCGCAACATTGGTGTCCTGATACTCGTCGACCAGCATGTACTGGAAGCGTTGCTGATATTCGGCGAGGACGTCGGGGTTCTCGCGGAAGAGGCGGATCGTCTCGAGCAGAAGATCGCCGAAATCGCAGGCATTGAGGACCTTCAGCCGTTCCTGATAGGCGGTGTAGAGCTTGACGCCCTTGCCGCCCGCGAACGCGCCGCCTTCGCCCGGCGGCAGGTCCTTCGGCGTCAGGCCGCGGTTCTTCCAGCCGTCGATCAAGAGCGCCAGCTGCTTGCCCGGCCAGCGCTTCTCGTCGATGCCCTCGGCCTGGATCAGCTGCTTCATCAGCCGAACGGCGTCGTCGGCGTCGAGCACGGTGAAGTTCGACTTGAGTCCCACCAGTTCGGCATGTCGGCGGAGGATGCGCACGCCGATCGAGTGGAAGGTGCCGAGCCAGGCCATGCCCTCGACCGATGGCCCGATCAGGTCGCCGATGCGGTGGCGCATCTCGCGCGCCGCCTTGTTGGTGAAGGTGACCGCGAGAATCTGGCTCGGATAGGCGCGCCCGGTGGCGAGGAGATGGGCGATGCGCGTCGTGAGCACGCGCGTCTTGCCCGTGCCGGCGCCGGCGAGCACCAGGACCGGCCCCTCGGTCGTCTCGACCGCCAGCCGCTGCTCGGGGTTGAGACGCACGAGATAATCGGGAACGGAGCGGGCGCCGAGCGCGCGCGCGGCGATGCCGCCGGGGCGCGGGGCGGGCGGCGCGGGCTCGCCGTGACGGTCAGGGCGCTCGGTCATGCCGGGAGCCGGCTGCGATTCGGAAACTGGAACATACCGCGAATATGGCGCCTCGGGCCTCGCCTTTCCAGCAAGGAGGGCGATCTCGCGGCAGATCGGGACGACGGTGCCGCATTTCCGAGGAAGTCTTTGGCGCGGCAGCATCATTTTGCTACGGTGCGGCCAGCCGCGCGGCGGCGGGTTTTGACTGGCGAGGAGCGAGGCGGGAATGACGGTATCGGCGTTGCGCATGGAGAGCGATCGCGCAGCGGCGCTGGACCTTCTGGCTGCCCGTTTCGGGACCCGCTTCAGCCGCGGCGCCGAAATCCGTCGCCAGCACGCGAACACCGTCAACTGGATGGCGAATCAGCCGCCCGATGCCGTGATCTTCGTGACGTCGACCGAGGAGGTCGCCGAGATCGTCCGCATCGCCGCCGCCCATCGCGTGCCGCTCATCCCGTTCGGGACCGGCACCGGCCTCGAAGGCCATGTGAACGCACCGTTCGGCGGTATCTCGGTCGATCTCACGCAGATGAACCGCATCCTCGCCGTTCGCCCGGAGGACCTCGACTGCACCGTCGAGGCCGGCGTCACGCGGCGCGCGCTCAACGAGCATCTCCGCGACCAGGGCCTGTTCTTCCCGATCGATCCGGGTGCCGATGCCAGCCTCGGCGGCATGGCAGCGACGCGGGCGTCCGGAACCAACGCGGTGCGCTACGGCACGATGCGCGACAACGTCGTGAACCTGACCGCCGTGATGGCCGATGGCTCGGTGATCCACACCGCCAGCCGGGCCCGCAAATCCTCGGCCGGCTACGACCTGACACGGCTCCTCGTCGGCTCGGAGGGGACGCTCGGCATCATCACCGAGGTGACGCTGCGCCTCGCCGGCATTCCCGAGGCGATGTCAGCCGGTGTCTGCGCCTTCCCCAGCGTCGATGATGCCTGCAACGCGACGATCCTCACCATCCAAAGCGGCATCCCCATCGCGCGCATCGAATTGCTCGACACGCTGATGATCCGCGCCACGAACGCGTTTGCCGGCCTCGGCCTCCCTGAGACGCCGCATCTCTTCGTCGAGTTCCACGGCTCCGCCGCGTCGGTCGAGGAGCAGGCGGCGCTGTTCGGCGAGATCGCCGCCTCGTTCGGCGGCGGCGGCTATCAGTCGACCACACGTCCGGAGGAGCGGACGAAGCTCTGGCAAGCCCGCCACGACGCCTATTTCGCGGCGCGCGGCCTCAGGCCCGGTGCGCAGGTGATCGCGACCGATGCCTGCGTACCGATTTCGCGGCTTGCCGACTGCGTGCACGAGACGATTGCCGACATCGCGGAGAACGGGTTGATCGCGCCGATCGTCGGGCATGTCGGCGACGGCAATTTCCATGTGCAGGTCATGATCGACACCGACAATCCCGATGAGATCCGCGTCGCGGAGGCGTTCCTCGCGCGGCTTTCGAAGCGCGCCATCGGCATGGAAGGGACTTGCACGGGCGAGCATGGCGTCGGCCAGGGCAAGCGCCGATATCTCGAGCTCGAGCATGGACCGGCGCTGGCGCCGATGCGGGCGATCAAGGCGGCGCTCGACCCGCTCGGCATCCTCAATCCGGGCAAGATCCTGCCCGATTGACGAAACGATGAAGGGGCCAATGAGAAGGAGGCGGACCTGAGCAGGCTCTACCTGTTCGTCGGTGGCTTGATCATCGCCGTGCTGTTCGCGGCGCTGGTGGTGCCGTTCGTGGTCGACTGGAACGCGTTCCGCCCCACCTTCGAACGCGAAGCGGAAAAGGTGCTGGGCCAGAGCGTCCATGTCGACGGCGACGTCACACTGCGCATCCTGCCGATGCCCTATCTCGAGGTGACGGATATCCGCGTCGGCGGCTCGGCCGACCAGCCGATGCTCGAGATCGCGCGCTTCTCGACGCGGGTCGAGCTCATCCCGCTGCTCTCCGGCGATATCCGTGTCGCCGAGATGACCA
Organism: Kaistia sp.; assembly: GCA_963966455.1. Taxonomy (GTDB): domain Bacteria; phylum Pseudomonadota; class Alphaproteobacteria; order Rhizobiales; family Kaistiaceae; genus Kaistia; species Kaistia cartagenensis. The sequence goes on along the minus strand of CAWZZK010000051.1, from coordinate 1,212 downwards.
TCGACCGGCCGGTCGCCGCGGTGACGGTTGACGAGAGCGGGGCGATCGACTGGCTGAAGCGCAGCGCCGCGTCGCAGAGCCTCGACCCCGCGGCGGTCACGCTGCAGCACGTCACCGTCCGGGGCGGCTCCGTTTCCTATCTCGACAGCCGCTCCGGCCGGGTGCTGGCGCTCTCCGCGATCGATGCGGGGATCGACGCCCGCTCGCTGCTCGGACCTTGGAAAGTCGAAGGCAATTTCACGATCGAGGGCCAGCCGGCCGCGTTTCGCCTGGCGACCGGCAAGCAGGAGGCGGACGGCTCGATCCGTGCCAAGCTCGACATCGCGCCGACCGCGCTCCCCTTCACGGCCAGCGCCGACGGCGTCGTCAACCAGGACGGCAAGGGTCCGCTCTGGGGTGGCACCTTCACGCTGGCCGAAGTCCTGCCGCAGACCAAGGAGGGCGACCCGGTGCCGCCGCCGGGCTGGCGGGCGCTCGGCAGTTTCGAGTTGCGCCCCGATCTCCTTCGCCTTCCCGAACTGACGCTCGCCGAAGGACCGGAAGACCGCCCCTTCAGCCTGACCGGCGCGGCGACGGTCGCGCTCGGTGCCGACATGCGTTTCGACGCGGTGCTGAAGTCGCGCCAGGTCGATCTCGATCGCTCGCTGGGCAAGGGCCCGAACGAGCCAATCGACGTCAACGCCGCCGGCGCTGCTCTGGTGACGGCGCTGTCGCAGCTGCCGCGTCCGCCGATCCCGGGCCGCATCGGCTTCGACGTGCCGGGCATCGTCGTCGGCGGGTCGGTGGTGCAGAACCTCCAGTTCGACGCGGCGACCGACCGCGATGGCTGGCGGGTCGAGGAACTTGCCGCCGATCTGCCGGGGCGGACGCGGCTTTCCGCCGATGGCACGGTCACCACCACGCCGACCGTGCGCTTCGTCGGAGGCGTGCGCCTGCGCTCAGACCAGCCTTCGATCTTCGCGGCCTGGTGGCGGGGCGCGCCGACCGGGACGCGGCTGCCGCTGCAGCCTTTCGACATGTCGGGCCAGCTCGATGTCGCGCCGGAGGAAATCCGCATCAGCGGCATGACGGCTAGGATGGACGAATCGAACATCCGCGGCGGGCTCGACTGGCGGCGCGGCGCATCGGGTCACCGCGATTTCGCCGTCGACTTGAAGGCCGACCGCTTCGACTACGACCAGGCGGCATCGCTCACCGAGCTTTTCGCCGGCC
>CAWZZK010000050.1:0-17686 GCA_963966455.1 Kaistia sp. | reverse complement strand
GACGACCGCCTCGGCTCGCAGCTTGCGCTGGCGGCTCTCCGCGGCGTCAAGGTCGAGCTCGTGCTGCCGGGCCGCTCCAACCATGTCTATATGGACTGGGCGATGGACGCGCTGCTCGCGCCGCTGCTGCGCGCAGGCTGCGTCGTCCGCCGCACGGCGCCGCCCTTCGATCACTCCAAGCTGATGACCGTCGACGGCGCCTGGGCGATGTTCGGCAGCGCCAACTGGGACGCCCGCAGCCTCCGCCTCAATTTCGAGTTCAATGTCGAAGCCTATTCGGCCGAATTCGCCGCGACGGTCGACGCGATCATCGACAGCAAGCTGAAGGGCTCGCGCCGCGTCCGCCATTCGGAGCTGAAGCGGAGGCCGATCCTCATCCGCCTGCGCAATTCCGCCGCCCGCCTCGCCTCGCCCTATCTCTGACGCCGCGTCAGAGCCAGTCGCGCCATTTGAAATAGAGATAGGGCAGCACGGCCGAGAGCACCATCGCGCCGAGCGCGGCCGGATAGCCGAGATGCCATTTCAACTCGGGCATGAATTCGAAATTCATGCCGTAGATGGCGCCGATCAGCGTCGGCGGCAGCAGCACCGTCGAAACGATCGTCAGCACGCTGATCACCTTGTTCTGCTCGGTCGAGATCAGCCCGAGCGTCGCGTCGAGCAGGAAGGTGATCTTGTTGAGGACGAAATTGGCATGGTCCTCGAGCGAGCGGATATCGCGCAGCATCAGCTTCAGCCGCGCCGAGAACGCGCCCTTGTTCTTCGGCGGCTCCGGAACCATCGCCGACGCATATTGGACGAGCCGCTCCAGCGAGGCGAGGCTCTCTCGGGTCTTGGAGGCGAGGTCGCCCTGGACGCCGAGCCCGCTGATGGCGCCCGCGAGGCGCCGATTGCGCTGCCGCCGCCGCGCCCGCTGGTCGAAGATCTCGGAGTTCAGATGGTCGACCGACTGCGCGATGCGCTCCAGCACATCGGCGGAGCGGTCGATGAACGCCTCCATCAGCGCGGCGAAGACGCCGGTCGCCGTGCTGCAGCCGCTGCTCGCCTTTATCGAGCGCTGCATGAACTGCTTGAAGGCCGTCATGTCGGCATAGCGCAGCGTGACGAGCTTGTCCTTGCCGAGAGCGAAGGAAAATGGCGTCAGGCCCGGCGTGCCCTGGTCGATGCCGACGATGATGCTGGCGGTCATGATGACGACGGCATCCTCGACATAGAAGCGGCTGGAGAACTCGATCTCGCTCAGTTCCTCCTGCGTCGGGATCAGCCCGCCGAGAAAGGCTTCGGCCGCCGCTTCCTCGGCCTTGTCGGGATTGTGGAGATCGATCCAGCCGATGCCGCCCGTCTCGCCGCGGCGGAGCGCCTCGAGTGGCGGAAGCTCCGCCGGCGATGGCCCGCCTTCGGCAAGAACATAGGCTTTGAGCATGAAGGCACCCGACTTTTGCCGCCGATTCACCACGACCCGCCGCTAGGGCTTGCGACCGACGGCCACGCTGACGATAACGCGGCAGGCGGCGCTTCGGGATCAAAGCGGCGCGCTCTCCGTTATCATGGCCTCGACGGGGCTCCAACAGCGGCCCGCCTCGCGGCGCTGCTCGATGAAGAGAGGAAGACCAGAATGAAGACCGTCTCGATGAAGATCGGCGCCGTGCTCGCCGTGGCGCTCGCCACTGCCGGTGTCGCCCGCGCCGCGGACATGTCGGCTCCGGTGCCGTACCAGGACGACGAGCGCAACGGCGTCAAGATCGGCATGCTGGAATGCGATGTCGGCGGCGGCCTCGGCTATGTGATCGGCTCGGCCAAGGAAGTTGCCTGCACCTTCCGTTCGACCAAGGGCCGCGTCGAGACCTATACCGGCAATATCAAGAAGCTCGGCGTCGATATCGGCTGGACCCGCCAGGGCAAGATCGTCTGGGCCGTCTTCGCGCCGGTCGCCGGCTATCACCACGGCGCGCTGTCGGGCCTCTATCTCGGCGCCACCGCCGAGGCGAGCGTCGTCGCCGGTCTCGGGGCCAATGTGCTCGTCGGCGGCACCGGCGGATCGATCGCGCTGCAGATGGTCAGCGTCACGGGCAATATCGGCCTCAACGCCGCTGCCGGCGGCGCCGCGCTGACGCTCGTCCCGAGCGCCTGATCCAGCAAGTCGCCCCGTCTTTCCACGGCCCGCGCCGGAGCGATCCGCGCGGGCCGTTTGCCGTCCGCGCTCCTGCGGCTGAGCCGCCGAAGCTTGCGCGATCCCCCGTTCCCTGAGACGATCCCCTGGCCGGCCGGGCTTCCGGGCCTGGCCCGCGACCGAAGACGTGAGGATGTCACCAGAACATTTCATGAACGGAGGAAGCGATGACGGAGGCAAGAGGATCGGACGCCGGCAGAAGAGCCGGCCCCAAGGCGATCGCGCTGGTCGGCCCGTTCGCGAGCGGCAAGACGACGCTTTTCGAGGCGATGCTGGCGCGCACGGGCGCGATCGCGCGGCCGGGCAGCGTCCAGGCCGGCACATCGGTCGGCGACGCCTCGCCCGAGGCGCGGGCGCATCAGATGAGCGTCGATCTCAACATCGCCGAGACCGGTTTCCTCGACGACCGCATCACCATTTGCGACTGCCCCGGTTCGGTCGAGTTCGCGCATGAGGCGGAGGCGGTGCTCGCCGCTGTCGATTGCGCCGTGGTGGTGGTCGAGGCCGATCCGCGCAAGATGCCGGCGCTGCAGACCTGGCTGAAGCAGTTGGAAGAGCGCGGCCTGCCGCATTTCATCTTCTTGAACAAGATCGATCGCAGCGAGCTCGGCGTCGAGGAGACGCTGACCATGCTACAGGCGGCGAGCGGCGTGCCGTTGCTGCTGCGCCATATCCCGATCCGCCAGAACGACATCGTCACCGGCTTCGTCGATCTCGCGCTCGAGCGGGCCTTCCTCTACCGCGAGCAGGCGCCGAGCGAGGTGATCCCGCTCGCAGGTCCCGAGCGCGACCGCGAAGCGGCTGCCCGCTATGCGATGCTGGAAAGGCTCGCCGACTATGATGACACGCTGATGGAGGAGCTGCTCTCCGATATCGAGCCCTCGCGCGAGCATGTCTTCGCCGATCTCGTGGCCGATTTCCGCGCCGGCATCCTCTGCCCCGTGCTGATCGGCTCCGCCCTGCATGGTCATGGCATCGGCCGTCTCCTGAAGGCGATCCGCCACGAGGCGCCGGATGTCGCCGCGACGGCGGCGAGGCTCGGCCTCGATGCCGGTGGCGACACGGTCGTTCAGGTGGTGAAGACGATCAATGCCGGCCATGCCGGCAAGCTCTCCGTCGGCCGCGTCCTCGCCGGGCGGGTCGACGAGGGCGTCGAATTGAACGGACCGGAGGGCTCGGTCGGCCGCGTCTCGGGCGTCGTCCGCCTGCTCGGCCAGCAGATGGCGAAGCGCGAAGCGGCGGCGGCGGGAGAGACCGCCGCCTTCGCCAAGCTCGAAGGCGCGCGCACCGGCATGACGCTCTCGACCGGCCGCGCGGCGCCGGTACAACTCGCGCCGCTCGCGACGCCGGAGCCAGTGATGGCGCTCGCCCTCGCGCCGGCCGAACGCAAGGACGAGGCCAAGCTCGCCCAGGCGCTCGCGAAGATGATCGAGGAAAGCCCCGCCCTCGCCGTCGGCCATGACGCCGAGACGGGCGAATTGCGGCTCGGAGGCCAGGGCGAGATGCATCTCCGCGTCACGCTCGAACGGCTCGGGTCGCGCTACGGCCTTTCGATCGAGCAGCGGGCGCCGGCCGTTCCCTATCGCGAGACCATCGCCAAGCCTGCCAGCGTGCGTGGCCGTCACAAGAAGCAGTCCGGCGGCCATGGCCAGTTCGGCGACTGCGTGCTGGAGGTGCGGCCGCAGCCGCGCGGCGCCGGCTTCCTGTTCGAGGACGCGGTCACCGGCGGCGCCATCCCGCGCAACTACATCCCGGCCGTCCAGGCCGGCGTCGAGGACGTGTTGCAGAAGGGACCGCTCGGCCATCCCGTCGTCGATGTCGCCGTCCGCCTCGTCGACGGCTCCTATCACAGCGTCGATTCCTCCGATCAGGCTTTCCGCACCGCGGCGCAGATCGGCATGCGCGAGGCGCTCGAGGCCTGCCAGCCGGTGCTGCTGGAGCCTGTCCTCCATGTCTCGATCCGCGTGCCGTCGGAAGCGGCGCCGCGCGTCAACATGATGGTGACGCAGCGGCGCGGCCAGCTGCTCGGCTTCGACGCGCGCGGCGGCTGGCCGGGCTGGGACGTCATCGAGGCCGAGATTCCCGAGGCGGAGATGGCGGGGCTGATCGTCGAGCTGCGCTCGATCACCGCCGGCGCCGGCAGCTATGTCGCACGCTTCGACCATCTCGCCGAATGCCATGGCCGCGTGGCGACGGAGGCGCGGCGAACCGGCCTGCACGCCGCTTGAGGCGAGGACGGGCGACCGCTCAGCCCTCGGCGCGCGGCCGCACCGTCAGCCAGCCGACGACGCCCGCCAGAATGGCGAGAACGCCGCAGATCACCGTCGCCGCGCCGAAGCCGGCGATGGTGGCGCGGCTGCGCAGCAGCGGCGCGGCCGCGTCCGCACCCGCCGGAGCGGCGCCGAAGCCTGCTGTACGTACGGCATCGGCGGCTGGGCCGGCCTCGCCTGCAAGCGCCAGCGAGAAGCCGATGCCGACCGCGAGACCGAGGCTCGCGACTGCGACCAGCCCCGCGACGCGCGCGACGGCGTTGTTGACGCCGGAGGCCGCGCCGCCGAGCGAGGCCGGGGCGGCATTCATCACCGCCGTGGAAAGCGGCGCCACGGTGATGCCCATGCCGAGCCCCATCAGCAGCATCACCGGCACCATCGCGGAGAGGAAGCCGCCGTTCTGCACGGCGGGCGCCAGCGCGATGAAGGCGAGGCCGGTCACGATCGGCCCGACGGTCAGCACCGGTCGCGGCCCGAGCCGGTCGGCGAGCCCGCCGCCATAGCGCGAGAGCACGCCCATCACGAGCACGAAGGGCAGGAACACCGATCCGGCCAGCGCCGCCGGGTAGCCATGCGCTTCGATGAGCGCCGTCGGCAGGAAGAACAGCGCCCCGGACAGCGCGAAATAGAGCAGCAGCGTCAGGAGGTTGACGCCGGCGAACTGGCGATCGGCAAAGAGCGAGAGCGGCATCATCGGATGCTCAGTGCGCCGTTCATGGAGGATGAAGCCGGCGAGCACGGCGGCGCCTCCGATGGTCGCGGCAAGGTCGAGCGCGCCGCCGCCGCCCGGCTCGGCGAGGCGGGTCAGCCCCAAAGCGAGCAGCCCGAGCCCGACCACCGCCAGCGCGCCGCCGGTCCAATCCATCGGCGCATCGCGTCGCGCCTCACCGCCGGGCACCCTCAGCGCCGTCACCGCCAGCACCGCCACGGCGAGCGGCAGGTTGATGAGAAAGATCGCCCGCCACGATCCGTGATCGACGAGGAAGCCGCCGAGCACCGGACCGATCGCCGGCGCTATCGCCGACGCCGCCGCCCAGGTGCCGATCGCCCTGCCCCGCACGGCGGGCGGATAATGCGCCGAGATCAGCGCCAGCGACCCCGGCACCATCAGCGCGCCGCCGATGCCCTGCACGGCGCGGGCGGCGATGAGCACCTCCGCCGACCAGGCGAGGCCGCAAAAGGCCGAGGCGATGCCGAACAGCGCCGTGCCGAACATGAAGACGCGGCGGAGCCCGAAGGCGTCGCCGGCGGCGCCGCCGAGCAGCGTGAAGGCAGCGAGCGTCAGCGTATAGGCATTGGCGGTCCACTGTCCCTCGGCGAAGCCGGCGCCGAAGCCCTCGCGGATCGCCGGCAGAGCCACGGTGACCACCGAGCCATCCATGAAGGCCATGCCAGATGCTAGGATGGTCGCGAGCAAGACCGCGCCGGCCGCCGCGGATCCGCCAGCGCCATTCGTCATGATGCCCTCACGCAATTGCGATGCCGATCATCCGCCGCGCGCCTTGCGCCGGTGCTCGCCGACCCTATCGTCAATCGGAGTGTCGCGCATCCGTCCTGCATGAACCCCCGACGGCAGGTTCCCGATGGCTACCGTCCTGCGCCTGATCCCGCTGCTCCTCGCTCTCGCCTTCGCCCCCTCGGCGCGGGCGGCGGAGGAGGCCGTCGATGTGGAACTGGTCCTCGCCGTCGACGTCTCGCGGTCGATGGATGTCGGCGAGCGCGACTTGCAGCGGCAGGGCTACCGTTCCGCGCTCCGCCATCCCGACGTCATCGGCGCCATCCGGTCGGGCCTCCACGGCCGCATCGCGCTCACTTATGTCGAATGGTCGGGACCGGGCTCGGAAAGTGTGGTGGTGCCCTGGCTGCCCGTCGCGGACGAGGCGAGCGCGGCAGGCTTCGCGGCCGAGATCGGCCCGGCCGATCCCGCCGGGCGTTTCGGCACCTCGATCTCCTCGGTCCTCATCTTCGCTGCGGCGCTGTTCGAGAACAACGGCTTCGCGGGCGAGCGGCTGGTGATCGACGTCTCGGGCGACGGCCCCAACAATAGCGGCTATCCGGTCGAGCCGGCCCGCGACGCGGTGATCGCGCGCGGCATCGTCATCAACGGCCTGCCGATCGTGCTCCGTCCCGGTGGCGGTGGCGGTTTCCGCGGCTTCGATATCGCCGATCTCGACCTCTATTACCGCGACTGCGTCGTCGGCGGTCCCGGCGCCTTCACCATCCCCGTCACCTCGACGGACGAGTTCGAGACGGCGATCCGTCGCAAGCTGATCCAGGAGATCGCCGCCGCGAAGCCACGTGTGATGCCGGCCTCGGCCGAGACGGTGGCCGGCGGCTCGGATTGCCTGATCGGCGAGAAGATGCGGCAGAACTGGATGGGCCGCTGAAGACGCATTGCGCCGCTGCCCCCGATTGGTCACTCTCGGCGACCGATTCCGGTCCCCGACGGAGTGATCTCTTGCGCCTGTTTCTGAGCCTCGCTCTGCTGCTTCTCCTGCCGCTCGCAGCCTTCGCCGCCCAGCCGCGCGCCGAGACCGAAGCGGCTTTCCAGCAGTGGCTGGCGACCACCGTCCGGGCCGACGCGGCTGCGAAGGGCGTTTCGCAGACGACGATGGACCGCGCCTTCGCCGGCCTGAAGCTCGACTGGACGCTGCCGGAACTCGCGCCGCCCGGCCAGCCCCGGACCCGCGAGGAACCGCAGCGTCAGGCCGAATTCCGCGGCCCGGCCCCCTATTTCGAAGAGGGCAAGATGCGCGCCCTCGTCCAGGGCGGACGGACGCGCTTCACGACCTGGTCGCGCACGCTCGCCGAGGTCGAGACCCGCTACGGCGTGCCGCCTTCGATCATCGTCGCCATCTGGGGCCGCGAATCCGGCTATGGCGCCGCAAGGCTCCGCTACTCGGCCGTGCAGGCGCTCGCGACCGAAGCCTTCATGGGCACGCGCAAGGACCATTTCTACCCGCAGTTCATCGATGCGCTCGTCATCCTCGAAGGCGATCATGTCCCGCTGTCGGAGTTCAAGAGTTCCTGGGCCGGCGCGCTCGGCCAGCCGCAATTCCTGCCCTCCGTCTATCTCTCGACCGCGGTCGATTTCGACCGCAAAGGTGGCCGCGACATCTGGAAATCCGTGCCCGACGTTCTCGGCTCGATCGCCAACTATCTGAAGCAGAACGGCTGGCAGGCCGGCACCGGCTGGGGCTTCGAGGTGCAGGTTCCCGCCACGGTCTCCTGCACGCTGGAAGGACCGGACCAGGGCAAGCCGCTTTCCGACTGGATCGAGATGGGCGTCCGCAATCCGGACGGCACGCCGATCAGGGCGCGGTCTCAGAAGCAGGTCATGCATCTCCTGATGCCGGCCGGCCGCTTCGGCCCCGCCTTCCTCGTCACCGACAATTTCTACGTGCTGAAGACCTACAATGAGAGCGACCTCTACGCGCTCTTCATCGGCCATCTCGCCGACCGCATCCGCGGCAATGCGGCGCCCTTCTCCGGCCGCTGGGCCGATGTCGGCGGTTTCGATCGCGGCGATGTCCGCGCCATGCAGCAGCGTCTGGAGGCGCGCGGCGTCGATGTCGGCAGCGCCGACGGGCTGGTCGGCTACAAGACCCGCATCGCCGTCGGGATGTGGCAGGAGCAGAACGGCCGCGCGGCGACCTGCTTCCCCGATACGGCGCTCCTTCGGGCAATCCGCTGACGGCGAAGGATTTTTCCCTTAACGGCGGCAGGAAACTGGTCTATCCTCCCTACATCGTCAACAAACGAAAGGAGGTGATCCCGTGTCTCATTGTCGTTCGCCGCGAGGCTTCGTCACGATGGTCCGGATCTCTGACTTCGTGGAGATCTGCGCCGCCTGACCGGCCCCCGGTTGGCTTCGCCACGGAGCCTGGTTTCGGCCAGGTCGCGGTCTGACAATGGAAGGGTCGCCCGACGGCGGCCCTTCTTCTTTTTGGGGGGAGCCGAGGTTTTTTTGGAGAGACTGTGAGCGGCCCGATCGTCATCCTCGTCGACGCCGATGCCTGTCCGGTCAAGGACGAGGTCTACAAGGTCGCCGCGCGGCATGGCCTTAAGACCTATGTCGTCGCCAATGCCCCGATCGCCATCCCGCGCGATCCTTCGATCGAGCGCGTGCTGGTCGGCAGCGGGCTCAACATCGCCGATGACTGGATCGCCGAGCGCGCCACGCCGGGCACGATCGTCGTCACGGCCGACATCCCCCTCGCCGATCGCGCCATCAAGGCCGGCGCCGATGTCCTCGCGCCAAACGGCCGCGCCTTCACGGCCGATTCGATCGGCATGGCGCTCGCGACGCGCAATCTCATGGAGGAACTGCGCAGCGCCGGCGCCGTCACGGGCGGCCCGCCGCCCTTCTCGCGCAGCGACCGCTCGGCCTTCCTCTCGGCGCTCGACCAGTCGATCCGCCGCCTGAAGCGGCGCGGTTTCGGTGAAGAACCTGCCGGATAGCGGCCGCTTGCCATGTTGAGGCTCGATTTCAACGAGAAAGTAACCTTGAACGCGTCATCCTCGCGGTCCGTGTGACTGCCGCGAGCCAATGTCCCCAGCGACGCGGAGAAGAAGAAGGCTGATCATGATCAAGAACAAGCTCCGTATGCTGGCCGCTGCGACGGTTCTCCTTGCCGGCGCGAGCGCGGCGAATGCCGCAACCTGCAGCAACAATCCCGCCGACTTCCCCGCCTGGCTCGACAGCTTCAAGGCGGAAGCGGCGGCGAACGGCATCTCGCCGCGCGTCATCAACGCGGCGCTGTCGGGCGTCACCTATGATCCCCGCGTCATCAAGCTCGACCGCAACCAGAAGCACTTCAAGCAGCCCTTCTCGGTCTATTCGGCCCGTGTCGTCTCGGCCGGCCGCGTCGCCAAGGGCAAGAAGCTGATGCAGCAATATGCCAATGTGCTGGCGCGCATCGAAAAGACCTATGGCGTGCCCGCGCCGATCCTGATCGCGATCTGGGGCATGGAGACCGATTTCGGCGCCGGCAGCGGCAACATGTCGACCTTCCGTTCGCTGGCAACCCTCTCCTTCGACTGCCGCCGCTCGGCCTTCTTCACCGACCAGCTGATGGCGGCGCTGACCATCGTGCAGCGCGGCGATCTCTCGCCCGGCGACATGAAGGGCGCCTGGGCCGGCGAACTCGGCCAGACGCAGTTCCTGCCCACGTCCTATGTCCGCTTCGCGGTCGATTTCGACGGCAACGGCCATGCCGATCTTCGCCACAGCCCGGCCGACGTGCTGGCTTCAACCGCGAACTATCTCAAGGGCTATGGCTGGCAGCGCGGCGGCAGCTGGGAAGAAGGCTCGGCCAATTTCAACGTGCTGCGCCAGTGGAACAAGGCCGAGGTCTACGCCAAGAGCGCGGCGCTGTTCGCAGACAAGCTGGTCGGCAAGCAATAAGCCCGCCGGCATAGCCCCATGTCGTCCGATGCAACCGTCCGGCCGAGCGTCGCCATCATCGGCGCCGGACCGGCGGGGCTGATCGCCGCTGAACGCCTCGCTGAAGCGGGCGCGGCGGTGACGATGTTCGACCGCATGCCCTCCCCCGGCCGCAAGCTGCTGATGGCCGGGCGCGGTGGGCTCAACCTGACGCATGGCGAGCCGCTGCCGGCCTTCCTCGCCCGCTACGGGGCGGCCGAGCCCTGGCTCGCGCCGATGATCGAAGCCTTCCCGCCCGAGGCCGCGCGCGCTTTCGCCGCCGGCCTCGGCGAGGAAACCTTCGTCGGATCGAGCGGCCGCGTCTTCCCGAAGTCGATGAAAGCCTCGCCGCTGCTGCGTGCCTGGCTGCGCCGCCTCGATGCGCTTGGCGTCACGCTACGGCTGCGCATGGACTGGACCGGCTTCGACGGCCCCTCCGGCATCCGCTTCCGCAGGGCGGATGGATCCGAAGAGCTGATCCATGCCGATGCGACGCTGCTCGCGACGGGCGGCGCCAGCTGGCCGCGCCTCGGCTCCGACGGCAGCTTCGTGCCGATCCTGACGGCCGCCGGCGTCGCCGTGACGCCGCTCATGGCCACCAATTCCGGTTTCGCCGTCGCCTGGTCGGAGAGCTTCCGCAGCCGCTTCGCCGGCGAGCCGCTCAAGAACATCGCCATCACCTTCGACGGAACGAGCGTGCGCGGCGAGGCCATGGTGACCGAGTACGGAATCGAGGGCGGCGCGATCTACGCCCTCTCGGCCCCGCTGCGGGAAGCGGTGGCGCAAAATGGCTCGGCGGTGGTGACGCTCGATCTCCTGCCCCAGCGCAGCGCCGAGGCCATCGCGGAGCGGCTGGCGCGTCAGCGTCCGAGCGAGTCGCTCGCCAACCGCCTGCGCAAGGCGACGCAGCTGGCGCCTGTCGCGATCAACCTCATGCGCGAGGCGGTGCGCGACCTCCCCCGCGATCCCGCAACGCTCGCCGCCCTGATCAAATCCGTGCCGCTGACGCTGGGCGAACCTTCCGGTCTTGCCCGCGCCATCTCGACCGCCGGCGGCGTCAGCCGCGAGGCGGTCGACGAGACGCTCATGCTGACGGCCCGCCCCGGCACCTTCGTCGCCGGCGAGATGCTGGACTGGGAAGCGCCGACCGGCGGCTATCTGCTGCAGGCGGTGATGGCGACCGGCGTCGCCGCCGCGGCCGGCCTCGCCGCGCGGTTGGGGCTTTCCCCCAAATCCGCCTAACGAAGCTCCGCTCGCAGCGCGTCCATTTCCGCCGCGATCGCCTCCGTCGCGGCCCGCTCCATGGCGCGATAGCGGGCGAGCACCTCTTCGCCGAGCGGCGAAAGCCGCGCCCCGCCGCCGCCGCCGCTGCCGCCCTTCTCGGTCTCGATGAGCGGCGCGCGGAACGCCTCGTTCATTTCGCGGGTGAGCGTCCAGACGCGCTTGGCGCTCATGCCGAGCCGCTCGCCGGCCGATGCCAGCGAGCCGGTCGCCGCGACCGCCTCGAGCAGGTCCGCCTTGCCCGGGCCGAGCGCGAAGCCCGGCTTCAGCACGAGGCGGAAGCGCAATCCTTCGATCTGGTTGGGCTTGTGCACGTTCCTGGTCCGCGAGCGGTCGACGACGGATCATGCCGCGCCTTCGTCCGCGCCGTCCACGCTGTCGCAAGCCGGAACCGGCGCCCAGTCACGACAATTTGCGGCTGACTGTGACCGCGGCTCCCCTTGGCGACCGGTTACCCGCCGCTCTATTCAGCCTTGCCGTCACTCCCCGCACGGTTCCGCCAGCGAAGAAGGTCCGAATGCCCAACTTCCTCTCCCCGGCCATTGCGCCGATCCTGCTCCTGATCGGCTCCAACGTCTTCATGACGACGGCCTGGTACTGGCACCTCAAGTTCCCCTCGACCAATCTGGTCAAGGTGATCCTGATCTCCTGGAGCATCGCGCTGGTGGAGTACTGCCTCGCCGTTCCGGCCAACCGCATTGGCCATGGCATCTATTCGGCGGCCCAGCTGAAGACGATGCAGGAGGTGATCACCCTCGTCGTCTTCGCGCTGTTCTCATGGCTCTATCTGAAGGAGCCGCTCGGCTGGAACCACCTGGTCGGCTTCGCGCTCATCGCCGGCGGCGCCGCCTTCATCTTCCACAAGTTCTGAGCGGAGGGACGGCGGTCAGCCGTCTTCTCCGAGATCGACGAGAACGGCGGCGGGGCGCGCGTCGAGCGCGCTCTGCGGCGCCATCATGACCCGCGCCTGCTGCGTCGGCTCGCCGCGGTTCTGGCTGACGCCGCCGGTGAGCGAGACGATCGCGACGAGCACGAGCGCAGCCGTATAGGCGGCCATCCAGAGCATGAAGGCGCGACGGGTCCGCGTCTCGCGCCGCGGGTCTCGTCCGAGTGTGAAGCGCTCGTGCATGGCTGGTCCCCGTCGGTTCGGTCAATCGCAATGCCGTCATTGAGACGCCCGACTGCGGCGCCCGTTCGGAGCGAATGTGTCCGGCGCCGCAAGAATGCGTGGTCAAATCATGGCAAGGAGCGACAGGCGGAATCGCGTGTCGCCGCCAGTCCTTAGGCGGAGAAGCTCACCCTAGTCTGTGATCGCGGTCACGCCTCGGGGCGCCAGTCCAGCGCAACATGCCGGGGCCGCGCCGCGACGCGTGCCAGCCAGGCCCGGATCGCCGGATAGAGGGAGAGATCATAGTCGGCCTCGCTGGCGACATGGGTATAGGCATAGAGCGCGATATCGGCGACCGAGAAGCCCGCCCCGGCGAAGAAGTCGGCCTGCTCCAGCCGCCGCTCCATGACGGTGAGGACCCTGTGGCCCTTCGTCTGCCACTCGTCGATCCGGTGCGCCATCGTCTCGCGCCCACCCGGCGTCAGATGAAGCCAGTTGCGCGCGACGGCGATCACGGGCTCGTGGCTGTATTGCTCGAAGAACAGCCACTGCCAGCACAGCGCCCGCTCATAGGCATCTTCCGGGATGAGGGAGCTGCCTTCCGCCAGATGCAGCAGCATGGCGTTCGACTCCGCCAGCGGCCGGCCGTCGGGGAGGATGAGCAGCGGCACCTGCGCATTGGGATTGAGGCGCAGGAAGTCCGGCGCGGTCGTCTGGCCGGCCCCCTTCACCACCTCGACGATCCGGAACGGGATGCCGAGCTCGTGCATCGCCAGCCGCGGCTTGTAGCAGTTGCCCGAGGCCTGCATCGAATAGAGCGTGTAGGTGCCGGTCATCGCGTCCCCCTTGATCGCGACCATGATCGCTTTCCCGCGCGTCGGCGTCCAATTCCCTTTGGCGATCGATCGATCACGGCGATTGATCGAGCGACATTTCCATGCAGAAATGTCGCTCCCGTCCGGAGCTCCGCCATGACCTTTCTTCCGCGCCGCCTCGCCGCCGCCCTCGCCGGCCTCGCTCTTCTGGCAACGCCGGTCGCCGCCGCCGCCGACACGATCGTCTTCGCCGCCGCCAGCCTTAAGGAATCTCTCGGCGACGCCGTCAAGGCCTATGAGGCGAAGACGGGCGAAAAGGTCGTCGTCAGCTATGCCGGCTCCTCGCAACTCGCCCGGCAGATCGAGGCCGGCGCGCCGGCAGATCTCTTCATCTCGGCCGATCTCGACTGGATGGACGAACTGGCGAAGAAGGACCTGATCGATCCGGCCTCGCGCGTCACGCTGCTCGGCAACACGCTGGTCCTGATCGCGCCCGAGGCATCGACGGCATCGCTCGTCATCGGCCCCGGCTTCCCGCTCGCCGAAGCGCTCGGCGCCGACGGCAGATTGGCCATGGCCGCCGTCGCCTCGGTGCCGGCCGGCAAATATGGCAAGGCGGCGCTGGAGAGGCTCGGCGTCTGGACGGCGGTCGCGCCGCATGTCGCGGAGGCCGACAATGTGCGCGGCGCCCTCGCATTCGTCGCGCGCGGCGAGGCGCCGTTCGGCATCGTCTACGGCACCGATGCGAAGGCAGAGCCGGGCGTCCGCGTGGTCGGGACCTTCCCCGCCGACAGCCACGCCCCGATCGTCTACCCGCTCGCTCGCATCAAGGCCTCGACCAACCCGGACGCGCGCGGCCTGCTCGACTTCTTCGTCTCGCCGGAGGCGAAGGCGATCTTCGAGGCCGCCGGCTTCACGGTACTCGCCGCGAAAGGTTAGGGTCGGGACCCGAGAGACGGGTTCGAGGCCGATGGCAGAGATCTTCACCGCCGAGGAATGGACGGCGATCGCGCTCAGCCTGCGCGTCGCCTGCGTGGCGGTCGTCGCGAGCCTGCCGCTCGGCATCGCCGTCGCCCTTCTCCTGGCACGCGGGCGCTTTCCGGGGCGCACGCTGCTTTCGGCCGTGGTTCACCTGCCGCTGGTGATGCCGCCGGTCGTCACCGGCTTCCTGCTCTTGCTCGCCTTCGGCCGCAAGGGACCGGTCGGCGCCTTTCTCGACGAGCATTTCGGCATCGTGCTCGCCTTCCGCTGGACCGGCGCCGCGCTCGCCTGCGCCGTCATGGGTTTTCCCCTGATGGTGCGGGCGATCGCGCTGTCGATCGAGGCGATCGACACGCGGCTCGAACAGGCGGCCTCGACGCTCGGCGCCGGGCGGATCGCGGTCTTCCTGACGGTGACGCTGCCGCTCGCCCTTCCCGGCATTCTCGCCGGCACCGTCCTCTCCTTCGCCCGCGCGCTCGGCGAGTTCGGCGCGACCATCACCTTCGTCTCCAACATTCCCGGCGAGACGCAGACGATCCCGTCTGCGATCTACAGCCTGATCCAGACGCCGGGGGGCGACGGCGCGGCGCTGCGGCTGACCGCGATGTCGGTCGCGATCTCGCTCGGTGCGCTGCTGGTCTCGGAGGCGATCGCGCGGCGGGCGCGGCGCGAGGAGGCGCGATGAACCTCGTCGTCGATATCGGCAAGCGGCTCGGCGGTTTCGACCTCGCCGTCCGTTTCGAGCAGACGGGCCGGGTTACGGCGCTCTACGGCCCCTCGGGCTCGGGCAAGACGACGATCGTCAACTGCGTCGCCGGCCTCGTCCGCCCCGATCGCGGCCGCATCGCCCTCGGCGAAATCGTGCTCTTCGACGCCGATGCCGGCATCGACCTCGCGCCGCATCGCCGCCGTGTCGGCTATGTCTTCCAGGACGCGCGGCTCTTCCCGCATCTCTCGGTGCGCGCCAACCTTTCCTATGGCGGCTGGTTCCGCCGCGGCGCGCCCGTCGCCGATTTCGCTGGCATCGTCGAT
Organism: Kaistia sp.; assembly: GCA_963966455.1. Taxonomy (GTDB): domain Bacteria; phylum Pseudomonadota; class Alphaproteobacteria; order Rhizobiales; family Kaistiaceae; genus Kaistia; species Kaistia cartagenensis. The sequence goes on along the minus strand of CAWZZK010000050.1, from coordinate 2,604 downwards.
CTCCTCGGCATCGGTCCCCTGCTCGACCGGCGCCCGCGCGATCTTTCCGGCGGCGAGAAGCAGCGGGTCGCGATCGGCCGCGCGCTCCTCGCCCATCCCCGCCTCCTGCTGATGGACGAGCCACTCGCCGCGCTCGACCGCGGCCGGCGCGCAGAAATCCTGCCCTATCTGGAGCGACTGGCGGACGGCATGACGCTGCCGATCCTCTATGTCAGCCATGCCATCGAGGAGGTGGCGCGGCTCGCCGACCAGGGGGTCATCATCGAGGCGGGAAAGATCGTCGCCGATGGACCCATCGACCGGGTGTTCGCGCGCGAAGGCCGCGACCACGCGATCGGCGGCATCCTGTCGGCAAGAGTGATCGCGACGGATGCCGACGGCGTCACCGCTCTCGCCCATGCGGACGGGAGGCTCTATGTGCCGCGCCTCCTGAAGCCCGTGGGAAGCGAGGTGCGGGTCGTCATCCGCGCGCGCGACATCGCGCTGGTGCTGGGCGAACCGGGCATCATCTCGATCCGCAACCGCCTCGCCGCCTTGGTCACGAGCCTCGCCGAGGATGGCGACGAGATCGCGGTGACGCTCGATGTCGCGGGAACGCCGCTCGTCGCCCGCGTTACGCGCGGCGGCGCCCGGGAGCTCGGCCTCGCGCCGGGCGTCGCGGTGACGGCGCTCATCAAGGCCGTGGCGCTGGAAGAGCGCTGAGGATCAGCCGCAGGCGCCGCGCAGCGCCTTGCCCTCGACCTCGAGGCGAACCTTGGCCGTGCCGCTCGAGACCATGCCGAGCTGCTGCGCCGCCGCGCGTGAGACGTCGATGACGCGGCCGCGGATGAACGGGCCGCGATCGTTGATGCGCACGACGACGAACTTGCCGTTTCGGAGATTCTGCACCTTGACGCGGGTGCCGAAAGGAAGGGAGCGATGCGCCGCCGTCAGGGCGGAGGGATTGTTGCGCTCGCCGCTCGCCGTCTTGCCGGAGAGCTTGTACCAGGAGGCGCCGCCACACTGGCTGCCGGCTTCGGCCGGCTTGATGGAGAGGCTCGTGGACGCCGCGATGGCCATGATGCCGAGCCCGAGGGCCGGCAGAGTGGTCTTGAAACTCAACCGATACATCTCCGATTTCGCGCTCGCCGGCGCGTAGGACACCTGATCGAAAAGGGGTTCTCGTTCGACGTCGTTCATCAATCGGCGAAAAAAGGCGAGAATGCGGCGTGGATTGTGCACCAAACTGCACATAGCGCGCCCGGAGACGGCGCGCGCACGCCCTTGCGGAGACGGCGGCGACGGGCCGTCAGCGGCCGCCCAGCCGCTCGATCAGCGCCATCGCGGCGGCCGGCGCCTTCGGCTTGAAGCCGTTGATCATGTAGATGAAAACGTCGCGGCCGCCATCCTGCTTCGAAGCCTCGGCAAGGAGCGGCAGGTCGTCCGGCACGCCGCCCTTCGCAAAGGTCTTCGCGCGTTGATGCCAGGCGTCGAGGGCTGCGGCGGAATAACCCACTTGTTCCGCCTCGGACGCGGCCTGAAGACGGGCATAGACGAAGTCGGCGGTCGGGTCGGCGATCAGCGGAAAGCTCTCGGAATCCGCCAGGACGATCGCGACGCCGTATTTGCGCGCCAGCGCGACGAATTCCGGCACCTTGAAGCTGTCGTTCCGCACCTCGACCGCGTGGCGGAGCCGGCGGCTGCCTTCTTTCTTCGGCAAGAGAGCGAGGAACGCCTCGAAATCCTCCGGGTCGAAGGCCTTGGTCTCCATGAACTGCCAGTTGATCGGGCCGAGCTTGTCGCCGAGTTCGGTGATGCCACTGTCGATCAGGCGGCGGATGGACTCGCCCGCCTCGGCGAGCTTGCGGCGGTTGGTGGTGTAGCGCGAGCCCTTGAGCGCGAAGACGAAATCGTCCGGCGTCTCCTCGGCCCATTTGCGGAAGCTCTCGGGCTTCTGCGTGCCGTAATAGGTTCCGTTGATCTCGATCGACGTAACGTGGCGGCTGGCATGCTCCAGTTCGCGCTTCTGCGGCAGCCCTTCGGGATAGAAGACGCCGCGCCATGGCTCGAAAACCCAGCCGCCGATGCCGACCTTGATCATCCCTTCACCCTCCCGCTCGCGCCGCATGCGGAACACACGATCGCATCCCGCGTTGAACCGTCGTCCGCAGCGCCCCGCCGCTTGCGGAACGCCTTATCGCGGATTGCCGCGACCTAGCGCCCTTCGGCGCGCAATGACACCCGATTGCCGCGATTCCACAAGGAGACACGACATGATGACCCGCTCTCACAGCGCCGATCCGACGATGTCGCCCGGAGGGCGGACGCTGTCCGTCCTGGCGGGCCTCGCGCTCGCCGCGGCCTCGCTGCGGCCGCGCCCGAACCCGGTGCTCTCGATCCTCGCTCTCGTGACGGGCTCCTATCTCGCCTATCGCGGCGCGACCGGAACCTGCCCGATCACCGAGGCGATCGAAGAGCATTTCGGCGAGCTGGAGCCGCCGCGCCGCCCCTGAATGGAAAGGCGGGCCGCAAGGCCCGCCGATCACTGCCGATGATGGATGGCGGGCTCAGGCCCGCCGCCTCACGATCATGCCCCAGATGAACAGCACGATGATCGCGCCGACC
>CAWZZK010000049.1:0-5189 GCA_963966455.1 Kaistia sp. | reverse complement strand
GAGAGCCTTGCTTTATCAAGTTCGCGTTCTATCCCCTCGTAGCCGAGCAACTTGCCCCTGAGGGCATTGCGAATTGTTTATTCGGACCCGGCGGCAGCTGCCTTGCGGCGCGCCGGAGGGGAGCTTCCTCCCAAGACTTAGACCGCGATGCCTGTTGGTGGAGCCGTGCTTGGTTTTGCCGACCCCTTTCTTATGGCAGGGGACGTTATCCAATGAATGGGTGCTTGTCACCATTTTGTGCAAGCCCCGCTCACTTTTTTTGCGTCAGCATGACTGACCTTAGTGAAACATTCCGAAGCCTTTCGCGTTGCGTTACTCTGCTTGCGTTGCACCATCGCGATGCGGCTGCCCAAAGCCTGGGCGGCGGATCCGCGGCCGCGGCGGTTTTCCTTGAAATCCGAACCGTTTGTGGCTTGATGGCGCCCCGAATTCGACTCGTCCGGAGCTGATGATGCGCCTTTCCCGTTCCTTCCTGCCGACGCTCCGCGATACGCCCAAGGAGGCCGAGATCGTCTCGCACCGGTTGATGCTTCGGGCGGGTCTGATCCGGCAACAGGCGGCCGGCATCTATGCCTGGCTGCCGCTCGGCCAGCGTGTGCTTTCGAAAATCGAGCAGATCGTCCGCGAGGAGCAGGACCGGGCAGGGGCGATCGAGATCCTGATGCCGACGCTGCAGTCCGCCGATCTCTGGCGCGAGAGCGGCCGCTACGAGGACTATGGCAAGGAGATGCTGCGCATCAAGGACCGCCACGAGCGCGACATGCTCTACGGTCCGACCAATGAGGAGATGGTCACCGACATCTTCCGCAGCTATGTGCGCTCCTACAAGGAGCTGCCGCTCAATCTCTATCACATCCAGTGGAAGTTCCGCGACGAGGTGCGTCCCCGCTTCGGCGTCATGCGCGGCCGCGAATTCCTGATGAAGGACGCCTATTCCTTCGACATCGACGAGGCGGCGGCGCGGCGGGCCTACAACCGGATGTTCGTCGCCTATCTCCGCACCTTCGACCGGCTCGGCGTGAAGGCGATCCCGATGCGCGCCGATTCCGGCCCCATCGGCGGCGACGCGACGCACGAGTTCATTGTCCTCGCCTCGACCGGCGAGAGCGCGGTCTTCCTCGACCGCCAGGCGCTGGACGTCCCGGTGCCGGGCACGGATGTCGACTTCGAAGGCGACCTGACGCCCATCGTCTCGGCCTGGACGGCGAACTATGCCGCGACCGAGGAGATGCACGACAAGGCCGTGTTCGAGGCGCTGCCCGAGGAGCGGCGGCTCGAGGCGCGCGGCATCGAGGTTGGCCAGGTCTTCTATTTCGGCACCAAATATTCGACCCCGATGGGCGCCAAGGTCACCGGACCCGACGGCGCCGACCACAACGTGCATATGGGCTCCTATGGCATCGGCGTGTCGCGCCTCGTGGCGGCGATCATCGAGGCGAGCCATGACGAGGCCGGCATCATCTGGCCGGAAGGCGTCGCGCCCTACCAGGTCGGGCTGGTCAATCTCAAGGTCGGCGACGCCGCGACCGACGCCGCCTGCGACGGTCTCTATGAGCGCCTCACGAAAGCCGGAATCGAAGTCCTTTACGATGATGTCGACGGACGGGCCGGTGCGAAATTCGCCACCATGGACCTGATCGGCCTGCCCTGGCAGCTCATCGTCGGTCCGAAGGGCCTCGCGAGCGGCGAGGTCGAGCTGAAACGGCGCGCGACGGGTGAGCGTGAAACGCTTACACTCGACGCGGCGGTGAATCGGCTGATCGCCGGCTCGTAGCCGGCGAGGCACCGTCGGCTGCAAGGCGCGGTCCCCGCGCGCTCGAGACAGGATTGCAATGGCGGAGCCGACGGGCACCAAGCCCTTTTCACCCTTCGAGTGGATGCTGGCGGGCCGCTATTTGAGGGCCCGCCGACGCGAGACCTTCATCTCGATCATCGCCGGCTTCTCCTTCGTCGGCATCATGCTCGGCGTCGCGACGCTCATCATCGTCATGGCCGTGATGAACGGCTTCCGCTACGAACTGATCGGCAAGATCCTCGGCGTCAACGGTCACATGATCGTGCAGCCGATCGATACGCCCTTCACCGATTTCGCCGATGTCGCCTCGCGCATCGCCATGGTGAAGGGGGTAAAGTCGGCGATTCCCTTCGTGGAAGGCCAGGTGCTCGCCTCCGGTGCCTCGACCTCGAACGGCGCGCTCGTGCGCGGCATCCGGGCCGAGGACCTGCCCTCCGTTCCCGGCGTCGCCAGCAATATCCGCCAGGGCACGCTCAAGGACTTCGACACCGCGGGCGGCGTCGCCATCGGCACGCGCCTTGCGACCGCGCTCGGTCTCACCATCGGCGACAAGATCACGCTCGTCTCGCCGCGCGGCGCAGTGACGCCCATGGGCGTGACCCCGCGCGTGAAGGCATATCCGGTCACGGCGATCTTCGAGATCGGCATGTCGGAATATGATTCGACCTTCGTCTTCATGCCCTTCGCCGAGGCGCAGCTCTATTTCAACCAGGACGACAAGGCGTCGGCCGTCGAGGTCTATCTCGACGATCCGGAGATGGCCGGGACGCTGACGCCGATGATCGAGACCGCGGCTGGAAGGCCGGTTCTCATCACCGACTGGCGCCAGCGCAACATGACCTTCTTCTCCGCCCTCGAGGTGGAGCGAAACATGATGTTCATGATCCTGACGCTGATCGTGCTGGTGGCAGCGCTCAACATCATCTCCGGCATGACCATGCTGGTGAAGGACAAGGGCCACGACATCGCCATCCTCAGGACGATGGGCGCGACGCGCGGCGCGATCATGCGCGTCTTCTTCCTGACCGGCGCGGCGATCGGTACCTTCGGCACGATCTTTGGCGTCATTCTCGGCACGGTGGTCTGCTGGAATGTCGAATCGATCCGCCAGTTCGTCTCGTGGATGACGCGGACCGAGATCTTCTCGCCCGAGCTCTATTTCCTCTCCCGCCTGCCGGCGCGCATGGAGCCGGCGGAGGTGACGAGCATCGTCATCATGGCGATCGTGCTCTCCTATCTCGCGACCATCTATCCCGCCTGGCGGGCCGCCCGCCTCGATCCCGTGGAGGCCCTGCGCTACGAATGAGCGACACCACGACCGAACCGCAGCGGCCGATCCAGCGCCGCGCCGCGCCGCAGCCCGTCCTGAGGCTGCAGGGCATCGAACGGCATTATCGCGAGGGCAGCGGCCGCCTGTCGGTGCTGAACGGCGCCGAGCTCTCCGTCGCGACCGGCGAGATCGTTGCACTGGTCGCGCCGTCGGGCGCCGGCAAGTCGACCCTCTTGCATATCGCCGGCCTGCTGGAGCGTCCCGACAAGGGCGATGTCCTGATCGACGGACATTCGGTGACCGCCGTCACCGATGCCGACCGCACGGCGATCCGGCGCACCAAGATCGGCTTCGTCTATCAGTTTCATCATCTCCTGCCCGAGTTCACGGCGCTGGAGAATGTGATGATGCCGCAATTGATCCGCGGCCTGCCGCGCAAGGAGGCGGCGACGCGCGCCGAGGCGCTCCTCGCCTATATGCGCCTCGCCGAGCGCAGCGGCCATCGCCCGTCCGAGCTTTCCGGCGGCGAGCAGCAGCGCGTCGCCATCGCGCGCGCCGTCGCCAATGCGCCGCGCCTCCTCCTTGCCGACGAGCCGACCGGCAATCTCGACCCGACGACGGCGCATTACGTCTTCGACGCGCTCTCGGCTCTCGTGCGCGCCTCGGGTCTTGCGGCGCTGATCGTGACGCACAACATGGACCTCGCCGAGCGCATGGATCGGCGCATCACGCTTTCAGGCGGAAAGGTCGTCGAACTGTGAGCCTCTCGACCGAACAGCAACTGCTGATCGAAGCCCGCGTCGCCAATGACGGGCCGAGCGTCGTGGTCGCCTATCTGTTCTGGTTCTTCCTGTGGTTCGTCTCGGCGCACCGGTTCTATCTCGGGCGCCCCGGCTCTGCCGTGCTCCAGATCCTCAGCTATTTCGTGCTGATCGGCTTCGTCTGGATCCTCGTCGACATCTTCCTCATCCCCGGCATGGTGCGGCAGCGCCAGAACGATCTCCGCCTGCGCTACGCGTCGACGCTGCGCGGCTGAGGTGCAATTGGGCAACAGTCGGGCATTTCTGTAACGGTTTCGCGCCGCTCCAGGTCTTGTGCATCGCACAATTTCCGGTCAATGTCCGCCTCCAGCGGAGGGGTTCCCTCGATCCGCCCCCCTTTGAGCCTGTCGAGTCGAGGAGATTTCGCCGTGAAGATAGCGATGATCGGGTCGGGCTATGTCGGCCTGGTGTCTGGCGCGTGTTTTGCGGATTTCGGCCATAGCGTCGTGTGCGTGGACAAGGCCGTTGCGAAGATCGCGGCGCTGGAGCGCGGCGAGATCCCGATCTACGAGCCGGGGCTCGATGCGCTGGTCGCGGAGAATGTGAAGGCGGGGCGGCTGTCCTTCACGACCGAGCTGGCGCCGGCGGTGGCGGCGGCGGACATGGTGTTCATCGCGGTCGGCACGCCGTCGCGGCGCGGCGACGGCCATGCCGATCTTTCCTATGTCTATGCGGCGGCGCGCGAGATCGCGCTGTCCGTGACCGGTTTCACGGTGGTGGTGACGAAGTCGACGGTGCCGGTGGGGACGGGCGACGAGGTCGAGCGGATCATCCGCGAGACCAATCCGGCTGCCGATGTCGCGGTCGTGTCGAACCCGGAATTCCTGCGCGAGGGCGCGGCGATCGGCGACTTCAAGAAGCCGGACCGGATCGTGGTGGGCCTCGAGGACGAGCGGGCGCGCGAGCCGATGGTCGAGGTCTACCGGCCGCTTTATCTCAACGCCTCGCCGATCGTGTTCACCTCGCGCCGTTCGTCGGAGCTGATCAAATATGCGGCGAACGCGTTCCTGGCGATGAAGATCACCTTCATCAACGAGATCGCGGACCTCTGTGAAGAAGTCGGGGCGGATGTGCAGGCGGTGTCGCGCGGCATCGGTCTCGACAACCGGATCGGCTCGAAATTCCTGCATGCCGGCCCCGGCTATGGCGGGTCGTGCTTCCCGAAGGACACGCTGGCGCTGGTGAAGACGGCGCAGGACGCGGGCAGCGCGGTGCGTCTGATCGAGACGACGGTGGCGATCAACGACCAGCGCAAGCGGGCGATGGCGCGCAAGGTCGTCGCGGCCTGCGGCGGCGACGTGCG
>CAWZZK010000048.1:0-30658 GCA_963966455.1 Kaistia sp. | reverse complement strand
CTCGACATAGACCGGCGGCGGCGTGACGATCACCGGCGGCGGAGGCGGCGGCGGACCGCGATAGACGGGCGGCGGACCGACGAAACCGGCGAGATAGTTGTCGGAGACCCAGCCGGGCGGTCCGCCGGCGGAGACCTGGCACCAGTTGGGCACGCAGCCGAGGATGTCGACGCCGGTGCCTTTCGGCAGCGTGCCGATCTTGCCGTAACCGGTGCCGGGGCCCGTGCGCATATTGACCGCGCCGGTCGTGAAGGCATCGTCGGCAAGCGCGGCGCCACCGAAGGCGACGACGAGGCCGGCGGCCAGCAGACCGGCGCGAGCATGCCTCGCGCGTGAAGTGATCGAATGACCTGTCGTCAATCGCTGCTCCCTCAAGGCGCCCAAGGGCGCGACTCACATTTTCGCCTCAGAGGCGGACCATAGAGCGCCGTCGCCTCGCTCGGCCACCGGCCGATCCGGCATCGGACGGGACGGTTGCCCGCCCCTCCCGCATCGCCTAAACACGGCTGCCCCAATGTCGGAATTGCCATCCATGTCCGAGACCGAGAAGTCCGCAGCCGGCAAGGCCGGCGGCAAGCCTGCGAAGAAGCCCGCCGATGACGGCATTCTGGGCACGCTTCGTGTCTTTGCCGAGGCACTCGTCATCGCATTCCTCGTCCGGACCTTTCTTTTTCAACCCTTCGTCATCCCGTCGGGTTCCCTGATCCCGACGCTCGAGATCGGCGACTATCTCTTCGCCTCCAAGTATAGCTACGGCTATTCGCGCTATTCCTTCCCGTTCGGCTTCCCGCCCTTCTCGGGCCGGATTTTCGGCTCGATGCCGAAGCAGGGTGACATCATCGTCTTCAAGGGTCCGCGTGATAATTCGACGGACTATATCAAGCGCGCGATCGGGCTTCCCGGCGATACGGTGCAGGTCACCGGCGGCCGCCTCTACATCAACGACAAGCTCGTCGAGCGGCGCCAGATCGAGAACTACGCGACGACCAACCTCTTCGGGCAGCAGGCCGAGGTGCCGCAATATATCGAGACCCTGCCGGACGGCGTCGAGCACCGGATCATCGAGATCTCGGGCGACGAAGGCCAGTTCGACGATACGCCGCGCTACGAGGTGCCGCCCGGCCATGTCTTCATGATGGGCGACAATCGCGACAACTCCGCCGACAGCCGCGACATGAATTCGATGGGCTATGTGCCGATCGACAATCTCGAGGGCAAGGCGCAGGTCATCTTCTTCTCGATCAACGACCAGACGCCGATCTGGAAGGTCTGGGACTGGCCCTGGGCCGTGCGCTGGAACCGCATCTTCACCGGCATCCACTGAGGCGCCGCCTGCGGCATTTTTGCTGCATCGCGGCAGCGCGCGCCGAGTCATAAGGGAACACTAGTTCCCCTCGACACGCGCCTCCTGGATCCGCCGCCATGCCTCTGGCGATCTTCGCCCTGGCCGTCGCCTCGTTTGGCGTCGGAACGACCGAATTCGTAATCATGGGCCTCCTGCCCGAGCTCGCGCAGGATCTCGGCGTCTCGATCCCGCGCGCCGGCCTCCTCATCACCGGCTATGCGCTGGGCGTCGTGGTCGGCGGGCCTATCATCGCCATCGCCACGGCCAGCTTGCCGCGCAAGACCACGCTGATCGGCCTCACCGCCCTGTTCGCCTTCGGCAATCTCCTCTGCGCGCTGGCGCCGAGCTATGGCCTCTTGATGGCGGCGCGTGTCGTCACCGCCTTCGGCCACGGCGCCTTTTTCGGCATCGGCTCGATCGTCGCGGCCTCGCTCGTCCCGCAGAACCAGCGCGCCCGGGCCATGGCGATGATGTTCGCGGGACTGACGCTCGCCAATATTCTCGGCGTTCCGGCGGGGACGGCGCTCGGCCAGGCCTTCGGCTGGCGCTCGCCCTTCTATGTCGTGGTGGTGATCGCGCTGCTCTCGGTCGCCGCGATCGCCTTTTTCGTTCCTGCCGGCCGCGACGGCGACAAGCCGGCCGGCCTCGCCAGCGAGTTCCGCGTCTTCCGCGACGGCCAGGTCTGGCTGGCGATGCTGATGAGCGTCGTGACCTCGGCGAGCCTCTTCGCCGTCTTCACCTATATCGCGCCGATCCTGCAGACGGTCGCCGGTATCTCGCCGAGCGGCACGACGATCGTCCTGCTCCTCTTCGGCGTCGGCATCACGATCGGCAATCTCGTCGGCGGCCGCCTCGCCGACTGGCGGCTCATGGAAACGATCATGGGCGCGCTCGGCCTCCTGGCGCTGGTGCAGCTGCAATTCGCGCTGAGCAGCCATTTCGCACCGGCCGCCGCGGCGACGGTGTTCGTCTGGGGCGTCGTGTTCTTCGTGCTGATCCCGCCCTTGCAGATGCGGGTCATCGAATGCGCCTCGGCTGCGCCCAATCTCGCATCGACGCTCAACCAGGGCGCCTTCAATCTCGGCAATGCGCTGGGCGCCTGGATCGGCGGCGCCACGCTGACGCTCGGCTTCGCCTATGACGTGCTGCCGCTGGTCGGCGCGCTGCTGGCGCTGGTCGCGCTCGGCGTCGCACTCACGACATGGCGGATCAGCCGCCGGCGCATGGCGGTCGCACTGGCCGAGTGATGCAAGACTGAGGGATCCGCCGCCGGAGCGCCGGACGTGCCGACCCTGCAATCGCTGGCGGGCGTCAGTGCGCGTGGATCAGCGGATGCGACAGTCCGGACGGCGCCGCATCCGCGCCACCGTCACGGCCGAAGGCCGCGCTCGGCAACATGATGCTCAGCCAGATGGCCGCCGCGGCCAGCCAGGCCTCCGCGCCCAGACGTGTCATGACGCAACTCCCGACAAATCGGTTGTTCGAACGATGCAGGTTTTTTGGAAGGTCCGCTCCCCCGCGGGCGCGAGGGAGCGGCTTGACCATCAAAATCTATGCAGCGATCGTGCCAATTTCATGACAAGCAGGCGAAGAAGCCGCTTTCAGGGGCTTCTCTTCAGCCGAGCGCGCCCTTCAGGAAGTCGATCGTGCGGCCCCAGGCGAGCGCGGCGGCCTTGGCGTCGTAGCGCGCGGACGAGGTGTCGTTGTTGAAGGCATGGTTGACGCCGTCATAGACGAAGAGCTGGTAGTCGGTGCCAGCCGCCTTCAGCGCCGCCTCGTAGTCCGGGATGCCGGCATTGATGCGCTCGTCGAGACCCGCATAGTGAAGCATCAGCTTCGCCTTGATCTTCGGCACATCCGCCGCCTTGGCCTGCATGCCGTAATAAGCGACGCCGGCGACGAGGTTCGGATCGTTGACGGCGAGCTGGTTGACCATGCCGCCGCCCCAGCAGAAGCCGACCGCGCCGACCTTGCCGTTCGAGGCGGGATTGTCCTTGAGCCAGGCGACGGCGGCCATGGCTTCCGCCAGCGCCTCGGCCGGCTTCAATTCCCCAATCATCGTGCGCGCCTTGTCCTCGTCGGTCGGCGTCCCGCCCGAGGTCGACAGGAGATCGACGCCGAGCGTCAGGAAGCCGTCCACCGCGAAGCGCCGGGTCACGTCCTCGATATGCGGGTTGAGGCCGCGGTTCTCGTGGATGACGAGCACGGCGGGCAACTTGCCGGTCGCGTCCTTGGGCTTTGCGAGCAGGCCGGAGATCGTCTTGCCCGAAGGACCGGGGAAGCTGACGCGCTCGGTCACGATCCGCGCATCGTCCTCCGCGACCACGGCGGCACGCGCCTTGTCGGCGGCGAGCATCGGCACCACCGCCGCCGCGGCGGCCGAGCTGCCGACGAGCTTGGTGAGCTTGTCCATGAAGCCGCGGCGGTCGAGCGTCAGATGCGTGTATTCGTCATAGAGTTTGATCATCTCCTGCGTGACGGCAGGCTTCTCCCCGTTGCCGGGCGTGTTGGGCTGTTCGGTGGCGGCCATGATCGCGTCGTCTCCCTCGTGATCGTCGGCGTCACTGCGGACGATGGTCGGATGTCGATTGTCGGAATGGCGTCGGACTGGGTTGCCCGACCGTCAAAGTCTTGGAGCGGACGGTCCGTCATTCAAGGCGTGAGGGTGTCCGGGCGATCACGATCCGTTCAGATCGCGTGATCGGCCGCCGCCTCCCCAAGCCTCGACGTCGCCTCCGACATCCGCCTGTCCGATCTCGGCCAAGCAAAGAACCGGAGCCTTACGATCATCGCCCTGCACTCATCCTGACGAGCCGCCGCCCGCTTCTTGTGCAGCGCTGTCCATCCTGCAGGCGGATGCCCGAAAACGTTGATTTCTGTTGATTTCTACTGCATTCTTGTCAGGCGAGGTCAGACGAAGGACGGACGGAGACTGGGGTCGCGCGGTTCAAGGGAGGGGGCTTCTCGGAGAAGGAGGCGTTCCGCATCGCACCGGCCATCGGACGATACCGGCATTTTCCACCGACATCTGAGGACCCGAAGACGACGGCGGCCATCCGGGCCGCTGACATAGGAAAGTGAGAGGATCGGCCATGCGCCAGACCGGCACCGTCAAGTTCTTCAATGCTTCCAAAGGCTTCGGCTTTATCACCCCCGACCAGGGCGGAGCCGACGTATTCGTTCACGTCACCGCGGTCGAGCGCTCCGGCCTCAGCGGCCTCAATGATGGCATGCGCATTTCCTTCGAGACCGAGCCGGACAAGCGCGGCAAGGGCCCGAAAGCGGTGGATCTCCGCCCGATCTGAACCGGCGGAAAGACTGCCTGATTGGAGCGCCCCGGATTCCGTCCGGGGCGTTTTTCTTTGGCCGATCTGGCAGTGCGCAATGAATGCTGCGGCGCCGCCAAAAGCGCGATCAACAGCCTTTCGCACCCGCGAGCAAATGTGATCTCGCCATTCGGACCGGCCGCTATATAGTCATAGGCAAGAGATTCGCGCTGCTTGGCCTTTGGCCGAATACGGGTTTCGGGTGATCGTGTCGCCGCTCTAGCTGGCCGCCTTTCGCTCGGAAACGGAGGGAGAACTAGGTTCTCCGACCGGAACTGCTTGTTGTGCGTGCTTTCCCTTCCGATCAAGCGCGAGGATCGGCCATGAGCCTCATCGAATTCGAGACCGAAGACCGTCGATCGAACCCCGTCGACACGATCGAGCATATCGCTCAGATCAACGACTGGAGTTTCGAGCGTTCGGCCGACGACGAGATCACGATCGCGATCGGGGGCGGGTGGTGCGACTACCACGTCTCCTTCTCCTGGATGGAGGACATGGAGGCGATCCACCTCGCCTGTGCCTTCGATCTGAAGGTGACCGACCCGCGCAAGACCGAGGTGATGCGCCTTCTCTCGCTGGTCAACGAGCAGCTCTGGATCGGCCATTTTGACCTCTGGGGCAAGGAAGGCGTCGTCATGTATCGCCAGACCATGCTGCTCGCCGGCGGCGCCGAACCGAACGGCGCCCAGGTCGAGGGCCTGCTCGAAAACGCCATCGAGAGCTGCGAGCGCTATTACCAGGCGTTCCAGTTCGTCGTCTGGGCCGGCAAGCCCGCCCAGGAAGCGCTCGACACCGTCATGTTCGAGACCGTCGGCGAAGCCTGACGGCGCTTTGATTTCGAAGCGAAAGGTCGCCGCCGACGCGGCGGCCTTTCTCATGAGCGCCTCCCCATGACCGAAGGACTCTACCGTCCCGCCGCGCCGTTTCGCTCCGGCCATCTCACGATGCCGGACGGTGACCAGATCTACTTCGAGCTCTCCGGAAACCCTCGAGGCCGGCCGGCTCTGCATCTCCATGGCGGGCCGGGCAGCGGCCTCAGGAGCGACCGCTATCTGAGGCCGTTCGATCCCGAGCGATACTGCATCCTCGGCATCGACCAGCGCGGCTGCGGGCGAAGCATCCCGCTGGCGAGCGAACGGCCCGAACGTCTTTCCCGCAATACGACCGATCGCCTGATCGCCGATATCGAAGTGATCCGCGCGCATCTCGGTTTCACGGCCTTCGTCGTCACCGGCATTTCCTGGGGCGCGACGCTCGCCATCGCCTATGCCGAGGCGCATCCCGAGCGCGTCGCGGCGCTGGTGCTGATGGCGGTGACGACCACCAGCCGCGCCGAAGTCGACTGGATGACCGAGGCCATGGGCCGCCTCTTCCCCGAGGCCTGGCAGCGCTTCGAGGCGGCTTCCGGTCGCCGTCCGGGCGAGCGGATCGTCGAGGCCTATGCGCGGCGGCTCGCGTCGGGTTCGCGCGAGAACCGGCTCGCGGCGGCAGCCGCATGGAACGCCTGGGAGGACACCCATGTCGCGCTCGATCCGAATTTCGCGCCATTGTCCGGCCGGTTCGACGAGAGCGCCGGCTTCGCCTTCGCGACGCTGGCCACGCACTACTTCGCCCATGACGGCTTCAGGCCGAACGGGCAATCGCTGCTCGATCATGTTGGCCGCATCGCGCATATTCCGGCTGTCCTCATCCACGGCAGGCGCGATATCAGCAGCCCGCTGGTGACGCCGTTCGAGCTCGATCGCCGCTGGCCGGCGAGCCGCCTTGTGGTGATCGAAAGCGAGGGCCATGGCGGGCCGCTCTCGGTGCTGGCGATGCGCGAGGCGCTCGACGCTTTCGCCCACCCGGCGTGACTTTCCAATCGGAGGCTTCCCGGTCTATGACCGACCGTCCCTGAAACCGACCGGTGGCCCCATGTCCTTCGAAGAACTGACGCCCGCTTCCCCGCTCGTCCTGATCGGCGCCGGCAAGATGGGCGGCGCGCTCCTCGCCGGCTGGCTGAAGGGCGGCCTCGACCCGAAGGCGGTGCTGGTCGTCGATCCGGGCCCGCCGCCGGACACCCTCGATATGCTCGCCAAGGCCGGCATCGCGCATCTGAGCGCGCCGCCCTCCGGCCTCCTCGCACGGGTGCTGCTGATCGCGGTGAAGCCGCAGATGATGGGCGCGGCACTGCCCGCCGTTCGCGCGCTGGTCGGGCCGGGGACCGTCAGCGTCTCCATCGCCGCCGGCACCACGGTCGCGACGCTCGAGGCGGCGCTGGGCGGGGCGATCGTCCGCGCTATGCCGAACACGCCGGCGCAGGTCGGCCGCGGCGCCACCGGCCTCTACGCCAACGCTGCCGTCACGCCGGCGGATCGCGCGCTGGTCGGCGCGCTGATCGAGGCGGTGGGCATCGTCGGCTGGGTCGCGGAGGAAAGCCTCATCGACGCGGTGACGGCGATGTCCGGCTCCGGCCCGGCCTATGTGTTCCTGCTCGCCGAGGCGCTCGCCGCCGCCGGCATCGCGGCCGGACTGCCGCCGGACATGGCCGAGCGCTTCGCGCGTGCGACGGTGTCGGGCTCCGGCGAACTGCTCGCGCAATCGCCGCTCGCGCCCGCCGAACTCCGCCGCAACGTGACCTCGCCGAACGGCACCACGGCCGCCGCGCTGGCGGTGCTCATGGCTGAGGACGGCCTCTCGCCTCTCCTCGAAAAGGCTGTCGCAGCCGCAAAACGGCGCGCGGAAGAGCTGGCGGGCTGAAAGAGGTCGCATTCGCGCCCTATCTTCTCTCCGAGCCGCAACGCTTCAGGGAGCAGAGCCATGCATCAGGCAGTACCCGATCCGATCATCGACGCCTTCATGTCGCTGCTCGCCGAGAAGCGTTTCGACGCGATCACCTTGCCCGAGATCGCGACGCGGGCGAGTATCTCGCTCGGTGACCTTCGCGAGGGCGCCGACGGCAAGCTCGCAATGCTGGGCGCTTTCATACGCCGCATCGATCGCGCAGTACTCGACGAGATCGAGCCCGGCGATGCCGGCGGCGACTCGCATCGCGACCGGCTCTTCGACATCGTGATGCGCCGCTTCGACCGCCTCGCCGCCTATCGCCGCTCCATTGCCAATCTCCTCGAAAGCTGCCGCCGCGATCCGGCTCTCGCTCTTGCCGTCAACGCCCTGTCGCTGCCCTCGGCGCGCTACATGCTGGCCGCCGCCGGGATCGGCTCGGACGGCATGCGCGGCATCGCGCGCGCCGAAGGACTGGCCCTTCTGATGGCCAGGGTCTCGTCGGTGTGGGTCGACGACACCGACCCCGACCAGTCGCGGACCATGTCAGCGCTCGACAAGGCGCTGTCGCGCGCCGAGGACTGGGACCAGCGGCTTGGCCGCGCCGAGCGCGCGCTCTGCGGCATCGCCCGCCGCTTCTCGTCGCGACGCTCACCCCCTCGCCCGTCCGATGTCCGCGAGACGCCGCCTGCCGGCGCCGGCGACGTTCCGGCTTGACGCGGCGGCTGGCGATGCTACGCCGCGTTGACCTTCACAAGGAGCAGCGGCGATGGACGACACGGCGAGCGCGACGATCGGTTTCGACGATTTCATGAAGGTCGACATCCGGGCAGGGACCATCGTCGAGGCGGCGCCGTTTCCTGAAGCGCGCAAGCCCGCCTACAAGCTCGTCATCGATTTCGGCCCGGCGATCGGCCGCAAGAAGTCCTCGGCGCAGATCACGAAGCACTACAGCCTCGACGAACTCGTCGGCCGCCAGGTGCTGGCCGTCGTCAACTTCCCGCCGCGCCAGATCGGCCCCTTCATGTCGGAGGTGCTGACGCTGGGCCTTCCGGACACGGACGGCGCCGTCGTGCTGACCGCGATCGAACGCGCCGTGCCCGACGGCGCCCGCCTCTTCTGAGCACGGTGTGTTCACTCGCGCCCGGCTTTGCCGGCCCCGGGGATAGGCTTAGCTAGGATGGGACATCCGCAAGGGACCCCATCATGGCCGACGCTGCCTCATCTTCCGCGCTCCCCTTCGCGCTCACTCGGCCGCTGCATGTCGCGGCCGTCGGGCTGAAGGCGAAGAGCGTCCCGACGCTCGCCTCCTACTATCGCGCGCTGCTCGGCCTCGAGATAATCGCGGAGCGAGACGGCCACGCGCTGCTTGGCGCAGGTGGCGTTCCGTTCCTGGAACTTTCCGCGCTGCCGCCCGGCGCAGCGCTCGACGACCCGCGCAGCGCCGGTCTCTTCCACACCGCCTTCCTGATGCCGAGCCGCACCGATCTCGGGCGCTGGGTGCGGCACGCGATCGAGACGCGCATTCCAGTCGACGGCATGTCGGACCACGTGGTCAGCGAGGCCTTCTATCTCACCGATCCGGAAGGCAACGGCATCGAAATCTATGCCGACCGGACCGAGCAAACATGGCGCTGGAGCGACGGCAAGCTCGTCGACATGCGCACCGATCCGCTCGACGTCGATGCGATCCTCCGCGCGGTCCCGGCGGGAGCGGCGCCCTATGCGTCGGCGCCGGAGGCGCTTCGCATCGGCCATGTCCATCTGCGCGTCGGCAATGACAAGACCGCAGAGGAGTGGTGGACATCCGAGATCGGGCTCGATGTGGTCGCCCGCTATCCGGGCGCGACGTTCCTGTCCTCAGGCGGCTACCACCACCACATCGCCGGCAATATCTGGCGGAGCCGCGGCGCCGGCCCGCGCGACCCCGCGCGCGGCGGCCTCGCCTATGTCGCGCTCGCGGGCAGCGGCGTCAGCGCCGAGCGCGAGGTCGTCGATCCCTGGGGGACGGTGATCCAGCTGCGGAGGGGCGCCTGAGGCCGGGACTCCCAAGAGGAGGACCCTCACCCCCCCTCTCCCAAGGGGAGAGGGGGCGCCGGCATCAAGGGCACGGCGCATCAGGATGGACGTGGCGGCGAAGCCTCTCTTCTAACCCCACTCACCCTCGGAGAGGGCCGGGGTGAGGGCCTTGCCGCCGCTCACGCCGGAATGCGGATGATCGCCCTGAGGCCGCCGAGCGGGGCGGTGCCGAGTTCGACGTCGCCGCCATGCGCACGGGCGATGTCGCGGGCGATCGAAAGGCCGAGGCCGGTGCCGCTCTCGTCGAGATTGCGCGCCTCGTCGAGGCGGTAGAACGGCCGGAACACCATTTCCCGCTCCGTCTCCGGAATGCCGGGGCCGTCGTCGTCGACCGCGACGCTAAGCCAGCCATCGGCGTGAATGGCCGTCACTTCGATCGTAGAGCCGTGCCGGCAGGCATTGGCGATGAGATTGCCGAGGCAGCGCTTGAACTCGCTCGGTCGGAGATCGACGATCGGATCGCCCTCGAAGCGGCCAGAAATCTCGTGGCCGACCCGCCGCGAGGCACCCACGACATCCTCGATCAGCGCCGCGACATCGGTCGGCAGCGTCGGCTCGTCGACATCGCCGCGCGCGAAGGCGAGATAGCCCTCCAGCATGCGCTGCATGTCGTCGACATCGCGCCGCATGGCGCGCACATCCGCATTGTCCCTGAGCAACGCCAGCTGCAGGCGGAAGCGCGTCAGCACGGTGCGGAGGTCGTGGCTGACGCCGGCGAGCATCGTGGTGCGCTGCTCCATCTGGCGGTTGATGCGGTCCTTCATCTCGATGAAGGCGGCACCGGCGCGGCGCACCTCGCGCGCCCCGCGCGGCTTGAACTCCTCGATTGCCCTCCCTTTGCCGAAGCTCTCGGCGGCATCGGCCAGTTGCTGGATGGGGCGGATCTGGTTGCGCAGGAAGACAATGGCGATGATGAGGAGCACCGCCGAGGTGCCGACCATCCAGAAGATGAAAATCTCCGAATTCGACGCATAGGTCTGGCTGCGGCGGGCGAGGACGCGCAGCACCTTGTCGCCGAGTTGGATGCGCACCTCGACGAGATTGGACTTGCCGACGGTATCGATCCAGAACGGCTTGCCGATTTGCTGGCTGATCTCGTCGGAGAGCGCGCTGTCGAGGAGCGAGAAGAAGGGTTTCGGCGCCGTCGGCGGCAGCGGCTCGCCGGGCACGACCGAGATGATGAGGCCGAGCCGGTCCTGCGCGATGCGGATGATCTCGCCATAGGTCGGATCGGCCGGATAGGTCTCGATGAGATCGACGATCGCCGCGATGTCGCGCACCGTCGCCGCCGAAAGGCGCCGCGTCACTGTCTGCCAGTGGCGCTCCATGAAAACGAAGGCGACGACCGACTGCAGGATGACGATAGGCGCGATGATGATAATGAGCGCGCGGGCATAGAGCCCCTTCGGCATCGCAGCGCCGAGCCGCTGCCCGAGAAAGCGATAGGGCGCCAGCAGGACCGAGGTTACCGGCTCGGTCCGCCGCAGGAAGCGGCGCAACGCGTTCATCATCGGCGCGCGCGTCAGCCGCCGGGCGCTCGCCACCAGCGGCCAGTCGAGCCAGCTGCCGATGCGGCCGGCGCGGTGAAAGGGATGCGGCGGGCGCTCGCTCACGCGCCCCGCCCTTCAACATGCGTGCCGCCGGCGATCGGCGCCGCCACGCCTCAGGCCTCCGTCACGAGGCGGTAGCCGATGCCGCGCACCGTCTGCAGATAGAGCGGATTGGCCGGGTCGACCTCGATCTTGCGGCGGAGGCGGTTGATCTGGACGTCGATCGTGCGCTCGCCCGCCGGTTCGTCCTCGGAGAGCAGCGCCAGGCGCGGCACAGTCTCGTTCGGCGTCGCGGCGAAGACTGCCATGATCTGCCGCTCGCGATCGGTCAGGCGGATGACTTCCTGCCCGCGCCTGAGCTCGCGCCGGCCGATATGGAAGGCGAACGGCCCGAATCGCAGCTGCTCGATCAGCGGCGCCGTCGGCGGCGCGCCGCGCTTCAGGATGGCGTTGATGCGCAGCACGAGTTCGCGCGGCTCGAAGGGCTTGCCGAGATAATCGTCGGCGCCGCCCTCGAAGCCGCGGATGCGATGGTCGATCTCGGTGCGCGCCGTCAGCATCAGGATCGGCACCTGCATCGTCGCCCGAAGGCTCTTCAGGAGGTCGAGCCCGTTCTCGCCGGGCATCATCACGTCGAGGATGATGAGATCGAAGGCGAGCGAGGCCAGCAGCAGCCGTGCCTCGGCGGCGTTGCCGGCGGTATCGACGCGGAAGCCGTGGTCGGAGAGATAGCGCGACAGCAGCGAGCGGATGCGCTGGTCGTCGTCGATGACGAGAAGATGCGGCGCATCATCGGGAAGAGCCGGAAATTCCGGACCGGCGGGATCGGTCATGGCAGTCTCCAGCACGCGTTACCGACTGATCAGCTTCGACACCTTATCCCGTTCGTCGGCGTCGATCATCAGCTTGAGGAAGCGTTCGGCACCGGCGCGGCCGGCCGGGTCGAGCGCGGCGAGCGCGGCGTTGATGCGCCGCGCCTGCGGCTCAGTCAGCCGGGCAGAGAGCGCCCTGCCCTTTTCCGTCGGATAGAGGAGGCGCTGGCGGCGGTCGACCGGCCCCGGCACCTGCTCGATGAAGCCGGTATCGATGAGTTCCTTCAGCACGCGGCCGAGGCTCTGCTTGGTGATCTTGAGGATATCGAGGAGATCCGCGACCCGCATGCCGGGATGTCGGTCGACGAAATGCAGCACGCGGTGATGCGCCCGGCCGAAATTGAAATTGAGGAGGACGGCGTCCGGGTCGGAAACGAAGTCGCGATAGGCGTAGAACAGGAGTTCGATCAGCACGATCTCCGGCCGGTCGGCCACCGAGACCGGGGCCGTGACCAGCGGCCCGCCGCGCTCGGCGCGATCCGGGACATCGGGATCCTCCGCCTCGTCGGCGAAATTTACGTCAGCCATATTGACATATTTCGGTTCGATTGTTACGAGAATGGCCGCCGCGACGAAATCTTCGACCGCGCCCGCCGTCCCGCGCTTCGGCCCGATGCCGAGGCAGCGCTTCGACCGGCACAATAGAGATCATTTCCGCGCTGCGCAAAATTGGCCATCTTTGCATGGCCCCTGTTGCCGCAGGGCCTTGCGGCTTTTCTCAACTGCCGGAGCGGCGCGCAAACGCCGCCCGGATTCGCCAAAGAGCCGCGAGCGCGGCCCGGACCGGGAGCAACGACAATGAGCGCGCCTGCCTTCGACCAGAAAGACGGATGGATCTGGATGAATGGCTCCTTCGTGGCCTGGAAGGATGCCAAGGTCCACGTCCTCACGCACGGCCTGCATTATGCGAGCGCCGTATTCGAGGGCGAGCGCGCTTATGGCGGCAAGATTTTCAAGCTGCGCGAGCATACCGAGCGGCTGTTCCACTCGGCCGAGATCCTCGATTTCACGATCCCCTACACGGTCGAGGAGATCGACGCCGCCTGTGACGCGACGCTTGCCAAGAACGGCCTCGTCGATGGCTATCTGCGGCCGATCGCCTGGCGCGGCAGCGAGATGATGGGCGTCTCGGCGCAGCACAACAAGATCAATGTCGCGATCGCCGCCTGGGAGTGGCCGTCCTATTTCAGCCCCGCCGAGCGGCTGAAAGGCATCCGCCTCGACTTCGCGAAATATCGCCGCCCCGATCCGGCCACGGCGCCCTCGCTCGCCAAGGCCTCGGGCCTCTACATGATCTGCACGATCTCCAAGCACGAGGCCGAGCGCCGCGGCTATGCCGATGCGCTGATGCTCGACTGGGAAGGCAATGTTGCCGAGGCGACCGGCGCCAATATCTTCTTCGTGAAGGACGGCGTGATCCATACGCCGCTCGCCGACCGCTTCCTGAACGGCATCACCCGCCAGACGGTGATCGCGCTCGCCAAGGCCCGCGGCTTCGAAGTCGTCGAGCGCCGCATCTCGCCCGACGAGTTGCCGAGCTTCACGGAATGCTGGCTCTGCGGCACCGCCGCCGAGGTGACGCCGATCTCTGAGATCGGCCCCTATCGCTTCACGCCGGGCAAGATGAGCGAGACGCTGATGGCGGACTACACCGCCGCCGTCACGCCGGCCGAGCAGAAGCTCGCCGCCAACGCCTGATCGGCGCTCTCTTAACGCTTGAACGGCCGGGCCCTCGCCCGGCCGTTTCTTTTTCGGCAGCGCTCTGCGGAAACGGCCGGGCGTTAATCTCGTCTCAAGGTTAATCCGGCAGATTTTACGAACGTTGCCGGCGATCCACACCGGCCTTTGTTGGTTCGTGCGCGTGGAGTTGCGTGCCCGATGGTCAGCCCGCTGCCGTCTCCGTCCTCGCTGACGGTCTATCACCCGCCCGGGCCGCCGCTCGTCATCCATGTCGCCCGCCGCAAGCGGCCGAAGCCGCGCCGCGCGCGCATGGCGACACTGACCGCGATCATCGGCGCTGCTTTCCTCGCCCTCTCCGCCACCTCCGTGGCGCTGCAGGACGTCGCGAGCCTCTTCGGCAAGGACCTGCCGCTGTCGCAGCGCTGGCTGGCGCGGCTCGAGGCCGTGCCGGACGGCGCGCGCTACGAGCCGACCCTCGCCGACGGCGACACCGCCACCATCTTCACCGCCGGCCTCGCCATCGACACGCGGCCGAAACTGTCGGTCGTCGCGTCCGGCTTCGTCTCGGCACCGGCCTTCGTGCCGCCGACCGTCAACCGCGCCGGCAAGGCGGATGCCGCGATGTCGCGCCCGCGTCCGGTGATGCCGACCCGCTTCTCCGCCGGCGTGCTGCAGCGCGACGCCTCGGCCTTCGTCTTCGGCGCCGCCGATGCGAAGCTCGCCAGCGCGATCGTGATGCCGCGGACTGTGGTCGCGATGGCGACGCCGCCGAAGCCGGTGGCCGCGCCGGCGACGGTGCTCGCCTCGGTGACGGGCGCCCTGCCCCGCCCGGGCAAGGAGGCCGACGATCTCGTCGTCTCCGCCTATGCCAATCCCGACGCGGCCGCCATCACGGCGCCGTTCGACGCACTGCTCGCCGGTCCGAAGCGGATCGGCAAGGACGGCAAGCCGGACCACTGGTGGGTGATGAACCCGATCCCCAAAAGCGCAGCGTCGAAGTCCGAGCTGAAATGCCTCGCCACGGCGATCTATTTCGAGGCGCGCGGCGAGCCGGTGAAGGGCGAGCTGGCGGTGGCGCAGGTCGTCATCAACCGTCTCAAGAACCCCGCCTATCCGAAGACGATCTGCGGCGTCGTCTATCAGAACAAGGACATGCGCGACGCCTGCCAGTTCTCCTTCGCCTGCGACGGCATCAAGGACCGCATCACCGACATGACGTCGTGGCGCCGGGCGCAGGAACTGGCCAAGCGTGTCGTCTCGCGCGAGGATTGGTGGAACCCCGATGTCGGCTCGGCGACGCATTACCACGCCAATTACGTGAAGCCGCGCTGGGCACGGACCATGAAGAAGATGGACAAGATCGGCCACCACATCTTCTACAAGACCTTCGGTGGCGGCTGGATCTGAGGGCGGCGCCAGGCTGCCGCGGGGGAGCGCGAAACCGCGCGACAGTGAGAGGGGCACTCGGCGATGAACACGGCGATCATATTCGACTGCGAGTTTCTCTGCCTCGAAGGCTCGCAGCGCCGCTTCTGGTGCGCGGCGCACGACCCGGATCCGGTCATCGCGCAGATCGGCGCCGTGAAGCTCGGGCTCGATGGGGACGCGCCGATCCTCGACCGCTTCTCCGCCTATGTCCGGCCGATCGATCGTTTCGGCAATCGCTACGCGCTTGACCCGTTCTTCACGACGCTGACCGGCATCACCGAGGAGGACATCGACACGAAGGGGGTCGGACTCTCGGACGCGCTCGCCGCCGTCGATCGCTTCTCGGACGGGGCGAGGTTCTGGTCATGGGGCAAGGACGAACTGAACATGGTGGCGATCAGCTGCTATGTCGCCGGCGTCGAGCCCTCGATCCCCGCCGCGCGGTTCGACAATGCCGTCAAGCTCTTGATCGCCGCCGGCATGCCGATCGAGGACCTGGCCCGGACGCCGAGCAACAAGCTTGCGGATTATTACGGCGTGCAGCATCCGCCGCTCAGGGGCCACGACGCCCTCGATGACGCCCTATCCGTCACCTACACGCTGCAGCACCTGTTGCGAACCGGCCAGCTGCGGCGCGAGGCGTTCGGCTCCGACTAGCCGATTTCCACGACCAGTCGTCCCCGCACCTTGCCCTCGACGATGTCGCGGGCCGCGTCGATGACGCCGTCGAACGGGATGCGGCGCATGGTGCTGGCGAGCTTCGCGCGGTCGAGGTCGCGGTCGAGCCTTTCCCAGGCTGCCAGCCGCACGGATTTAGGCGCATAGACGGAATCGATGCCGTAGAGCGTAACGCCGCGCAGAATGAAGGGCGCGACCGAGCCGGGCAGATCGAGCCCGCCGGCCATGCCGCAGGCCGCGACGGCACCGCCATAGCGGATCATCGAGAGGACATTGGCGAGCGTCGCGCCGCCGACCGCGTCGATGCCGCCGATGAAGCGCTCCTTGGCCAGCGGCTTCGGCGGGCCGGAAAGGCCCGACCGCTCGATCACCTCGGCGGCGCCGAGCTCCTTGAGATAGCCGGCTTCCTCGGCGCGGCCGGTCGAGGCCACGACGTGATAGCCGAGCCCGGCGAGCAGCGCGACCGCGATCGAGCCTACGCCGCCGGCCGCCCCCGTCACCAGCACCGGCCCTGTGCCGGCATGGATATCGTGCCGCTCCAGCGCCATCACGGCCAGCATTGCTGTGTAGCCGGCCGTTCCGATCGCCATCGCCTCGTCAGGGGAGAAGCCGGCGGGAAGCGGCAGCAACCAATCGCTCTTCCAGCGCGCGCGCTCGGCATAGGCGCCGAGATGCGTCTCGCCCACACCCCAGCCGTTCAGGAGCACCCTGTCGCCGACCTTGAACAGCGGGCTCGCCGATTGCTCGACGATTCCCACCCCATCGACGCCCGGCACCATGGGAAACCGCCGCACGACCGGCGCCTTCCCAGTGATCGCAAGGCCGTCCTTGTAGTTGACTGTCGAGCGCTCGACACGAACCGTGACGTCGCCCTCCATGAGATCGGCGTCGTCGAGGCTCGAAAAGGCGACCTCCTGCGGTCCGTCGCCGGCCTTGCTGATCACCACCGCCCTGAACCGCGCCATCGCTCCGCTCCTTCGGTCGCTATCCCATCTCGAACATAATGACTGGCAGACGGCATGGAAGCCGTCACGGCGGAGGGACCGGCCGCTTCCTTGACCGCACGCGCGTCGCGCGATTAGGGTGCCGCGCCATTTTGAGCGGCATCCCGCCGCCCCCTTTCGATATCCGCGAAGGTACGCCCGTGTCCGAAGCGCACTCCCATGACCTGCCCCCGCATATGCGCCCCGAGAGGTCCTTCCAGGGTCTCATCCTGGCGCTGCAGCGCTTCTGGGCGGACAAGGGTTGCGTGATCCTGCAGCCTTACGACATGGAGGTCGGCGCCGGCACCTTCCATCCGGCGACGACCATGCGCGCGCTCGGGCCGAAGCCCTGGCGCGCCGCCTATGTGCAGCCATCGCGGCGGCCGAAGGACGGGCGCTATGGCGAGAACCCGAACCGCTTCCAGCACTATTATCAGTTCCAGGTGATCCTGAAGCCGAACCCGCCGAACCTGCAGGAGCTCTATCTGGAATCGCTGGCGGCGATCGGCATCGACACGAGCCTGCACGACATCCGCTTCGTCGAGGACGACTGGGAGAGCCCGACGCTCGGCGCTTCCGGGCTCGGCTGGGAATGCTGGTGCGACGGCATGGAAGTCTCGCAGTTCACCTATTTCCAGTATGTCGCCGGCATCGAGTGCTTCCCGGTTTCGGGCGAATTGACCTACGGCCTCGAGCGCCTCGCAATGTATCTGCAGGGTGTCGACAACGGCTATGAGCTCAATTTCAACGGCCGCGAAGGCGCCGAGAAGGTGACCTATGGCGATGTCTTCAAGCAGGCCGAGGAAGAGTATTCGCGGCACAATTTCGAATATGCCGACACCGAGATGCTGAAGCGGCATTTCGAGGATGCCGAACGCGAATGCCGCATGCTTCTGGAAGCCGGCAAGCCAGAGCCCGGCGCCAACGACCAGCGGCAGAAGATGGTGCTGCCGGCCTATGACCAGTGCATCAAGGCCAGCCACCGCTTCAACCTGCTCGACGCGCGCGGCGTGATCTCGGTCCCCGAGCGGCAGAGCTACATCCTGCGCGTCCGCGAACTCGCCAAGGCCTGCGGCGCCGCTTGGCTCCAGACGGAAGCCGGAGGGAAGGAGGGGTGAGAGGTCGGGCCAGATGATACCTGGCGACAATCTCATGGACGCCCATTATAAAAAGCGGGCCAAAAGTATAATCTATCGCCGGGCTTCGATAATTTGATACGGTCATGAAGCGCGAGCACTTTGCAGGATCGCCGAGCGGTTCCCTCGTTCCCACGGAACGGGGACAGTGGGCGTTTGTGCCGCATTCGCTGCCTCCCATTCTCGATCTTGGGCCACTTGCGGAGGTGATCGAAGAAGCTGGCCGGGCCATCGGCGAGCTCAACGGAATCGGACGGACCCTGCACAATCCCTTGCTTTTGATCACGCCCCTGCAAACGCAGGAGGCGTTGTCCTCATCAAGCATGGAAGGCACCTACACCACGATCGATGCGCTGATGATCGTAGAGGCGGGCGGTCCCGAAACGGATCCAACTCTCGACACACGTGAAGTTGCCAACTATCGCCGAGCTCTGACGTCAGCAGTCGCGAGCCTCGCAGACCTGCCGCTGTCGATCCGTACGCTCTGCGATGCCCATCGCACGCTGCTGAGAAACGTCGCTCGCCACCGAGGCGCCACGATCGAAGCCGGAACCCTCAAGTCGCTTCAGAACTTCATCGGCGCTCGGTCGATTGAGGAGGCGAGATTTATCCCCCCGCCGCCGCGCGAGGCTGCCGAGGCGTTGGGTCTGCTGGAGAAGTACATCCACCGCGATGATCGCGGCGGGATCCCCGATCTCGTCGATGCCGCGTTAATTCACTATCAATTCGAAACCATCCATCCCTTCGCTGACGGCAACGGACGCGTTGGGCGCATGCTGATTCCGCTCTTCCTGATGTCCCGCGGCGTCATGAACCAGCCCCTCCTTTATCTGAGCCCGGCGCTCGAAGATCATAAGGACGCCTATATCGATCTCATGTATGCCGTTTCGCGCGACGGGAGCTGGTCGGACTGGATACGCTTCTTTCTGGAAGCTGTGATCCGGGCGTGCCGGAACGCGATCCGCACGGCCGATGCGTTGTTCCATTTGCAGCGCCGCTATCGTGCGCAGCTGCAGGAAGCTGGTCGATCCGCCAATCTGCTTTCAATCGCCGACATGCTCTTCGAGACACCTGTCGTCTCGATCCCGCGCGTAGCAGAGCAACTCGGCGTCACCTATCGGGCGGCCTCACTGAATGTCATCTCCCTGGTGGACACCGGCATTCTCCATGAAGTCCCCGGCACCAGTAATCCGAAGCTGTTCGCTGCTCGCGAAATCCTTCAAACGATCACAGAGACAATCGACCGCGATGCCCGAACTTCTGCTTGAGCTTTTCTCCGAAGAAATTCCGGCGCGCATGCAGCGCAAGGCGGCGGAGGATCTGCAGCGCCTCGTGACCGGCGCGCTGGTCGATGCCGGCCTTCACTATGAAGGCGCCAAGGCTTTCGCGACGCCGCGTCGGCTGGCGCTCACCGTGACTGGCGTTCCTGCGCGCTCGGCGGCGACGCGCGAGGAGCGCAAGGGGCCGAAGGTCGGCGCGCCCGATGCAGCGATTCAGGGCTTCCTGCGCTCGGCCGGCCTCGCCTCCATCGACGAGGCGCATGTCCATGCCGATCCGAAGAAGGGCGATTTCTACGTCGCGGTGATCGAGAAGGCCGGGCGCGAGACGACCGAGATTCTCGCCGAGGCGATCCCGGCCATCATCCGTTCGTTCCCCTGGCCGAAATCCATGCATTGGGGCACCGGCCGCCTGCATTGGGTGCGCCCGCTGCAATCGATTCTCTGCACCTTCGGGCCGGAGACCGAGGATCCCGAGATCGTCCGCTTCGAGGTCGACGGAATTCGTTCGGGCAATGTGACGCGCGGCCACCGCTTCATGGCGCCGGCGCCGTTCGAGGTGCGCCGCTTCGACGATTATGTCGAGAAGCTCGAGAAGGCGAAGGTCGTGCTCGACGCCGACCGCCGCAAGGACATCATCCTGCATGACGCGCGCGAACGCGCCTTCGCACTGGGGCTGGAGCTGGTCGAGGATGCCGGGCTCCTCGACGAGGTCGCGGGCCTCGTCGAATGGCCGGTGGTTCTGACGGGAACCTTCGAGGAAGAATTCCTCGCCATCCCGCCGGAGGTGATCCGCGCCACCATCCGCGCCAACCAGAAGTGCTTTGTGCTGCGCCAGCCGGGCAGCACGGCGCTCGCCAACCGCTTCATCCTCGTTTCGAACATCGAGGCGCGCGACGGTGGCGTCGCGATCGCAGCCGGCAATGGCCGCGTCATCCGGGCGCGCCTTTCGGACGCGAAGTTCTTCTACGACACCGATCGCAGGGCGACGCTGGAGAGCCGGCTGCCGAAATTCGACGCGATCGTCTTCCACGAGAAGCTCGGCACGCAGCGCGAGCGCATCGACCGCATCGTGGCGCTGGCGTCCGAAATCGCACCGCTGGTCGGCGCCGATGTCGGCAAGGCCCGCGAAGCGGCCCTGCTCGCCAAGCTCGACCTCGTCACCGAGATGGTCGGCGAATTCCCCGAGCTTCAGGGCCTGATGGGCCGCTATTACGCGAGCGCCGAAGGGAAGGATCCGTCGGTCGCGGCAGCGATCGAGGATCACTACAAGCCGCAGGGCCCGTCCGACCGCGTCCCGACCGATCCGGTCGCCATCGCCGTCGCGCTCGGCGACAAGCTCGATACGCTCACCGGCTTCTGGGCGATCGACGAAAAGCCGACCGGCTCGAAGGACCCCTTTGCGCTCCGCCGCGCCGCGCTCGGCGTGATCCGCATCGTGCTGGAGAGTCAGTTGCGGCTTCGGTTGCGATCCCTGATCGCCAGCGGTGCCCGCGTGCTGGGAAGGAACGACGGCGCGTCTGGCGACATCGCGGCCGATCTCGTCTCTTTCTTCCACGAACGCCTCAAAGTCCAGCTCCGCGATTCGGGCGCTCGGCATGATCTCGTGGACGCGGTGTTGGCCGCGGGGACGGTCTCGGCCCAGCCCTCTCCCCGATTGTGGGGGAGAGATGGAGAGGGGGGTACCGCCTCCGCCGCCGGCGAAGTGCCCCCTCCCCGACCCTCCCCCCTGCGGGGAGAGGGAGAAGGACAGGACGATCTCGTCGACATCGTCCGCCGCGTCGAGGCGCTCGGCGCGTTCCTCGCCACCGAGGACGGGGCCAACCTGCTCGCGGGCTATCGCCGCGCTGCGAATATCCTGAAGGCGGAGGAGAAGGGCGGCGAGCGCTTCGACGGCGCCATCGATGCTGCTCTGTTCGTCGCGCCTGAGGAGAACGCTCTGGCGGCAGCGCTCCAGACGGCGCTGGCCGAGGCCGAGAGCGCGGTCGCGCGCGAGGACTATGCCGGGGCCATGACGGCGCTGGCAGCGCTGCGCGCTCCGGTCGATGCCTTCTTCGACAAGGTGCTGGTCAATGCCGACGATCCGGCTGTGCGCGCCAATCGTCTCCGCATGCTCGCGGCCTTCCGTCAGGCGACGCAGGCCGTCGCGGACTTCTCGAAGGTCGGCGGTTAAGGCTCAGAGATAAGCGGCGAGCCTCTATCCAAGAGGCTCGCTCACCACGGCTTCCAGCGTGATGCCCGGATTCTCCCGACATCAACGACTGGCTTGATGATCAGTCGCGGCGCGCGGGGCGGTAGATGCCCGTGACGGGATCCTGAACCAACGTCGGGATGGCACGGCCGGACCGGTCGGTATTCCGCACGCGGATGGGGGCCTCGGCGCGCTGGCGAGCGAGCGCGCGTGCCGCAACGACGCAGAGAGCGCCGATCAGAGCGATGAAGACGAGTTGCGGCATGTGACCTTTCCTTCACGGACCGGCTCAGGCGGTGAAGCACCGCGAAAGCCCAGCATGACTCTTTCCGCAGCGCACCGCAACCGGCGCGCCGATCAAAGCCCGAAGCGGTTCCAGAGCGCCCGCTCTTCGACCGCGCCAAGCGCTTCCCCGGCAAGCTCGGCCACGAATGCGCCCGAAACGGGGCGCGCCGCGCCGGCGCCGCGACCACCGCCGAAGCGGCCGAGCCATCCGCGCTTGCCCTCGATCGGCTGCAGGCGGACATCCTCGCCGAAACGGCCGCGGAGATAGGCTCTGAGTTCCCCAACCTCGTCGACGAGTCCAAGTTCCACGCCCCGCGCGCCGGACCAGAAGGCCCCGGAAAAGAGCGTCGGATCATCGGCGAGCTTGCCGCCGCGCCGGCTCTGCACCAGGGCGATGAACATGTCATGCACGTCGCGCTGCAGCGATTTCAGATGCTGCACGTCGCTGTCGCGCTCGGGCTGGAACGGGTCGAGCATGGCCTTGTTCTCGCCGGCCGTGTGCACGCGCCGCTCGATGCCGAGCTTCTCGATGAGCCCGGTAAAGCCGAAGCCGGCCGAGACGACGCCGATCGAGCCGACGACGGAGGAGGGATCGACGAGAATGTGATCGCCCGCGAGCGCGATCATGTAGCCGCCCGACGCGGCGACGTCCTCGACCGCGATGATGACCTCCTGGCCATTCTCCTCCGCGAGCGCGCGGATGCGCTTGTAGACGAGATGCGACTGCACCGGCGCGCCGCCCGGCGAATTGACGACGATCGCCACCGCCGGCGCCTTCTTCATCGCGAAGGCGCGCTTGAGCTGCGGCGCGACGGAGGCGAGCGAGATGCCCTGCCGGAGCGGCGAGACCTGGCCGATGACCCCCGAAAGGCGGACCACCGGCACGACGACCTCTTCCTTGCGAAAGCGGGCCGGCAACAGGCGGCGGAGCGAATCAGGCAGCAACGACACGGCTGGACCTCGTCGGATGAAAGGGGATGCTCAGGGATCGAAGCCGAGCCTTCGCCATGACATATGGACATCGGCGAGCGAAGCGCCATCCCCGAGCAGCGCGCGCGCTGCCGGCGAGAAGGCATTCGCCTCCCCTTCATGCAGCACGAAGCCCGGCAGCAGCGTGACCGGCGCGCGGCTGCCCTTCACGCCGCGTGCCAGCACGCGGATCGAGGCTTCGTCGGCCCTCGCATGGACGGGCAGGATCGCAACGCCGCCGAATCGCCGCGCCATCGAGGCGAGGAGATCACCGAGCCGCGCCGCCGGCAGGATCACCGCCAGCGAGCCGCCACCCGTGAGGAGCGCCGCCGCCGCGCGAAACCAGCCATCGAGGCCGCCCGCATCGAGGACATGCGCCCGCGCCCGCGCGCTGTCGGGAGAAGAACGGACGCTGCCTTCGTCATGGAAGGGCGGGTTCATCAACACGCCGTCGAAGCGATCCGCGCCGAGCCCGGCAGCCTCCCGCCCGCCGGCATCGAGGATATCGACCTCCGCGAAGGCGAGCCGTCCGGCGAAGCCGGCATTCTCGGGAAGAGCTGCCGCCTCTTGCGAGAGCGCGACGAGCCCCGCCTCGCGTTCGGCCAGCGTCACGCGGGTGGCTTCGGCGCGCGCGGCGAGGCAGAAGCCGGCGACGCCCGCGCCGGCGCCGAGATCGACGACCGCGCCCTCTGCCTTCGCCCCGAAAGCGGCCGCGAGCAGGACGGCATCGAGACCGGACCGATGATGCCCGGCGCGCGGCTGCAGCGCCGTGACCCGCCCGCCGAGAAAGGCGTCGCGGCTCGCCTCCGTCATCCGCGATCGCGGCCCTTCGGCCTCAGTTCGTCGCCGATGCCGGCATCGGTCATCAGCTTGCGCGCCTCGTCGAGCGCATCGGCATCAACGAGGATGCGGCGCGGCAGCACGCCGAGCGAGCCTTCGATCACGCTCATGTTCTGGTCGGCCAGGAGATAGACGATGCCGGCCTCCTTCAGCAGCGATTCCGCGAAGGAGATGAGGACCATGTCATTGGTCCGGATCAGTTCTTCCATGATGCTCCGGCGCCGTCGCGACGCGTCCGGCAGCCTTGATCGCCCCGGTTCCGTCCGTCGCTCAAGCCTAGGGGCGCGCCGGTACGCTGGCAACCTCGCCACCCGCCTGCCGGCCCTGAGCCATCCTGTCACTTGTTCAGGGCGACCCTCGACCCTATTGTCGCCGCAAGAACGCTAATCCGGGAGCGAGCCTGTGGGTCTGGTCATTCCGCTCGAGGACAACAAGAAGAAGGCATCGGCCAGCATCGAGCCCCTGCTCGACCTCGTCGCCGCCGACATGCAGCGCGTCAACGAGCTCATCCTCTCGAAGGCCGGCTCCGACGTCGCGATGATTCCCGAAGTCGCCAACCACCTGATCTCGTCGGGCGGCAAGCGGCTGCGGCCGATGCTGACGCTCGCCGCTGCACGCCTCTGCGGCTATCGCGGCGACGGTCATGTGAAGCTCGCGGCGAGCGTCGAGTTCATGCATACGGCGACGCTGCTGCATGACGACGGCGTCGACGAGAGCGACATGCGCCGGGGCAAGCTCGCGGCGCGCATGCTCTGGGGCAACCAGGCGAGCGTGCTGGTCGGTGATTTCCTGCTCGGCCAGGCCTTCCGCATGATGGTCGAGGTCGGCTCGCTCGAAGCGCTCGACGTGCTCTCGACGGCGGCGACGGTGATCGCCGAGGGCGAGGTGATGCAGCTTTCCGTCGCCAAGAACATGGCGACCACCGAGGACGAATATCTCGCGGTGATCCGCGCCAAGACGGCGGCGCTGTTCTCGGCGGCGGCAGAGGTCGGGCCGATCATCGCCGGCGGGGATCGCGGCGGCCGGGCGGCGTTCCGCTCCTACGGCACCAATCTCGGCCTCGCCTTCCAGCTCATCGACGATGCGCTCGATTACGGCGGCTCCTCGGCCGATCTCGGCAAGCAGGTCGGCGACGACTTCCGCGAGGGCAAGATCACGCTTCCCGTCGTGCTCGCCTTCCGCCGCGGTTCCGAGGCCGAGCGCGGCTTCTGGCGCCGCGTTCTCGAGACGGGCGAGATCGCGGATGGCGATCTCGATCGCGCCATCGCGCTGCTGCGCAGCCATCATGCGATCGAAGATACGGTCGAGCGCGCCCGCCACTACGGCTCGGTCGCGCGGGATGCGCTCGGCGCCTTCCCTGACAGCCCGCATCGCAGCGCCCTCGTCGAGGTGATCGACTTCTGCATCGAGCGCGCCCACTAATGCCGGTCGCCCTTGCTTGCCGCATGGCCGCAAAACAGCCATGCTTGCGGCAGAAGCTCGACCGCATCGGTCTCGTCTGAACCCACGGTGCATTGCATGACGACCTTGAGCGCCCGCCGCCTTCGCCAAGCGGCGGCCTGCCTCGCACTTCTGACGCTCGCCGCCGCCCCGGCACGAGCCGAGAAGACGATCGCCGACTACCTCCCCGAAGATGCCGCCACGACGCTCGCGGGCAGCTATCTCGCGGCGCTCAGCGCCGTCCGCACCTCCGACATCGACGCCGCGACCGTCTTCTTCGAGGACGCGCTGGCGCAGGACCCGGACAATGCCGTCCTGCTCGACCGCACCTTCAGCATGCTGCTGGTCGCCGGCAAGGTCGCGGACGCGCTGCCGATCGCCGAGCGGCTCACGGTCGCCAAGGACAGCAACCGCATGGCGCAGATCGTCCTCGGCATCGAGGCGCTGAAGCGCAAGGACTACAAGGAAAGCGCCGAACGCCTCGACAAGGGCGACCGCGGCACGCTCGCCAATGTCACGGCGAGCCTCCTCGCCGCCTGGGCGGCGCAGGGCCAGGGTCAGACCGACGCCGCGCTCAAGATCGTCGACACGATGCAGGGGCCGGAATGGTACGGCACCTTCAAGAACTTCAACATGGCGCTGATCGCCGACATGGCGGGCCGCCATGACGAGGCGCTGGCCACGATCGCCAAGGCCTACAAGGACGACAGCGGCTCGATGCGCATCGTCGAGGCCTATGCCCGCATGCTCGCCCGCGCCGGCAAGAAGGACGAGGCGCTGAAGGCGCTGGAGAACTTCCTCAAGGGCGGCCCGCTACAGCCGCTCGCCGTCCGCCTCGCCGACGAGATCAAGTCGGGCAAGATGCCCGCCCCGCTCGTCACCACCGTCCAGCAGGGCGCGGCCGAAGTGCTCTATGGCATCGGCTCGGCGCTCAGCACCGAGAAGGGCGGCGACGAACTCGGCATCGTCTATCTGCAGCTGGCGCGCTATCTCGATCCGAAGTCGGACCTGATGATCATGGCGCTGGGCGACGTGTTGCAGGGCTCGCAGCAATTCGAGCGGTCCATCGCCGTCTTCCAGCAGGTGCCCAAGAGCTCGGCGCTCTACCGCGCCGCCGAGATGCAGATCGCCGTCAATCTCGACGCGCTGCAGCGCACCGACGACGCCATCCGCCATCTGAAGCGCCTGGTCGCCGCCAATCCGAAGGATTTCGAGGCGCTGACCAGCCTCGGCACCATCTATCGCGGCAACAAGCGCTATCTCGAATCGGCCGACATGTACACGAAGGCGCTGGCCGCCATCGAGCCGTCGGACCCGCGCAACTGGCTGCTCTACTACTATCGCGGCATCGCCTTCGAGCGCGCCGGCGACTGGCCGAAGGCCGAGGCCGATCTCGAAGAGGCGCTGAAGCTCTCGCCCAACGAGGCGCAGGTGCTGAACTATCTCGGCTATAGCTGGATCGACAAGTCGGTCAATCTCGACCGCGCCATGGCCATGATCAAGAAAGCGGTCGAGCTGAAGCCGGATGACGGCTACATCGTCGACAGCCTCGGCTGGGCCTATTATCGCACCGGCCGCTATGACGAGGCGGTTGCGCAGCTCGAGCGCGCCATCACGCTGAAGCCGGACGACGCCACGATCAACGATCACCTCGGCGACGCCTACTGGAAGGTGGGCCGCAAGCTCGAGGCGACTTTCCAGTGGTCGCATGCGCGCGACATGGATCCGGAGCCGGAGGCCAAGGAGCGCATCCTCGCCAAGCTGGCGCATGGCCTCGACAAGGTCGAGGAGAGCCGCGTCGCCTCGACCACCGGCAACACCGTGACCGACGCGACGATGGCGGGCGACGCGCCGGCGACGCCGGAATCGGTCACCGTCGTCGAGGGCGACAGCCTCTGGAAGATCGCCGAGCGCGTCTATGGCAATGGCGAGCTCTACATGAAGCTCATCGAGGCCAATCGCGGCAAGCTGCGCAACCCGAACCGGCTGATCCCCGGCTTCGTGATCGAGGTTCCGAAGATCTCGACGCCGTAAGGCGCGGTATCTCGTGAAAGCGGCTTCGTTCGTGCGGGTCCTGGCGCCGGCCAAGATCAATCTGGCGCTGCATGTCGTCGGCCGACGGCCCGACGGCTATCACAGCCTCGACAGCCTCGTCGTGTTCGCGGATCTCGGCGATGTCGTCGAGGCTCGACCTGATGATGCCGACGCGCCGCCGCTCACGATCGAAGGCCCGTTCGCGGCCGGCCTCGCAGCCGATTCCGACAATCTGGTGCTGCGCGCCGCGATGATCTTCGCCGCCCATTATCAGGGCGCCGCGATCCCGCCGCTGCGGCTCGACAAGCGGCTGCCGCTCGCCTCCGGCATCGGCGGCGGCTCGGCGGACGGCGCGGCGACGCTTCGCCTGCTGGCGGCGCTGAACGGCGTCGATGATCGCGAAGGCCTCGCCGCCTGCGCGCTGAAGCTCGGCGCCGACGGCCCGATGTGCCTCGCCAGCCGTCCGCTCCGGGCGCGCGGCATCGGCGAGGCAGTCGATGACTGGGACGGGCTGCCGGCCTTTCACATCGTCCTCGCCAATCCCGGCATCGGGGTCTCGACGCCGGCGGTCTTCCGCAGGCTGGAGCGGCCGGACAATCCGCCCTTGCCGGCCACGCTCCCCGCTTTTCCCGATGCGGCCGCGCTCGCAGCTTTCCTCGCCGGCGAAACGCGCAACGATCTCGCCGGCCCCGCTCGGCTCGAAGCGCCGGTGATCGCGACGGTCGAGGATCGCCTTGCCGCGAGCCCGGGCTGCCTCTTCGCCCGCATGTCGGGCTCCGGCGCGACGGTGTTCAGCCTTTTCGCCGATTGCGAATCAGCCAAGAGCGCCGCGTCGGCGCTCGCGGGCGAGCATCCGTCATGGTGGGTGCGCCCTGCCGCTCTCGCCGGCGCCTCGATCGGCGCGGTGTCGCAGGCGCGCTGAAACCATGCGACACTGCGCGAGCCCCTCGGCTGCGCCAGATCAAGGCCGGCCGACGCACGCAGCGTCAGCTTAGCGCTGACGACAGCCGAGCCCTCATCCTCAGGAATCGCCATGAGCCGGATCGACGAGACGCTGCCCTTCATCCCTGTCCGCTTCGCCGTCCTCGCCGTATCCGACACGCGCTCGCTGGAGACCGACAAGTCGGGCCAGACCCTCGCCGACCGGATCACGGCGGCCGGCCATGTCCTCGCCGAGCGCGCGATCGTGCCGGACGATGTCGAGGAGATCCGCGCCATCGTCAGCTGCTGGATCGCCGAGCCGGCGATCGACGTCGTGATCACGACGGGCGGCACCGGCTTCACTGGCCGCGACGTGACGCCGGATGCGGTCGAACCGCTGTTCGAGAAGCGGATGGACGGCTTTTCGGCCGTCTTTCACCGCATCAGCTACGACAAGATCGGCACCTCGACCGTGCAGTCGCGCGCAACCGCGGGCCTCGCCAATTCGACCTTCATCTTCGTCGTTCCGGGCTCGACCGGCGCCTGCAAGGACGCGTGGGACGGCATCATCGCGCCGCAATTCGACTATCACCACCAGCCCTGCAATTTCGTCGAGATCATGCCCCGCCTCGACGAGCACCTGAAGCGCGGCAAGCTCAGGACCTAGGGCATTCCAGCGCAGGCTCGCGGGGGCGCTGCGGTTCGGAGCCGGCGATGTCTCGGCCGGCGGCGGCTCCCGGCGACCATTCGCCCGCGATCGTGTATTTGGCGAGGACGTTCTCGGCGGTCTCGAACAGCTTCGGCCAGGATGAAAGCGGCACGACGCTGTCGTGAAAGCCTATCCTGAGTGTCACATCGTCGGTCAGCGCCTGATCGACGCCGCAGAAGTGCCCACTCAGCCTGCCCGAGGGCAATTGCCATCGGCGTGTGCTGCAAGTGACCGTCACTGGCCGCCCTTTGATGATCGCGCCGGGAACGTTGAAGTCGAAGATGTCGCTCGGCGGATCCGTGGCGCTCACCGCCGTGCCCGCCGGAATATTGAACGCTGCGAGGGCCGGATGGAGGAAGGGATCGGCAATCGGCCGACGGTTCTGGCGGATCGTGACGGGCTCGGCCTCGACCAGCAGGTTGACGCGCCAGCAGCGAACGAGCGGCGCAAGATCGCGCTCCTGATAGAGGTTGAAGACAATCGTCTTCGCATCGGCCTTGGTGTAACGCTGCGCATAGGGCGGAACCGCGAACAGCATGTCGCCGATGCTGAGCTCGGTCGTCGCAAGGGGCCGGACGGTGCGGACCATGCCTGGCAGGACCTCGACGGTCCAGACCGCACCCGCCAAGGCAGCCACGGCGATCACG
Source organism: Kaistia sp. (assembly GCA_963966455.1). GTDB lineage: Bacteria > Pseudomonadota > Alphaproteobacteria > Rhizobiales > Kaistiaceae > Kaistia > Kaistia cartagenensis. Next base: position 1,502 of record CAWZZK010000048.1, on the reverse strand, counting down.
ACAAGGGCGCGGCGACGATAGCGCTTCGGCGATGGCGCTGCGGACATCGCTAAGCCGCGAGGCGGCCGATCAGCTGCGTCGGGACACGCAGCACGAAGAGCGCTAGGCAGGCGCTGTTGCGCAGCGCCGCCGCCGGCCGGGGCTTCGGTGCGTCGCCGCGCAGCACGGCGCGGGAGCGGAGGAAGCTCAGCCGCCGCCGGCCGATGCGGCGCGCGAGGTCGACATCGGCGATCCCGGGCAGCGGCCGGTGGCCGCCGACATCGCGGTAGAGTCGCGTCGAAACGAGGAGCCCGTCGTCGAGATAAGGCGCCGCGAACAGCCGCATCCTGAGCGAAGCGGCCGTTTCCGCCATCCTCGCCCCCGCCCCGAAGCCGGCCCGCGCGTGGCGGAATGCCGCGGCGCGCAGCGGATCGCCGGAGGCCTGGACGCGGTCGATGAAATCCTGCGCCTCGCGCTGCCAGCCGGGCTCCAGCGCCACATGCGGCGACAGGAACAGCAGCCAGTCCGAGCGGGCATTCACGGCGGCGCGGGCGAGATCCTCGCCCTCCCCCGCCGCGGCGCGGACGAAGCGGCAGCCGGCGGCGTCGGCAACCAGCGCCGTGCCGTCGGAGGATCCCCGGTCGACGACGATGACCTCCCGGACCATGCCGTCGGCGGCAGCCGGCACCAGCGCCGCCAGCGCATGGGCAAGCGCCGTCTCGTCGTTGCGGGTGGGGAGGATCACGCTGATCATAATCAACATTCTTAACTGCAAAATTCACAAATCGCGACGCGAATGAACGGATTGCCGCGACGCGGGGTTAATGTTCTTGCTTTGTTCACTTCGCGATCCTATCCTTTGCCCATGTCGCTCGCTCGCCCCCTCGATCCCGGTCTCGACCCGCTGGTGCTCGCGGCCGCCGCTCCGCTCATCGACCCCGACCGCCGCCGCGGCCGTGGCGCCGAGACCAATGCCTCGGGCCGGTTCGAGAAGCTGCAGAGTATTCCCTTCGACGATGGCTGGCAGACGCTGGACGAGCTGCCGCCCTTCAAGACCGAGGTGCAGGCCGAGAAGGCCAAGGTGATCACCACCCGCAACGATTCGCCGGACATCGCCTTCGACCGCTCGATCAATCCCTATCGTGGCTGCGAGCATGGCTGCATCTACTGCTTCGCGCGGCCGAGCCATGCCTATATGGGCCTGTCGCCGGGGCTCGATTTCGAATCGAAGCTGTTCTTCAAGCCGGATGCGGCAGCGCTCCTCGAGAAGGAACTCTCTGCGCCCGGCTACAAGCCGCGGACGATCGCGATCGGCACCAAGACCGATCCCTATCAGCCGATCGAGCGCCAGCACCGGATGATGCGCGACATCCTCGAAGTGCTGGAGCGCTTCAACCACCCGGTCGGCATCGTCACCAAGTCGGCACTGGTGATGCGCGATATCGACATCCTCTCGCGCATGGCCGAGCGCGGGCTCGCCAAGGTCGCGATCTCGGTGACGACGCTCGACCGTCATCTGGCGC
>CAWZZK010000047.1:0-10307 GCA_963966455.1 Kaistia sp. | reverse complement strand
GGGATCATCCGCGGCCTCTACGAACGGCTCTTTGCCTGACCATGGTCCGATTCCTCGGCTTCACGTTCCTCTTCTTCCTGCTGCCCTTCGCGCTCTATGCGGCCTGGCGCTTCTTCAAGGCCGGCGTCCGGCCGGGCGGCGAGCGCTGGCCGATGATCGTCTGGCTCAGGCTCGGCGTCGGCGGCATCCTCGCAATGCTCCTTTCTCTCTTCGTCATCCTCGCCCATCCCGAGAACGAAGCGGGCGGCATCTACCGACCGGCGCATATGGAGAACGGGCAGATCGTGCCCGGCCGGTTCGAATGACCGAGCTACGTCTCGCCGGAGCGGATTTTCTCGCCGATCCGCTGGTCGTCGATGTCCTGCGCATCCTCTCGGCCGATGGCGGCGCGGCGCGGGTCGTGGGCGGCGCGGTGCGCAATGCGCTGATGGGGCTTCCCGCCTCCGGCGATATCGACATCGCGACGACGCTGATCCCCGACGCGGTCATGGCGCGGGCGGCCGCTGCCGGGCTGCAGTCGGTGCCGACCGGCATCGAGCATGGCACGGTCACGGTGATCGGCCGCCACCGGGTCGTCGAGGTCACGACTTTGCGCGAGGACGTCGAGACCGACGGCCGCCATGCCGTGGTGCGGTTCGGCACCGACTGGGCGGCCGATGCCGCGCGGCGCGATTTCACCATGAACGCGCTCTTCGCCGACGCGGAGGGACGCGTCATCGATCTCGTCGGCGGGCTCGCGGATCTCGCCGCGCGGCGCGTCCGTTTCATCGGCTCGGCCGACCAGCGCATCGCCGAGGACCGGCTGCGGGTGCTGCGCTTCTTCCGTTTCCATGCGAGCTACGGTCACGGTGCGCCGGACGCCGAAGGTCTCGCCGCCGCCATCCGCGCCCGCCATGCGCTCGGCGATCTCTCGGCCGAGCGGATCGGCCAGGAGATGCGGCGGCTGGTGGTGGCGCCGGGTGCGCCGGCGACGCTCGAGGTCATGCAGGACAGCGGCATCCTGCCGCTCATCGCGGCGGGTGTCGGCCGGATCGGCGTCCTCCAGCGGCTCGTGGCGGACGCGGGCGCGCCCAAGGATGCGGCGCTGCGCTTCGCGGCGTTGTTCGGCTTCGTGCAGGAGGATATCGACCGGATCACCCGCCGCTTCCGCCTCGCCAATCGCGAGCGCGACCGCATGACCGAGGCGCTCGCCGCGCGGCCGGCGCTCATCGGCGGCGGCGTCGTCTCGGACCGCGTCGCGCTCTACCGGCGCGGGCGTGAGGCGGTGACGGGCGCGCTGGCGCTGATCGCGGCGGAAGGGCTGCTCACGGAGGCCGAGGCGACGGCCCGGCGGGCGGCGATCGAGGCGGCCGAGCCGCCTGTCTTCCCGCTTTCGGGCCGCGACGTGGTCGACGCCGGCATCGGACGCGGGCCCGCCGTCGGCGTCATCTTGCGCCATCTCGAGGACTGGTGGCTGAGCGAGGATTTCAGGCCAGACGCCACAGCGCTCCGCCGGAGGCTGCAGGCGATGATCGCCGCGCAGCAGTAAGCGCGATCCGCAAACGAAAATGGCCGGGACGAGCCCGGCCATTTCGCGTTTCAGAAGTCCGTGGCGCTCAGTGCGCGACCTTGGACCAGATCTTCTTCTTGGTCACATAGAGCAGGCCGGCGAAGACGATCAGGAAGATGATCACCTGGAAGCCGGCGCGCTTGCGCGCATCGAGATGCGGCTCGGCGGTCCACATGAGGAAGGCCGAAACGTCGCGCGAATACTGGTCGACCGTCTGCGGCGCGCCGTCGGTATAGGTCACCTGGCCGTCCGAGAGCGGCGGCGGCATGGCGATGGCCGGGCCGCTGACGAAATGCGGGTTGTAGTGCAGGCCCGGCGGGATTTGCATGCCGGCCGGCGCTTCCTTGTAGCCCGTCAGCAGGCCGTGGATGTAGTCCGGGCCGCCTTCCTCATACTGCGTGAACAGGTCGAGGACGAACCAGGGGAAGCCGCGCTCGACGGCGCGGGCCTTGGCCATCAGCGACAGGTCCGGCGGCGCCTTGCCGTTGTTGGCGGCGGCGGCCGCTTCCGGGTTCGGGAAGGGCGAGGGGAAGCGGTCGGAGAGACGGCCGGGGCGCTCGAACATGTCGCCGGCGTCGTTCGGGCCGTCCTGCACCTGATAGCTGGCCGCGACCGTACGCGCCTGCGCCTCGGTGAAATGCGGTCCGCCTTCCTGAGCGAGGTTGCGGAACGACATCAGGCTCATCGAGTGGCAGGAGGCGCAGACCTCCTTGTAGACCTGATAGCCGCGCTGCAGTTGCGCCGTGTCGAAGCGGCCGAACAGGCCGGCGAAGGACCAGGGCTCCAGCGTCGGCTTGATGATCGGGAAATGCGTCGGCTGCGCTTCCTCGCCATGCTCTTCGGCGGCCAGCGCGGCGCCGGCGCCGATCGCGCCGAGGCCGAGCATCAGGCCGAGGCCGAGGCCGGCAAGCTTCGTGGACAAGCTTTTCATGGTCATCGATCCGTTCCCTGTCCCACGGCTCACTTGGTCTGCGGTCCGGACGGAGCACCCGCCGTGACGGGCGCGCCACCGCCGAGCACTGCCTCCGTGATCGAAGCCGGGAGCGGCCTCGGCTTCTCGAACAGGCCGAGCAGCGGCAGGATGATCAGGAAGTGGGCGAAGTAGTAGACCGTCAGGATGCGGCCGACGATCAGGTAGCCACCCTCGGGCGGCATGGCGCCGATATAGCCGAGGCCGACCGCGGCGACCGCCCAGATCCAGAAGAATTGGCGATAGAGCGGGCGGAAATTCGCCGAACGGACCTTGGACGTATCGAGCCACGGCACCACGAACAGCACCGCGATGGCGCCGAACATGGCGATGACGCCGAGGAGCTTGTCCGGGATCGAGCGCAGGATCGCGTAGAAGGGCAGGAAGTACCATTCCGGCACGATATGCGCAGGCGTCACCAGCGGGTTCGCCTCGATATAGTTGTCGGCGTGGCCGAGATAGTTCGGCACGTAGAAGACGAAGTAGCAGTAGAAAATCAGGAAGACGACGAGGCCGAGCGCATCCTTGACGGTGAAATAGGGATGGAAGGGCAGGGTGTCCTGCTTTTCCTTCACCGAGACGCCGGTCGGGTTGTTCGAGCCCGGGATGTGCAGCGCCCAGATATGCAGCACCACGACGCCCGCGATGATGAAGGGCAGCAGGTAATGCAGGGCGAAGAAGCGGTTCAGCGTCGGATTGTCGACCGAGAAGCCACCCCACAGCCAGGTCACGATCGTCTGGCCGACGAGCGGGATGGCGCCAAAGAGATTGGTGATCACGGTGGCGCCCCAGAAGGACATCTGGCCCCAGGGCAGCACATAGCCCATGAAGCCGGTCGCCATCATGAGCAGGAAGATGATCATGCCGAGGATCCACAGGACCTCGCGCGGGGCCTTGTAGGACCCGTAATAGAGGCCGCGGAAGATGTGGATATAGACGGCGATGAAGAACATCGACGCGCCGTTGGCATGCAGGTAGCGGAGCATCCAGCCGGAGTTCACGTCGCGCATGATGCCTTCGACCGAATTGAAGGCGAGGGTCACATGCGGCGTGTAGTGCATCGCGAGCACCACGCCGGTCGCGATCTGCGCGACCAGCATGAAGGCGAGGATGCCGCCGAAGGTCCAGAAGTAGTTCAGGTTCCGCGGATTCGGGAACACGATGAAGGACGAGTGCACCAGGCCGAGGATCGGCAGGCGTGTCTCGAGCCACTTCAGCGCAGGATGCTGGGGCTGATAGGTCGAAGGTCCGGACATGGTTGCGTCTTTCTCCCGTCAGCCGATCTTGATCTTGGTGTCGGTCATGAATGAATAGACCGGAATGGCCATGTTCTCCGGCGCCGGTCCCTGACGGATGCGGCCCGCGGTGTCGTAGACCGAGCCGTGGCAGGGGCAGAACCAGCCGCCGAAAGCACCTTCCTGGCCGAGCGGGATGCAGCCAAGATGGGTGCAGACATTGACCATGACGAACCAGTTCTCCTTGCCTTCCGCGGCGCGGTTGGCATCGGTGGCGGGTGCGTCGGCCGGCAGGTTGGCGTTGCGGGCGACCGGGTCCTTGAGGTCGGACAGGGCGGCGGCCTTGGCCTCCTCCACTTCCTTGGCGGTGCGGTTGCGCACGACGACCGGCTTGCCGCGCCACTTCACGGTGACCGACTCGCCTTCCTTGATCGACGAGATGTCGACCTCGGACGAAGCGAGGGCCAGCGCCGAGGCGTCCGGATTCATCTGGTTGATGAAGGGCCAGACGGTCGCCGCGATGCCGACCGCGCCGACGGCGCCGGTCGCGATGAAGAGAAAGTCGCGTCGGGTCGGCTCTGTCGCAGCGCTGTGTGCCAAGATCATTCCCCTCTCAATCCTCCGCCCCGGCCGTTCCGCCTCCGGAAGCCTTTCGGGCCCCTAGGGCGAAATGTCCAATCGCGCGACCGGACAGCCGAAGCCAAGGCGTAGGCTACGCCCATTTCGTTTGAAGCTGTTTAGCCATCGCCGCCCGCCGATGTCCAGAGACGGCAGGCCCGATGCGCACATTGTCGCGGCAGCGGTGAGGCCGAAATGTGCCCGCCGGGCTCAGCCCCGGGCGATGGCGGAAAACCGGCCGAGGAGGTCGGCGAAGGCGGCGACCTCGGCGTCCGACCAGTCGTCGATCTGGGCAGCGAGAAGGCGGCGCTTCGCCTGCCGAGTCGAGGCGATCAGGCCACGCCCGGAATCGGTCAATCTGAGCAGGCTGCGCCGCCCGTCGGCCTGCGAGGCGAGGCGCTCGACGAGACCGGCCCGGACAGCCTCGGCGACGAGGCGACTCGCCTGCGAGGGATCGACGACCAGGCGTTCCGCGACGGTCGCCACCGACACCCCGTCCGCTTCGCTCCGCGCGGCCTCGTCGATGGCATCGACCACCTCGACGATGGCGGGCTCGATGGCGAGGCTGAGTTCGTCCAGCACGCGGCGCCCGAGCCCGCGGCGGATCATGCTGCGGCGCAGCCTGCCGAGCGCGGCGTCAATGCGCGCCACGGCGTCGTCGCGTCCGTCCGTCAGCCGGTCGTTCATGTCCTCGATGCCATCCATGACAGCCACTTAGCACGCCGGACGGCTACCACGCATCGATCGATATAGATGCGCCTGTCAAATATGTGCGTGACACACGCATATATTTGAGCAATGTTGACTGCGTCGAGTTGGAAAGGACGCCTGTCATGACTTCGAGAATCGTCTGGCCCGAAGGGGCCCTCTACCGCATCGATCTGTTTGCCATTCCTGACGCCGCGCGTGGGCCCTTCGCCGAGCGAGCGGCGGCGACGCAGGCGGTGCTGCGCCGGCAGGCCGGGCTCGTGGGCGAGCAGGGTTTCGAGCGGGTCGGCGGCCCGGGGCGCTTCAACATCGCGACGCTGGCCGCATGGGAGAACGCGGCGGCACTCGAGGCTGCCGCGAAGGCGGTGGCCGAGATGCATGCGGCGACCGGTTTCGACCGCCAGACCTTCGTCGCGCAGCACGGCATCGGCGCCGAGATCGCGACCTTCCGCGCTTTCGCGCTCTGATGTGGAACGGGCGGGGATTGCCCCGCCCGTCTTTTCGTCACGCCGCGTCGAGGAAGCCGCCGGACTGGCGGCGCCAGAGGCTGGCATAGAGGCCGCCATGGCGCAGCAGCTCCTCGTGGCTGCCGGTTTCGACGATCGCGCCCTTGTCGAGCACGATCAGCCGGTCCATCGCCGCGATGGTGGAGAGGCGGTGCGCGATCGCGATCACCGTCTTGCCGGCCATCAGCTCGAAGAAGCTCTCCTGGATCGCCGCCTCGACCTCCGAATCGAGCGCCGAGGTGGCCTCGTCGAGGATCAGGATCGGCGCGTCCTTGAGCAGCACGCGCGCGATGGCGATGCGCTGCCGCTGGCCGCCCGAGAGCTTGACGCCGCGCTCGCCGACATGCGCCTCGAACCCCGTCCGGCCGCGCGGATCGGAGAGATGGGCGATGAAGTCGAGCGCATGCGCCTTGCGCGCCGCCTCCACGACATCGGCCATCGTCGCCTCCGGCTTGCCGTAACGGATATTGTCGATGACCGAACGGTGCAGCAGCGAGGTGTCCTGCGTCACGAGCCCGATCTGCTGGCGCAACGTCTCCTGCTTGGCCGCGGCGATGTCCTGCCCGTCGATGCGGATCGTGCCCTTCTCGACGTCGTAGAAGCGCAGCAGCAGATTGACGAGCGTCGACTTGCCGGCGCCGGAGCGGCCGACCAGGCCGACCTTCTCGCCAGGCTGGATGGTCATCGACAGGTCCTCGATGATGCCGCCCTTCTTGCCATAGTGGAAGGTGACGCCCTCGAAGCGGATTTCGCCGCGCGGCACGGCGAGCGGCGGCGCCGCCGGCTTGTCGAGCAGCGAATAGGGCCGCGCGATCGTCTCGAGGCCTTCCTGCACGGTGCCCATCTGCTCGAAGATGCCGATCGCCACCCACATGATCCAGCCGGACATGTTGGAGATGCGGATCGAGAGACCCGAGGCGACCGCGATGGCGCCGAGCGAGATCGACGACACCGACCACAGCCAGATCGCCAGCGCGCCCGTCGAGACGATCAGGATGCCGTTGAGGCACGAGACCGTGGCGTTCATCGCGGTGATGAGCCGCGTCTCGCTGCGGAAGGTCTCGGTGTGCTCCTTCAGGATCTCCTGCGCGTAGTCGTCCTCGCGGTCGGCATGGGCGAAGAGCTTCACCGTCTGGATGTTGGTGTAGCTGTCGACGATGCGGCCGGTCAGCGCCGAGCGCACCTCGGACATCGCCGTGGCGCGGTCGCGGATGCGCGGCACGAACCAGGCCAGAGTCACGACATAGCAGACGATCCAGATCGACAGCGGCACGGTCAGCCGCCAGTCGGCATCGGCGAAGATGACCAGCGCCGAGATCGCGAAGATGGCGACGAACCAGATGGCGTCGATCAGCTGCGTCACCGATTCGCGCAGCGCCGGTCCCGTCTGAACGATCTTCGAGGCGATGCGGCCGGCGAAGTCGTTGGCGAAGAAGGTCACCGACTGGCGCAGCACATAGCGATGCGTCTGCCAGCGCACGAGATTGGTCAGCGACGGCGCGATGGCCTGCTGGTTCAGGAGGTCGTGCAGGATATGCGAGATCGGCGCCGCGACGGCGATGACGAACGCCATCCAGAGGAAGGTCGGGCCGTAATCGGCGAAGACCTCTCCGGGCGAGGTCGTCTTCAGGAGATCAACGATCGAGCCGATATACCGCATCATCGAGACCTCGATGAGCGACACCACGAGGCCGACGACCATCAGCGCGACCAGCCAGGGCCAGACCTGCCGGCAATAGCGCCAGTAGAAGGCGACGAGCGTCGGCGGCGGCATGCTGTCGTCATGCGGGCGGAAGGGGTCGATGAGCGTTTCGAATTTGCGGAACATGGCAGGCCCAGGGAAGGCGGGACGAGAATTGGGAACGGCGCGCAGAAGCGGCGCCGTCGGGCGCCGGTGCGGCTGGTCGCGCGGAGATGTCGAGCGGGGACGATGAACAGCGGCCGGGCCCTTCGCGGGCTTCCAGCCGGTCGGCGTCGACTTTGAAAGAAGACTAGAGCGCGGCGGCGCCCATGCTCGAACGGATCGCGGACCGGGTGCACGAAAGGATCATTTCCATCCGGGTCCTCCTCGTTCGAGCGTCGCCGCGGGCGCTGGAATCGCACCCGCTCTGGCTGAGGTCGGCACCATCATGCTACCTGCGACGATTGGCAAGGCCCAAGCTTCGATTAGCGCCAGCTGTTGCGCGGCGGCGACAGTCGGGTCGCCGGAGCAAAGTCTGGATTGCCGGGTCAGGCCCGGCAATGACAGGGGAGGGGGTGTCGAGGCCTCTAGGCGGAGTGGTTGGCGCCCAGCCAGATCCTCGGACTGCCCCTCCCTTGTCATTGCCGGGCTCGACCCGGCAATCCAGACTTACTTCCCTCCGCCGCATGCAGCGTCGAGACCCAGTTCCGGCGAAGCCGCGGAGAACCGTGGTGACTACCCAGAGTCTGGATTGCCGGGTCAAGCCCGGCAATGACAGGGAGGTGGGGTGTCGGGGGTCGATCGGTCGATCAGGAGGGGTGGCGCCGAGCATTGCCGGTGAGCGGCTGAGCGCCGCGCATTGGGCAACGGCCGTCTGCCAAGGCAGGCCCCTCGTTCTCATGCTCTCCTACCTGTCATTGCCGGGCTTGACCCGGCAATCCAGCCTCGCTTTTCTTCCACTCATGCGCGAGCGGACCTATTGGGTCTATATCATGGCGAGCGGCCGCAACGGCACGCTCTATGTCGGGGTGACCGGCGACATCGCCCGCCGCGCGCACGAACATCGTACCGCCGCGGTGGACGGCTTCACCAGTCGCTACGACGTCAAGCTTCTCGTCCATTGCGAGGCATTCGGGGAGGTCCATCTCGCGTTGCAACGCGAGAAGGCCATCAAGAAGTGGCCGCGGCGCTGGAAGCTCGACCTGATCGAAGAGAGCAATCCCGACTGGCGCGACCTTTATGATGATCTGGCGGGCGGCGTCTGACAGCGCGCCAAAGTCTGGATTGCCGGGTCAAGCCCGGCAATGACAGGCTGGAGAACGATCTTGGAGCGGTGGAAGGCGCGTGGAAGCGTCTACTGACCGTCTCGATGCGCGTACACCCTCTGCCGCTTGCCACTACTCCGCTGCGATCTCGTGGGCGGCGTGGTCGCCGAGGAAGCCGCCGGACTGGCGGGCCCAGAGCTGGGCGTAGAGGCCCTGGCGCTCCAGGAGTTCGCGGTGGGTGCCGGTCTCGACGATGCGGCCTTCGTCCATGACGACGAGACGATCCATAGCGGCGATGGTGGACAGGCGGTGCGCGATGGCGATCACCGTCTTGCCGGCCATCAGGCCTTCGAGCTGTTCCTGGATCACCGCCTCGATCTCCGAATCGAGCGCGGAGGTGGCTTCGTCGAGGACGAGGATCGGCGCGTCCTTGAGGAGGACGCGGGCGATGGCGATGCGCTGACGCTGGCCGCCGGAGAGCTTCACGCCGCGCTCGCCGACATGGGCGTCATAGGCCTTGCGGCCACGCGGATCCGCAAGATGGGCGATGAAGCCGTCGGCCGCGGCGCGGGCCGCCGCCTGGCGCACGGCATCGTCGTCGGCATCCGGTCGGCCATAGCGGATATTGTCGCGGATCGAGCGGTTGAGCAGGGCGGTATCCTGCGTCACGACGCCGATCGCGGCGCGCAGCGAGCCCTGCGTGACCTGGGCGATGTCCTGCCCGTCGATGCGGATCGAGCCGCTTTCGAGGTCGTAAAGGCGCAGAAGCAGGCTGACCATGGTCGTCTTGCCGGCGCCGGAACGGCCGACAAGGCCGATGCGCTCGCCGGGCTTCACCACGAGGTCGACGCCGCGCAGCACCGGATTGCCGCCGCCATAGGAGAAGCGCACGTCCTCGAATACGATCTCGCCCTTCGAGACGACGAGATCGGGGGCGTCGGGGGCGTCGGCGAGGCCATGCGGGCGGGCGATGGTGCGCATGCCGTCCTCGACCGTGCCGACATTGTCGAAGAGGCCGGTCAGCGTCATCATCACGCGGCCGGACATCACCGAGAGCCGCATCACGAGGCCGAGCGCGACCGCCGTCTCGCCGGGGCTGATCGCGCCGCGCGTCCAGAGCCAGACGCTGGCAGCGCCCGTCGCGCCGATCAGGAAGGCATTGGCGAGCTGCAGCAGCAGCGAAAGCCGCGTCAGGAGGCGGTTCTGGTCGAGCATGCGGCCGGTCTGCTCGGCGATGGCGCTCCTGGCCGTGTCGCGCTCGCGGCCGTCGCGGGCGAAGAGCTTCACCGTCTGGATGTTGCCGTAGATGTCGGCGAGCTTGCCGGTCAGGAGCGAGCGCGCCTCGGACGCGGCGGCGGCGCGCTTGCGCACACGCGGCACGAAGGTCATGGCGAGCGTGACGAGGGCCGCCACCCAGATCACCAGCGGCACGGCCATGGCGATGCCGACATCGGCGAAGATCGCGAAGGCGCTGATCACGAAGACGGAGATGACCCAGAGCGCATCGATGACCTGCGTCAGGCTCTGCGTCAGCGACGAGCCGGTCTGCACGATCTTGGTGACGATGCGGCCGGAGAAATCGTTCTGGAAGAAGGAATAGGACTGGCCGACCACATGGAGATGGTTGAGCCAGCGGACGCGGGCGGTGAGGGCGGGCGGCAGCGTCTGGTTGGAGAGCACGGTCTGCACCGCATTCACCAGCGGGCGGACGAGGAGGACGACCGCCGCCATCAGCGCGAGTTGCCAGCCATGCTCGGCGAAGAAGGTCGCCGGCG
>CAWZZK010000046.1:0-20206 GCA_963966455.1 Kaistia sp. | reverse complement strand
CCGCCGCGGTGGTGGCCCCGAGGCCGAGCACGAGCTCGGTGGCGCCGGCCGAGACCGACGCGATCCAGCGCCGGCCGGGATGGGGATGCGCTTCCGGCCCGGCGCAGAGCGCCGCCGTGATCGCGGCCAGGTTCAGCGTATGGCCGCAGAAGAAGGCGGTGACGACCGAGCCGAGGCCCGAGACGACGAAGATGCGGCTCACCGGCGGCTCGTAGCCGTTGAGCTTCATGACCGCGATGCCAGGCAGGTTCTGCGCCGCCATGGTCACGATGAACAGCGGCACGGCCAGCGAGATCATCGCCGTCGCCCTGAACTCCGGCCAGACAAAGGCGATGTCGGGCAGGAAATGCGCCGTCGAGAGCCCGTCGGTCGGCGCATGCAGGGCGATCATCACGATCGCGGTCGCGACCGCGGCCGGCACCGCCCAGATGCGCTTCACCCGCCCGACGATCGCCCAGACCAGCACGACGGGGATGGCAAGCGCCGGCTCGTCCGCTACCGCCCGCGCCGGGGCGAGGCAGAGGCCGAGCAGGATGCCGGCGAGCATGGCGCTGGCCAGCACCGGCGGGATCGACGAGACGAGCTTGCCGAACGGCTTCACCAGTCCTGCCGCGACGATCAGGAGGCCGGCGACGATGAACGCGCCGACCGCGACCGGGAACCCGCCATCGAGCATGCCGGTCGCCGCGAAGAGCACGGAGCCCGGCGTCGACCAGGCGATCGAGATCGGCATCTTGTGCTGCCAGCTCATCCACATCGCGAGCACGCCCTGCACGAGGCAGATGGCGAGAAGGCCCGAGGCCGCCTGTGCCGGCGTCGCTCCGACGGCGATGAAGCCCTGCAGGATGACGGTGAAGACGCCGGCGAAGCCGACAAAGGCCGCGATGATGCCGGCGAGGATCGGCTGCAGGTCGCTCGACCGCGCGAGCCCGGCGCGCGAATCGTCCGGATCGGAAGGGTGGGCGCTCTCGGACGGCATGGAGGTCATGATCGGATCGCGGATGCTGCGGGGCAGGGCGCCTCGCCGAAGCGGCGCGGCATTGTATTCGGCTCTCGCGATTGTTAGATTGGATCCAATCGACATTCAAGGGGCGCGCCATGGCGCGACGGGCGGCGTGACGTCACTCAGCGATGTGATCGAGGCGGGTGGGCGCCGCTTCCGGACGGCGACGGAATATGTCGCGGCGACGCTCAAGCAGGCGATCCTCACCGGCGCGCTGCCACCGGGAACCCCGCTGCGCCAGGAAGATCTCGCCGGCCGCTTCGATGTCAGCCGCATGCCGATCCGCGAGGCGCTGCGCCAGCTGGAAGCGCAGGGGCTCGTCGATTTCGAGCCGCATCGCGGCGCCATCGTCGTCGAGATCTCGCTCGCCGATGCGCTCGACAATTTCGCCATCCGCGGCGGGCTGGAGGCGCAGGCGCTGCGCCATTCGCTTCCGAACCTCACCGCGGCCGATCTCGACCGCGCGGAGGAAGTCATCGCCGAGATCGACCGAGAAGACGACGTTTCGCGCATGGGCGAGCTCAATCGCCGCTTTCACATGACGCTCTATGCCGCCGCAGGCTTGCCGCGACTGCTCGCGCTCACCGAGCAGCACCTCGTCGCCGCCGACCGCTATCTCCGCTTCCACCTCGCCACCGACGGCGACATGGGCCAGGTCGACCACCGCGCCATGATCGCCGCCTGCCGCGCCGGCGACCAAGTGGCCGCGCTCGCCGCCCTCGACCGCCACCTCTCGACGGCGCGGGACGGGCTCGTCGGTTTCTTCGAGAGCCGGTCCGCCTGACATTAAGCGCATCGCCGGGCTGGACGACCACGTCGTAATTGCATATATACGCTAGTATGCAATTGCAGGCGGGCGCAAGAGGTGGTCATGCAGGATGTCCTAAGCGTTACCTTCGCGGCGCTGGCCGACCCGACCCGGAGGGCCATCCTGGCCCGTCTCGCCGAAGGCGAGGCGACCATCAACGAACTCGCCGAGCCCTTCGCGCTGACGCTGCCCACGGTGTCGCGTCACGTGAAGGTCCTGGAGGAGGCGGGCCTCGTCTCGAAGCGGCGCTCGGCGCAGTTCCGCGCCTGCCAGCTAAAGCCGGAGCCGCTCCTCGCGGCCGACCGCTGGCTCGCTGACTATCGCCGCTTCTTTGACGAGCGTTTCGATCGTCTGGCCGATCAGCTGAAGGCGATGACGGCGGCGGCAGCCCGCGAAGCCGCGCCTCTACCGGCCGATTCATCCTCAGAGAGCAGGGAGGACTGACATGAACACGACCGAGGCCCCCACCATTCTGACCCTCGTCCGCCACTTCGATGCGCCGCCGGACCTCGTCTTCCGTGCCTGGACCGAGCCGGAGCATCTCGGCTGGTTCTTCAACCCCGGCATGACGCCGAACGGTCCGCCGATCGTGGATCTGAGAGTCGGCGGCGCATGGCGCCAGCACATGGTCGTCGATGCCGAGACCGAATACATGACGGGCGGCATCTACCGGGAGATCGTGCCGGGTCGGAAACTGGTCTTCGCGTGGGGCGCGGTTGATGGCTGGCCGCCGCTCGATCCTGCCCGGCTCGACGAAGCGCCCGAGGCGACGATCCTGTTCGAGCCGGACGGGGAGGGAACGCGGATGACCTTCCGCTTCGTCGTCCCGGCCGAATTCGCCGAAGCCCTGCCGCGGCCCTTGATGGAAGCCGGCTGGACCATGACGATCGACCGCCTCGTCGCCGCCGTGGCCACGGAGTGAGGTTGCTGCTGTTGCGGCGGGAACCTTGGGCTTGCCGGCGTCATTGTCCCTGCAAGAGGCCAACGCGGCCTCGCCTCAGGAGGGTGACATCATGATGAAGTTCGCGATCGTTCTTTCGTCAGTTGCCGCGCTGACGGCGGCGTCCATGACACCGGCTCTGGCCGTGTCGTCGAAATCGGCCCGGCAGGCCTGCATCAATGCCGCCGCCACGCAGCACAATGCGCTGAAGGGCAACGTGCAGGTCCGCAAGGTGAAGGCCGGCAAGTCCGGCGCTCAGGTCAACCTCGTCGTCAACGACGTCGAAGTGAACTGCATGGTCAACTCGGCCGGCAAGGTGCGCTACATCAACTGAGCGTCCTAGCCATCAATCGCGCTGTGGGGTCACTTGGCAGTACGGAGCGTGAAGTCGTCTCCGATGGCTGAGCGGCCCTACCGCGTTTCCAGCCCAGCCGCGATCTCCGGGTCAGGGGCCGCATGGCCCCAAGGGAGGCGGACGGGGCGACGGAGGCCGACGATATCCGGTCTGCGCCGGATTGGCCGCACGCGGACCTTCGCCTTGGTCTTCTTCGCGATCTCGACCGAGATCGTCTCCGGGCCGCCGCCACCCGCTTCGATCATCAGGGTCGGCGTCAGGCATACGGCGATGTGGCCGACACGCGACGGCTTTCCATAGAACACGAGCGTGCCGCAATGAGCGTCGCTCAAACCGACTGGCACGCCATTCTGCGGATCGCTGAAATGCCGGTAGAGCGTATCGGCGTTCTGGTCGCCAGGCGGATCGAGTGCCAGGTGGGCGAGAAGAAATTGGGCCAGGCCCG
Organism: Kaistia sp.; assembly: GCA_963966455.1. Classification (GTDB taxonomy): domain Bacteria; phylum Pseudomonadota; class Alphaproteobacteria; order Rhizobiales; family Kaistiaceae; genus Kaistia; species Kaistia cartagenensis. The sequence continues at coordinate 16,655 of CAWZZK010000046.1, read as the reverse complement.
AGCAGTCGAAGCTCGTCGGCCCGTCTGCGCCAAAGATGTACGGAAGGTCCAGATAGCCCTCGGCGAATCGCCAGAAGTCCTGCGGTGTCATTCGGTTCCCCCGGGTCTGACCGCACGGCTCTCGCATCTCGCATGCGCGATACATCCGGCGGCTGTCGGGGATGATAATGCAATCTATGGTGAAATGCCAGAGAATGCAACCATAAGGAGAGAACGGGCGGCCCGAGGCCGCCCGTTCTGTTTGTCAGGCCGCGATTTCGAGGCCTTTGGCGAGTTCCAGCGCCTGCCGCTCGAAGAGGCGGCGATAGATGCCGTTCTCGCGGCGGACGAGCACGTCATGCGTGCCTTCCTCGGCGATGGTGCCGTGATCGAAGACCAGCAGCCGGTCCATCGAGCGCACGGTCGACAGGCGGTGGGCGATGACGATGGCGGTGCGTCCTTCCATCAGCCGCTCCATCGCCTCCTGGATCAGCGCCTCCGATTCCGAATCGAGGCTGGATGTCGCCTCGTCGAGGATCAGCACCGGCGCATCCGCGAGGAACGCCCGCGCCAGCGCCACGCGCTGACGCTCGCCGCCCGAGAGCTTCACGCCCCGTTCGCCGACCAGCGTCTGGTAGCCGCGCGGCAGGCGTTCGATGAAGTGATGCGCGTTGGCGAGCTTCGCCGCGGCGATGATCTCCTCCATCGAGGCGCCCGGACGGGCATAGGCGATGTTCTCCGCCAGCGAGCGGTGGAAGAGGATCGGCTCCTGCTGCACGATCGCGATCTCGCCGCGCAGCGAGGATTGCGTGACATGGGCGATGTCCTGACCGTCAATCAGGATCCGTCCCTTGTTCACGTCGTAGAGCCGCTGGATCAGCTTGACGAAGGTCGTCTTGCCCGATCCCGAATGCCCCACGAGGCCGATCTTCTCGCCCGCAGCGATCGTGACGTTGAAGTCGCGATAGAGCGGCGTCTCGTGACCCGCATAGTGGAAGGTCACGTCGTCGAAGCGGATCTCGCCGGAGCCGATCTTCATCGGCACCGCATCGGCCTTGTCCTCGATCCCGAGCGGCTGCGATTCGAGCGAGACCAGTTCTTCCATGTCGTTGACGGCGCGCTGCAGGTTGCGGACATGCATGCCGACATCGAGCAGGTAGCCCTCGAGCACGAAGAACGAGGTCAGCACGAAGGTGACGTCGCCCGGCGTCGCCCGGCCATGCCACCAGAGCCACAGCACCAGCCCGACCACCGCCGCGCGCATCAACACGACCATGGTGTTCTGCAGCGTGCCGTTATTGGTGCCTCGCACCCAGGTCCGCCGCGTCCGGCCACTCCACTTGGTGATGATGCCGGCGAGGCGCTGGTCCTCGCGCGCTTCCGCGCCGAAGGCCTTCACGACCGCGTTGCAGCTGACCGCGTCCGCCAGCGCGCCGCCGAGCTTCGTGTCCCACTGGTTGGCGAGGCTCGCCGCCGGCGCGACATAGAAGAGCGACAGCGACACCGTCACCGCGACATAGATGACCGAGCCGACCGCGACGATCACGCCCATCATCGGCCAGTAGGTCCCGAGCAGCACCGTCGTGCCGACCAGAACCACGACCGAGGGCAGCAGCGCCAGGATCATCGTGTCGTTGAGCTGGTCCAGCGCCCACATGCCGCGCGAGATCTTGCGCACCGTCGAGCCGGCGAAGCTGTTTGCCTGCCAGTTCGTCGAAAAACGTTGAACTTTGTAGAATGCCTCCGATGCCACGTCGGACATGATCGCCAGAGTCAGGCGGATGATGCCGGTGAACGCGATATGCCGCGCGATCACCATGCCGACGCTGAGCGCCAGCACCGTCGCGAAGGCCTCGACAGCGAGGCGCAGCGCCGTTTCGCGGGCATCGGTGGGCGTCGCGATCGCGTCCACGATGCGGCCGGCATAGAGCGGCAGCAGAACATGGGCGAGCGTCTCCAGGAGCATCGCGGTCATGATGAACGCCGCGACGAATTTCTGGCGCCGCCAGTGGCGGAAGGTGAAGGCGAAGACGCGCGCGAACGGGCCGGACAGCCAGCGGCGGGGCGAGCGCGCCTGAGCGTTGATCGACATGATGTTTTCCGGTCGCGTCAACGCGACCGGCCTCGAATTGGGAAAGCTAAGGACGGCGCGCGGCGACCCGAAAGGGCGCGGCAGCGCGCTGCGAAAAAGTCAGGATTCGATGGGGTGTCGGCAAACGGGCGCGGTCGATGACCGGACCAGGGACTGCCGCTCGACCTGCCTATCGGCCGGAGACTTCCGGCGGGAAGTCGGGAACGACTGTCATATGCGTCGATGCCATGCAGACCTCCCTGGCAAGAGTGAACAGATTTAAAAATATACAGACGAAGCTTCGGCTTGGCAACCGCCGGTCGGTCGATGCCGGCGGCCGTGTCCAAAAAGCAACGGCCGCGATCATGGATCGCGGCCGTCAATTCGCAAAGTCTGATGGCGTCTGTTGTTACGCCGTCGTCGGAGCCGCGGCATGCAGAGCGCGGGTCGCCTCCTGCGCGAAGCAGAGGTCGAGGATGCGCTGCACTTCGGCGGCGCGGCGGAAGTCGGGCTCGCCATTGACGCCGGTGTTGCAGGCCTTGGCGAAGCGCTCATAGGTCGTCGGAACCGGTGGGCACTCAACCACTTCCCAGGCGAAGGTATCGATCTCCGGACCTTCGCAGATCCTGAGCGACGAGGTCTTGCCGTCGGTCTTCACCTCCATGCCGCCCGACGTGCCGAAGATGCGCAGCGTCAGGTCGTTGGCATGACCGGTGGCGAAGCGCGTCGCGGTGATCGTGCCGAGCGCGCCATTGGCGAACTCCGCCGTCATCACCGCCGAATCGTTCGCATCCAGCGGATATTCGCCTATCTTGTCGCCCTCGGCCTTGTGGAAGGTCTTGAGGCGGCTGTCCACGGCGACGATATCCGTGTCGGCACCGAAGGACGCGAAGTCGACGATGTGCACGCCGACATCGCCGAGGACGCCCTTCGAACCGTGCTGCGAAGACAGGCGCCACAGCCAGCGCGATTCGGTGCGCCAGTCGCCCCATGCCTTGCTGACGAGCCAGCTCTGCAGATAGGACGCCTCGAAATAGCGGATCTCGCCGATGGCGCCGCCGCGTACCAGTTCGCGCGCCTTCTGCAGGGCGGGCGAGTTGCGATAGGTGAAGTTCACCATGTTGATGATGCCCTTCGCCTCGGCGGCATCGGCCATCTCGAGCGCGAGCGGATAGCTCGTCGCCAGCGGTTTCTCGCAGAACACGTGCTTTCCGGCGGCGATGAGGCGCATCGTCGTCGGATAGTGCACGGCGTCCGGTGTCACGTTGGCGACGGCATCGAACTCGCCCCAGGCGATCGCCGATTCGAGATCGGCGAAGAGGTTTTCGATGCCGAACTGCTTGCCGAACGCCTCGCGGCGCGTGGCGTCGGTCTCGACGGCCGCGACGAGCTCAGTGTCGGGCGCGGCCTGGAAATTGGTCGCATGGCTGACCGCCATGCTCCCTGTTCCGAGGATGAGGAGCTTGACCATGATCTGTTGTTTTCGTTCCTGTGGTGGCCAGAGGTCCTGCGCGGCTTCTCAGCGGAAGCCGGCCTCGCCGGGCTTGTGCAGCGTCTCGCCCTTGATGGTCATCGGCCCGTTCGGAGCCTTGTCGGCGGGGGTGTTCGGCGCCTTGGTGATGCCCGCCCAGGCCGGAGCCGGGTTGTTGGCCCACTTCACGGCGTTCTTCAGAACCTGCTTGACGTCGGTGTTGTAATAGATCGGGTAGGTTTCGTGGCCGGGCGAGAAATAGAAGATGCTGCCGCCGCCGCGCTTGTAGGTGAGGCCCGAGCGGAACACTTCGCCGCCCTCGTACCAGGTGACGAACACCGTCTCCATGGGCTCCGGAACCGTGAAGGGCTCGCCATACATCTCGGTCTGCTCGATCTCGAAATAGTCCGAGAGACCCTGGGCGATCGGATGCGAGCGGTTGATGACCCAGACGCGCTCCTTCTCGCCGGCCTCGCGCCACTTCAGCGAGCAGGGGGTGCCCATCAGCCGCTTGAAGATCTTCGAGAAATGGCCGGAATGCAGGACGATGAGGCCCATGCCTTCCCAGACGCGATTGGCGACACGCTCGACGATGGCGTCGGAAACCTCGCCATGGGCCTTGTGGCCCCACCAGATCAGAACGTCGGTCTCGGCGAGGCGGGCTTCCGAAAGGCCGTGCTCGGGCTCCTGAAGGGTCGCGGTCGACGCCTCGATCATCGGATCCTCGGCGAGGCCCTTGGCGATCGTCGTGTGCATGCCTTCCGGATAGATCTTCCGGACGGTCTCGTTTTCCTGCTCGTGGACGTTCTCGCCCCAGACGACGACGCGGATCGTCATGATCATATTCTCCCTTGGCGTTCCTCGGCCTTGCGACGGGCTGGCCTTCCGACGGTCTCGCGCCGGGGGCGCGAGTATTGAACCGGTTCAAATTTGGCGCGGCGCAATTGTCTGCGCGTTTCCAAAGCGCTTTGGATCGGCAAGCCGCAATCTATAGCGCGTGCCATGACGGATACAATATCGTCCGTGAGGGTCTGGTTCCGGTCATCCACCGGGACGATGGCGAGAGGCGCCGGAGAACCTTGACGCGGCCGCGGCTCTGTCTCTATAAGCCGGCATCTTCTCCGGGCTTGGCCCGGCGGCGGGCGGTTAGCTCAGCGGGAGAGCATTCGCTTCACACGCGAAGGGTCACTGGTTCAATCCCAGTACCGCCCACCATCTCACATCCCGATCTTCAAGCAGATAAATTGGTCGTGGCCGCTCAGGCCGGCGGTTTCTTCGCCTCGCGCCACAGCGCCTCCATCTCGTCGAGGCTCGCCTCCGTGGTCGTGCGGCCTTCTGCCGCGAGGCGCGTCTCGATATGGCGGAAGCGCCGCCGCACCTTCTCATTGGTGCTGCGCAGCGCGGCGTCCGGGTCGACATCGAGATGCCTGGCGAGATTGACGACGACGAAGAGCAGGTCGCCGACCTCGTCCCTGAGACGTTCCGGCGAACGCTCGTCCGCCGCGAGTTCCTCCTCGACCTCGCCGATCTCCTCGCGCATTTTGGCGAGGACGGCATGCGGGTCGTTCCAGTCGAAGCCGACCGTCGCCGCCTTCTTCTGCAGCGCCATGGCGCGGGCAAGCGGCGGCAGCCCGGGCGGGACGGCTTCAAGCAGTCCGTCTGCTGCCTCCTGGGGTAGGCCGGCCGCGGCGCGGCGCTCGGCGCGCAGCCGCTTCTCCTCGGCCTTGATCGCGTTCCACATGCCCTTGGCCGAGCCGGCGCTCCGCGCCTCGGCATCGCCGAACACATGCGGATGGCGGCGGATCATCTTCTGCGTGATCCCCTCGACCACGTCGCCGAAACCGAACGCGCCTTCCTCCTCGGCGAGCTGGGCGTGATAGACGACCTGCAGCAGCAGATCGCCGAGTTCTTCCTGGAGATCGACACGGTCGCCGCGCTCGATCGCATCCGCGACCTCGTAGGCCTCTTCGATCGTGTAGGGCGCGATGGTCTCGAAGCTCTGCTCAAGATCCCAAGGGCAGCCGCCGTCGGGATTGCGCAGTGCGGCCATGATCTCGATGAGACGGTTGATGTCGCGCGACGGCTGCATGGCTCTTCCTGCGGTGGGACAGCGGAGCGCGAACCCTCACGGCTCGGACGTGACCCGTCAAGCCGGCTCCGCCCTAGGCAAATGCATCATTTTTGGACGCCCGGCACAGGATCGGGACGCGCGGCTCATGCCCCCGCCCAAGGGAAAGCGCATAAGCAACCAAGGCGGGCAGCAGTCCCGCGCGGGGGAAGCGAATGGCCGCCAAGGACAGCGGGAAGATGTCTCTTCCCATGCTCACCGCCATGGTCGTCGGCTCGATGGTCGGCGCCGGCATCTTCAATCTGCCGGGCCGCTTCGGCACCGCGACGGGTCCGTTCGGCGCCATCATCGCCTGGGCCATTGCAGGCACGGGCATGTATATGCTGGCCCGCGTCTTCCAGGCGCTCGCCGAGCGGCGGCCGGACATCGATTCGGGCGTCTTCGCCTATGCCAAGGCCGGCTTCGGCGACTATATGGGGTTCCTGTCAGCCTTTGGTTACTGGCTCGGCAGCTGCCTCGGCAATGTCTTCTACTGGGTGCTGATCGGCTCGACGCTCGGGCGGTTCTTCCCCGATCTCTTCGGCGACGGCAGTGCGCCGGCCGCGATCATCCTTTCGCTCGTCGGCATCTGGACGTTCCATTTCCTGATCCTGCGCGGCGTGGAGCAGGCAGCCTTCGTCAATACGGTTGTGACGATCGCCAAGATCGTGCCGATCATCGTCGCCATCCTCGCCTTCGTCTTCGTCTTCAACTACCAGCAATTCTCGGAGAACTTCTTCGGCGGCGTCGGCATGCCGGAGAAGACGCTGCTGCAGCAGGTGCGCGACACCATGCTGATCACGGTGTTCGTCTTCCTCGGCATCGAGGGCGCCAGCGTCTATTCGCGCTTCGCCAAGAAGCGCTCCGATGTCGGCACGGCGACCATTCTCGGCTTCACCGGCGTGATGGGCCTCATGGTCGCCATCACGCTTTTGCCCTATGCCGCCATGCCGCGCGCTGCGATCGCCGGCGTCGGCAATCCCTCGCTCGCCGGCGTGCTGGAGCTGGTGGTCGGTCATTGGGGCGCGGTCTTCATCTCGGTCGGCGTGCTCGTCTCCGTGCTCGGCGCCTATCTCGCCTGGTCGCTGATCTGCGCCGAGGTCCTTTTCGCCGCGGCGAAGTCGAAGGACATGCCGAGGCTGTTCGCCGCGCAGAACGGCAACCGCGTGCCCGCCAACGCGCTGTGGCTCACCAATATCGTCGTGTCGCTGTTCGTGATCTCGACCTACTGGTCGCGCGACGCCTTCAACTTCATGCTCGACATGACGAGCGTCACCTCGCTGCTCCCCTATCTTCTCGTCGCGGGCTATGGCGTCCTGCTGGCGCGAAGCGGCGCCGGCTACGAGAAGACGCCGTCCGATCGTCGCCGCGATCTCGTCTTCGCTGCGATCGCCGCCTTCTATGTCGTGGTCATGTTCCTCGCCGCGGGGCTCAAATATGTCCTTTTGGTCGCGGTGCTCTACACGCCCGGCACCATCCTCTATGTCTGGGCCCGCCGCGAGCAGAACGTCCGATTGTTCTCGCCCGCCGAACTCGCCGTCTTCGCCGTAACCGCTCTCGCCGCGCTTGTCGGCGTGGTCGGGCTCGTGACCGGCTTCATCACGCACTGAAAAGAAAAGAGGGAGGCGCCGTCATGGCGAGCGATGTTCCGTTCGGTGTCCATTCCGAGGTTGGCCAGCTTCGGAAGGTGATGGTCTGCGCGCCCGGCCGCGCGCATCAGAGGCTGACGCCGTCGAACTGCGATGCGCTGCTGTTCGACGACGTGCTGTGGGTGGAGAACGCCAAGCGCGACCATTTCGACTTCATCACCAAGATGCGCGACCGCGGCATCGAGGTGGTCGAGATGCACAATCTTCTCGCCGAGACCGTGGCGATCCCGGAGGCCAAAGCCTGGATCCTCGACAACCAGATCATCCCGAACCAGGTCGGTGTCGGACTCGTCGACGAGATCCGCTCCTATCTCGAAGGCCTGCCGCACCGCGAACTCGCCGAGACGCTGATCGGCGGCCTCTCGACCTACGAGTTTCCCGACACCCATGGCGGCGAAATGCTGAAGCTGGTGCGCGAGGCGGCCGGCGTCACCGAATACCTGCTGCCGCCGCTGCCGAACACGCTCTACACCCGCGACACCACCTGCTGGATCTATGGCGGCGTGACGCTCAACGCGCTGTTCTGGCCCGCCCGCCACGAGGAGACGATCCTCGTCACCGCCATCTATCGCTACCATCCCGATTTCGCCGGCCGCGTGAAGGTGTGGTGGGGCGATCCGCTCGAGGATCACGGCCTCGCCACCTTCGAGGGCGGCGACGTGATGCCGATCGGCAAGGGCAATGTCCTCATCGGCATGAGCGAGCGCACCTCGCGCCAGGCGATCAGCCAGGTCGCCCAGCGCCTGTTCGCCGAGGGCGCGGCCGAACGCGTGATCGTCGCCGCGATGCCGAAGCTCCGCGCCGCGATGCATCTCGACACGGTGTTCACCTTCGCCGACCGCGACTGTGTCCTCTATTATCCGGACATCGTCGACGGCATCCAGGCCTTCTCCTATCGCCCGGACGGCAAGGGCGGGCTGGAACTGCACAAGGACAAGGGCAGCTTCGTCGAGACGGTGCGCGACGCGCTCGGGCTCAAGAAGATGCGCGTCGTGGAGACCGGCGGCAACGACTACATGCGCGAGCGCACGCAGTGGGATTCGGGTGCCAATCTCGTCTGCGCGGCGCCGGGCGTCGTCTATGCCTATGACCGCAACACCTACACCAACACGCTGCTCAGGAAGGCCGGCATCGAGGTGATCACCATCACCGGCGCCGAACTCGGCCGCGGGCGCGGCGGCGGCCATTGCATGACCTGCCCGATCAGCCGCGACGCCGTCGACTTCTAGTCCGGAGCGATGACGAGCGAGACAGCACCAGCGCAGCGACCGCCGAGCCTTTTCGAGGCCCTCGTCCCGGTCACGGCGCTGATCGTTCTCGTCGCGCTGTCCTTCTTCCTCTTCGGCGATGCCGGGGCGAAGGGGCCGAACCAGGTCGCGCTCACCGTCGCGGCGATGATCGCGGTGCTGATGGCCGCGCGTCGCGGATGGACGATGGCGGAGCTGACCGAGGCAGCCTCAGCCAGCGTCGCGAGCGGCATCGGCGCAATCTTCATCCTCTTCGCCGTCGGCGCGCTGATCGGCAGCTGGGCGCTCAGCGGCACGCTGCTCGCGATGGTCTATTACGGCCTCAAGCTGCTCGATCCCGGTTCGTTCTATGTGACGGCGGCGGCGCTCTGCGCCGTCGTCTCGCTGGCGATCGGCAGTTCCTGGACCGTCGTCGGCACGATCGGCGTCGGGCTCATGGGCATCTCGGCCAATATGGGGCTCGATCCCGCGATCTCGGCGGCGGCGATTATCTCGGGCGCCTATTTCGGCGACACGACCTCGCCTCTGTCGGATTCGGCCAATCTCGCCGCGGCATCGGCAGGGGCGCCGCTCTATGACCATATGCGCGCAACGCTGCCGATTTCGCTCGGAGCGCTTGCGGTCACGCTCGCCGTCTTCTGGCTGCTCGGCACGCCGGGCGCGGCGGATACGAGCGAGAAGCTCGCGGCCATCGCCGCGGTCGCGCCGACCTCGCCGGCGATCTTCCTGCCCTTCGCGGTGGTCATCCTGCTGGCGCTGCTGCGCCTGCCGCCCTTCACGACCATTTTCGCCGGGGCGATCACCGCCTGCCTGCTCGCCGTCGTTCTCTCGCCGGGGCGCGTGCTCGCCTTCGCCGCCACGCCCGACCTGCCAGTGCCGCTCGCCCTGTTGAAGGGGGCGTGGCAGTCGCTCGCTTCGGGCTATGTCTCGTCGAGCGGCAATGCGGCCATCGACGCCATCGCCAGCCGCGGGGGCATGGAAAGCATGCTGCCGACGATCTGGCTGGTGATGTCGGCCTTCGCCTTTGGCGGGATCGTCGAGAAGACCGGCGTGCTCGAGAAGATCGTCGCGCCGATTGCCGGTCTCGCCCGCACGGCGGCCAGCCTCGTGGCCGGCCTCGTTGCAGCGATCTTTGCAAGCAATGTCGTGACCGCCGACCAGTATCTCTCGATCGTGCTGCCCGGTCGCATGTTCCGCCCGGAATTCGAGAAGCGCGGCCTCTCGCCGCTGGTCCTGTCGCGATCCGTCGGCGCCGCCGCGACGCCGACCTCCGCGCTCGTCCCCTGGAACAGCTGCGGCGCGTATATGGCGGCGACGCTCGGCGTCGCGACGCTCGCCTATGCGCCCTTCGCCGTGTTCGGCATCGCGAGCCCGCTGATCGCGATCCTGGTCGCCGCCATCGCAGCCCGGACGGGCAAAGCGCGGTCCCGATAACCGTCGCGCGAAGTTTGGGACACCATGCACAGCTTTGGGACGCTGTGCTCATGCGGTTCAGGGGGGCATCAGCCAAAATGATAAGGGTACTGCACGGTCAGCTCCGTATCGTCCGGCTTGTGGGGGCCGCGCCGTTCGGAGCAGGCGATCGCGCCCAGGGGATCTTCCTCCAGCTGCGCGATCGCCGACGTGCCGTGATCCTGCCATTCAAGTTAGAATGACCGGCAGGATCCGCAGCACGGCCGGGGGCCCATGATCATGTTTCGACGCTGGTTCACGCGCCTTCTGCGCCGGGCGGCCATTGCCGTGCTTCTCATCGCCGTCACCATCCTCGGCGTGCGGATCTACATGGTCGAGCAGGGGCCGCCGCTGGAGCTCTGGCACACGCATGTGCCGAAGGAACTCACCGTCGCGGCCATGGATGGCGGCACCTATGCCGATTATCTCGCGGCCGAGAACGCGCTGTTCGCCGAGGTGAAGAGCGCGGTGACGGACCGGCTCGAGCCGGCCGAGCGCGTTCCTTTCAACCGCTATTTCGCCGGCAGCCCGGTCAACCCGGAGAGTTTCGCAGTCGACTGGAACCGCTCCTTCGAGCTCATGCCGGATGGCGAACCGGCCGGTGCGGCCGTCTGCCTGCACGGGCTCACCGATTCGCCCTACAGCCTCCGCCACCTCGCCGCGCTGTATCGCGACAACGGCTTCGTCGCGATCGGCATCCGCCTGCCGGGCCATGGAACGGTTCCAGCCGGCCTGACGACGGTAACCTGGCAGGAATGGATGGCGGCTGTCCGCCTCGCGGTGCGCGAGGCGCAGGCGAAGGTCGGCGACAAGCCGATCCATCTCGTCGGCTACTCGAATGGCGGCGCGCTGGCGATGCTCTATGCGCTCGACGCGATCGAGCAGCCGGCGCTGGCAAGGCCCGCGCGCATCGTGCTCTTTTCGCCGATGATCGGTGTCACCGGCTTTGCCCGCTTCTCGGGCCTCGCCGGGTTTCCGGCGCTGCTGCAGGGCTTTGTGAAGGCGGGCTGGCTCGAGGTCGTGCGGGTGCACTTCACCTTCTATTACTCGTCCTTCCCGGTCAACGCGGCGCGCCAGTCCTATGCGCTGACGATGCAGGTACAGGACCGGCTGTCGCGGCTCGCGCGCGAGGGGAAGCTCCAGCCGCTGGCGCCGGTGCTCGCCTTCCAGTCGGTCCTCGACGCGACGGTCAGCGCCCACGCCGTTGTCGACGCATTGTTCGGCCAGTTGCCGGAGAACGGCAGCGAACTGGTCCTCTTCGACATCAACCGACATACCGAACTGGGCCTTCTCTTCCGCGCGCAGAGCGAGACGCGGTTGGAGCGGCTGATCCCGCCGGCGCCTCGCCGCTATCGATTGACGGTTGTCGCCAACCGCGATCCCTCGACCGATGAGGCGGCGGCAAGGACCACGGAGGCCGGGTCGACGGACGAGATGGTGACGCCGATCGGCGCCCGATGGTCACCCGACGTCTACTCGCTGTCGCATGTCGCGCTGCCGTTCCCGCCCGAGGACGGGCTCTATGGCGACCGCCCTGATCCGGCGGACGCCTTCGGCATCCAACTCGGCACGATCGCGGCGCATGGCGAGCGGAACGCGCTCATCGTCAGCCTCGACTGGCTGCTGCGCATCTCGTGGAATCCGTTCTACGCTCTGGTAAGCGAACGCGTGGCGGCGGGGCTGCCCGCTCGTCCAACCCTGCCAGCATCCATGGAGACGCCGCCAACGACACCGCCGGCGCAGCCCTGAGTCCGCGCCGGTGATTGGGCGCTATCGGCCGAGCAGCGGTGTGATGTTGCGGATGGTGACGCGACGGTTTTCACGCGAGGGACCGTCGGTCGGGATCTTGAGATAGTCCTCGCCATAGCCTTCCGTCACGAGGTTGCGCGGCGGCACCCCGAAATAGCGCACCAGAATGCTCGCGACCGACGCCGCGCGGCGCGCCGAAAGCTCCTGATTGGCCAGCCGCGTGCCGACCGCGTCCGTGTGGCCCTCGATGAGGAACACCTGATCGGGCCAGCGCTCGACGATCCGCCGCACGGCGCGGCCGATCCGCTCCAGCTTCCACACCTGATCCTCCGGCACGCGGGCGGATCCGCTCGGGAAGGTGATCGTGTCGAGATCGACCGCGGCGACGCGCTGGCGCAGACGGTCCGAGCGGCGGATCTCGTTCAGCGAATAGCCGCCGGGCCCGCCGCGCGGCGCGCCGCGAAGGGCGCGCTCGATCTCCGCTTCGCTGGCCCGGCCGCCGTCGAGATCGGCGCCGGGCGGCGGGGGAACCTCGCGCGGATCATAGATGCGCGGCGGCGCCTCGGTCGTGGCGGGATTGCGCATGCGCGTGCGGTCGATGATCACCGCCTCGGTGCCGTTGGGCGCGATCTCGACGCGGCGGATGATGCGGCCGGTAGCGTCGCGCTGCTCGATGATGGTGCCGCCATCGGCCCGCGGCGTGCGCGTTTCCGTGATGCCGTTCCGCCGCGTCACCACTGGCTGGGCCGGCTTCGGCGCCGGCGGCGCTTTCTGCGGCTTGGCCGCGGCGGGCGGTACGGGCTTGGCCGGAGCGGACGGCGTCGAGGCAGCCGGCTTGGCAGGACCGGCCTGTGCCGGCGCCTCCGGGGTCGCGGGCGGCGTATAGGGCTTTGGCCCGGCGCCGAGCGTGGATTGTGTAGCCGGTGCAGGCGCGGCGGGCGTTGCAGCGGCAGGCGTGCTGGCAGCCGGCGGCGCCTGAACGCGCGCGGCAGCGGCCGGCTGCGCCGCCGCAGGCGGAGCTTCGGGGACGATCCCGGCCGCGGACTCAGCGGCGCGCAGCGATTTCATCGCATTGGCCACCGACTTCCGGGCGGCTCGGATGTCGCCACCGGTCTCTTCCGCTTCCTGAAGCGACTTTTCCGCCGCTTCGAGCGCCTTTCTGGCCGTTTCCATCCGCTGATCCGCCGTCGCTGCTGACTGAGCCATCACGGCAGTGGGCGGGAAGGCGAGGGCGGGCGCGAGCATCGCGGCCGTGACGAGGAGCAGGGGGAGGCGTCTCATCGGCGGTCTCTATCGGGTCGGGGACGGCATCGGACCGCGCGAATGCGGCAGTCTCATGGGCCGACCTTGGCCCGGCCCCCCTGAACCGGGGCTGAACGGCAGCTCAACCAGAGCGACAGCGAACCGGGGCAACGCCTTGCTGGCGATTGGCTAGACGCGTTCCAGCCGTTCATGCGGCTCGGCGGGAAGATGCACGGCGATCGGGTCGCCGGCGCGCACCGGTCCGCCGGCGATAACGATGCCCATGACGCCGGCCTTGCGGACGATCCCGCCCTCCGCGTCCCGGCCGAGCACCGCCGCGGTCAGCCCTGGTCGGTAGCCGTCGAGCTGGACGCAAGGATTGCGGAGACCGGTGATCTCGACGATCGCCTCGTCGCCGATCGCAAGGCGCGCGCCACGCGGCAGGCCGAGCAGGTCGATGCCAACCGTTGTGATGTTCTCGCCGATCGCGCCCGGGGCTATGTCGAAGCCGGCGGCGGTGAGTTCGTCGAAAAGCTCGGAATGGACGAGATGCACCTGCCGCAAATTGGGTTGCGTCGGGTCGACCCGAACGCGCGATCGATGCTTCACCGTCTCGCCGCAATGCGCGTCGCCCTCGACGCCGAGCCCGGCGAGCAGGCGGATCTCATCGGCAGTCGGCTTGGAGAAACCGTGCACCGGGCTCGCGGCGACCGAGACGACGCGTGGAGCGGTCACCGCGACGGTCCTGTCTCGATCGGCACATCCGCCCGTCCGCCCCATTCCGCCCAGGAGCCGTCATAGAGCGCGACCTTGTCCGCGCCGATCGTCTCAAGGCCGAGCGCGAGGATCGCTGCGGTGACGCCCGATCCGCAGCTCGTGATCACCGGCTGCGCCGGGTCGATGCCGGCCTCGGCGAAGAGGCCGGCGATGACATCCGGGGCCTTGAGGCGGCCGTCCGCGACCAGGGCGCTTGCCGGCAGGTTGCGGCTGCCCGGAATATGGCCGGAGCGGAGGCCCGGCCGCGGCTCCGCCGCCTCGCCGCGGAAGCGGTCGGCCGGGCGTGCATCGACGATCTGCACCGCGCCCGACGCCGCGGTCTCGACCATCTCGCCGAGCGAGCGGACCGCGTCCCGATCGAGCCGGGCGACGAACTGCTCCGGCTCCGGCTTCGGGCCGCTGGTCTCGAGCGGCAGCCCGGCCGCGACCCAGGCCGGCAGCCCGCCCTCGAGAATGCGGACATCGACCGCGCCCATGACGCGGAAGGTCCAGCGCACGCGCGGCGCCGAGAAGAGGCCGGCGCCATCATAGACGACGATGGTGTTCCGCTCCGAGATGCCGAGAGCGCCCACCGCGGCGGCGAAGGCCTCGGGCGAGGGCAGCATATGCGGTAGCCCGCTCGACCTGTCGGCGATCTTGTCCAGATCGAAGCGCACCGCGCCCGGGATGTGGCCGGCCCTGTATTCAGCCTCGGCATCGCGTCCGGCCGAGGGCAGGTACCAGGAGCCGTCGACCACGGAAAGCGAAGGCCCGCCGAGCCGGTCGGCAAGCCAGCGGGCGGTGACGAAAGGCGCGCTTCTGTCGGGCATGATCGATCCTTCGGCAGTCTCAGGCGAAGCGAATGCGGATGCGGCGGTTCTGCTTGCCCTTGTTCTCGATCTTGGCGACCGCGAGCGCGCCGATCTCCGCCGTCGACTGGACATGCGTGCCGCCGCATGGCTGCAGGTCGATATCGCCGATCCGCACCAGCCGCACGCGGCCGCTGCCCATCGGCGGCTTGACGCTCATTGTCTTGACGAGACCGGGATTGGCGAGCAGCTCGTCGTCGGTGATCCATTCCGTCGTCACGGGATGATCGGCGGCGATCATCTCGGCGAGGCGGGCATCGATCTCTTCCTTGGCCGGGATGGGGCCATCGATGTCGAAATCGAGATGCCCTTCCTCGGCGCCGATCCGCCCGCCCGTCACAGGGTAGGGGACGGCGACGGTGAGAAGATGCAGCCCGGTATGGATGCGCATGTGGCGGTGGCGGGTCGGCCAGTCGAGATGCACGACGACGGTCTCGCCGAGTTCGGGGAGCGCGGACCCCGCCGCCGGCACATGCACGATCTCGCTCTTCGAGCCGCCATAGACGGCTGTCGCGATCTCGGTCATGGCGCCGTCCGCCCGCTCCAGCCGACCACTGTCGCCCGGCTGCCCGCCGCCGGTTGCGTAGAACACCGTCCGGTCGAGGATGATGCCGCCCTCCGGCGTCAGACCCGTCACCCGCGCCTCGGCGGTGGAGAGATAGGGATCGTCGCGGAACAGGAGGACGGTGTCTGTCATGATGGCCTGTCAGGAATCGGAAGCCTCGTAAGGCACGTCGATTGTTCTATCACGCTCCAGCCATGCGGGAACCGGCAGCCCCTTTTCGCGCAGAAAGGCCGGGTTGAAGAGCTTCGACTGGTAACGCGTGCCGTAGTCGCAAAGGATGGTGACGATGGTGTGGCCAGGGCCGAGTTCGCGGGCAAGGCGGATGGCGCCGGCGATGTTGATGCCCGAGGAGCCGCCGAGGATCAGCCCTTCATGCTCGGCGAGATCGAAGATGATCTCCAGCGCCTCGGCGTCGTCGATGCGGTAGGCGGCGTCGACGGGCGCGCCTTCGAGATTGGCCGTGATGCGGCCCTGCCCGATGCCTTCCGTGATCGACGAACCCTCGGAATGCAAAACGCCGGTCGTGTAATAGCTGAAGAGCGCGGCGCCATGCGGATCCGCGAGGGCGATCTTGACGGCGGGATTGCGCTTCTTGAGCGCGATGCCGACGCCGGCCAGCGTGCCGCCGGAGCCGACGGCGCAGACGAAGCCGTCCACCTTGCCGCCGGTCTGCTGCCAGATCTCGGGGCCTGTCGTGTCGATATGCGCCTGGCGATTGGCGATATTGTCGAACTGGTTGGCCCAGATCGCGCCGTTCGGTTCGCTCCGCGCCAGTTCCAGCGCCAGCCGGCCCGAAAGGCGGACATAATTGTTGGGGTTCTTGTAGGGAACGGCCGGAACCTCGACCAGCGTCGCGCCGGCGAGGCGGAGCGCGTCCTTCTTTTCCTGCGACTGCGTCTCGGGGATGACGATGACGGTCTTGAAGCCGAGCGCGCCGGCGACGAGCGCGAGGCCGATGCCGGTATTGCCCGCCGTGCCCTCGACGATGGTGCCGCCCGGCCTCAGCTGGCCGCGCGCGATCGCATCCTGAACGATGAAGAGCGCGGCGCGGTCCTTCACCGACTGGCCGGGATTGAGGAACTCCGCCTTGCCGAGGATCTCGCAGCCCGTCTCTTCCGAGGCGCGGCGGAGGCGGATCAGCGGCGTGTTGCCGATGGCTTCGATGACGGAGGGGAGAACGGCCATGGGACCCTTCGTTCAGGCTGCGAGGAGCGGGTGGCCATCAGACTTGCGGCAAGCCGGCGGGCTTCGCAAAGCACCCACCGGCTGGCGATGCGGCTGAACCGGAAAAATATGCTCACCAGCGCCTGATTTGGGAAATCATGCCTCATCCACCGCCGCGGAGCGCGGCGAATGCATCGAGCGCCCGCTGTCTCGAAGCTGAAAGATCCACGATCGGCCGCGGATAGCCCTTGGGCGGCGTGCGCTTGGCGAGCGTGTGGATCGCGGCAGCGTCGAGGTGCGACAGTTCCTCGACGAAGGCGCGGATATAGGTCGC
>CAWZZK010000045.1:0-7243 GCA_963966455.1 Kaistia sp. | reverse complement strand
TCGGCGACGCGCTTGGCGTTCGGATTGTAGGGGCGCTGCACCGGCATCCACCAGATGTCGGTCGAGAACCCGTCCGAGAGCCCGGCTTCCTTCAGGAGCTCCTTCGCCTTCTCGACGTCGTGCGGATAGTCGACGATGGCGTCGTTGTAGCTCCAGATGGTCGGCGGGATGAAGTTCTTGGCCGGCTGACCGGCGCCGAGATAGACGTCCTTCAGGATCGCGCCCTTGTCGATCGCATAGGTGATCGCGAGGCGGACGCGCTTGTCGTCGAAGGGCTTCTTGGTGACGTTGAAGGCGAGATAGCCGATATTGAGGCCCGGCTGCTGCATCAGGTCGACATTCTCATCCTTGCCGATCGCGTCGAGATCGGCCGGATTGGGATAGGGCATGACCTGGCATTCGCCCTTCTGGACCTTGGCCCAGCGCGCGGTGGCGTCCTTGGTGATCGAGAAGACGAGGTCGATCTTCGGCGCGCCGCCCCAATAGTCCGCGAAGGACTTGTAGCGGATGGCGTTGTCCTTCTGGTAGGCGACGAAGGAGAACGGGCCGGTGCCGACCGGCACCTGGTCGATCTGCTCGGGCGTTCCCGCCTTCAGCAGCTGGTCGGCATATTCGGCCGAGAGGATGGTCGCGAAGTCCATCGCGAGATTGGCGAGGAAGGGCGCCTCCGGCCGGGTCAGCGTGAACTTGACCGTATAGTCGTCGACCTTGTCGATCGACTTCAGCAGGTCCGGCATGCCCATGTCGTTGAAGTAGTCATAGGCGCCGCCCGAAACCTTGTGATAGGGGCTGTCTTCCTTCCACATGCGGTTGAACGAGAACAGCACGTCGTCGGCGTTGAAGTCGCGCGTCGGCGTGAAGCCCTTGATCGTGTGGAACTTGACCCCCTTGCGCAGGTGGAAGGTCACCTCGGTGCCGTCGGGCGAGACGTCCCAGGACTCGGCGAGGCCCGGAACGACATTGGTCGTGCCCGGCTCGAACTCGACGAGCTGGTTGAAGACCGGGCGGGCCGCGTCGAACGAGGTGCCGGTCGTGTTGATCTGCGGATTGAAGTTCTCGGGGCTGCCTTCGGAGCAATAGACGAGGGTCTTTGCCTCCGCGCCGGCGGCGAGGCCGACAACGAGCATGCTGGCCGCCAGAAGGCGGGTCGAAATCTTCATTCTGAACTCCCCTGTCACCGGCGCCCTTTGGCGCATCGCGGTCTCGTCCCTGCTGGCCGATCCCTCTTCGATGAGGATCTAGACCGGACGATCAAACTTCAATCGAGCCGAGGCCGCGCTTTAAAGCAAGTCAAAACTTGGGCGACAGGGGGATTGTCCAAACCGCTTTGGGGCGAGAGGCCGTCAGCGCACCGCCTGATAGAGGCGCGAGCGGTCGAAGCGCGCCATTTCCTCCAGAAGCTCGATGAAGGCGCGCGCCTGGTGGTCGACGATCAGGCGGCCGCGCTCGGCGGTGGCGCGAGCCGCGTTGCCGACCGCGCCCGAGGGATGGAGATCCTGCGCCTGCCAGCCGATGCGCGCAGGCGCCATGTGGAAGCGCAGCCGCTTGAATTCCTTGAGCAGTTCCAGTTGCTGCGAGCGGAAGTCTTCGGCCTTGTCCATCTTCACGAGATCGGGCCGGAAATGCAGCATGATCGAGGTTTCGACATCGCCGCCATGGATGCCGTAGAGATCTTCCTCGGCCGGCACGAGGCCGGCCGGCTCGCCGGCGCCGGCCCAGCCGGTCGAGACGCAGAGCATGCCATGCTTGATGCGCAGTTCGCGGGCGATGATGTCGCAGACCGGGACATTGCCGCCATGCGAGGTGACGAGCACCATCTTGCGCACGCCGGCCCGCGCCACGCTGTCGCCGATCTCCATCCAGATGCGGATCGCCGTTTCCCAGGAAAAGGTGATCGTGCCCGGCGAGGCGATGTGCTCGTTGGATTTGCCGACCGGCTGGATCGGCAGGAAGGTGACCGGCAGGCCCTCGGGCAGCAACTCGACGGTGCGCCTCACCATGCCTTCGCCGATGCAGGCGTCGGTATAGACGGGCAGATGCGGCCCATGCTGCTCGATTGCGCAGACCGGCAGAACCGCGATCCAGTCCTTCTCGCCGCCAAGAAAATCGGGCGCCTGCATCTCGTGCCAATAGGGGCGGGGGAGGGTGGTCATGGTCATCATCCTTCTTCAGGCGAGCTGAGAGCGTTTGCGAACAGAGCGGCGAGGTCGTGAGCAATCGCTCCGAGGCGTCCCGCTTCGACGCCAATCCCTCCCTCCAGCCGCGTGAAATCGGTGCGCATTTCCACATTCACGGCTCGATGACCCAGGGAGTCGCCCGAGATGGAGATCTTGATTTCGCCCTCAAGGGAAGCCCACGATTCCGATTTGAACGAGCCCGAAATCTTTGAAGCTCGGAGGAACGGAATGGCTGGCGACCCCACATAATAAGTCGACGCGCCGACAGCGCCCGTGAAGTTTTCGAACTGCGCCGCAAGATCAAAGTAGACGACACCGGCGTGTAGCCGGAGCGAGCGAAACTCGATCCACGAGGAACTGCCGACGGATGTAATACGCAGAATCCGATCGACCAACTAAAGGTTCTCCAGGAACGCCCGCGACGCCTGATGGTGTTCGTATCTGAGCTTGTCGAGGTCCATGCCCGGCGGGACGCCGTCCACGATGCGCCAGTCGCCCTTGACCATGACGCGATCGGCGGCATGGGCGCCGCAGAGGACCAGCGCCGCAATCGGATCGCCTGAGCCCGAAAAGCGCAATTCGTCGAGGGTCCAGAAGGCGAGGTCGGCCTGCTTGCCGACGGCGATGGCGCCGATATCGTCACGGCCGAGGCAGCGCGCCGAGCCTTCCGTCGCAAAGCGCAGCGCGTCGCGGTCGGTGATCGCCTCGGCGCCGTAGCGCAGGCGCCCGATCATCAGCGCATGGCGCACCGCCTCCATGAGATTGGAATTGTCGTTCGAGGCCGAGCCGTCGACGCCGAGCCCGACCGGGCTGCCCGCCGCCTCGAATTCGCGCGTGCGGCAGATGCCGGAGGCCAGCACCATGTTGGAGGTCGGGCAATGGCAGATGCCGACGCCGGCGCGACCGAGCTTTGCGACCTCGCCGTCGTCGAAATGGATGCCATGCGCCAGCCAGACGCGGCCAGACAGCCAGCCATTCTCTTCCAGATAGTCGGCGGCGGTCATGCCATGCACTTCGCGGGCGAAGGCCGCCTCGCGCGCGGTCTCGACGAGATGGGTGTGCAGGCCGAGATCGTGCTTCTCGGCGAGCGCCGCCGTCTCGCGCATCAGCCGCTTGGTGACGTCGAAGGGCGCGTTGGGGGCGAGCGCCACCCGCGTCATCGCGCCGTCCGAACGGTCGTGGTAGCGGGCGACGATGCGCTCGCAATCGGCGAGGATCGTGTCGTCGTCCTGCACGGCGCCGTCGGGGGCCAGCGCCTGGCTGTCCTCGCCGCCGGTGAGGTCCAGCGCGCCGCGCGTCAGCGTCATGCGGAGGCCGAGCGCTGCCGCTTCCTCGGCCTCGATGTCCATCGCGTCCTCGAGCCCCTTCGGGAAGAGGTAGTGATGGTCCGAGGCGCAGGTGCAGCCCGACATCATCAGTTCGGTCATGGCGAGCCGCGCCGCGAGGCGGAAATTCTCCGCGTTCACATGCTTCGTCCAGACCGGATAGATCGAGGCGATCCAGGGCCAGAGCGACTTGTTGATCGCCGCCGGATGGGCGCGCGTCATGGTCTGGAACATGTGGTGATGCGTGTTGACGAGCCCGGGCGTCACGACATGGCGCGAGGCGTCGAAGACGCCGTGCACCGGATGCACCGGCTCGGCGCCCTTGCCGACCAGCTCGACGATGCGCCCGTCCTCGACGACGACGCCCCGCTCGGCGCCCTCGCCGAGCACCGCGATCGGATCCTTGATCCAGAGAGTGTCCACCATGTCCTGTCCCGCCTGCCGCGCCATACGAGACAATGCGGGCGCGCGCCGGGCAAGGCCATAAGTGCGGCAACGGCGGCCGGATGTCGGGCCGGTGACGGGTACGGTGTTTGAACGGGGAGGTGGGAAGCGAGGCCCTCACCCCCACCCTCTCCCATGGGGAGAGGGGGTATGCCGTGCGGGTGGATGGGGTAAGGCCATCGATGCCGGCGCCCCCTCTCCCTCAGGGAGAGGGCCGGGGTGAGGGCCTTCCCTTCAATCCACCGCCAAAGCCGCTACACCGCCTCCAGGAACTCCTTCGCCACGCGGCCGTGTTCATACCGCAGTTCCGCGAGGTCGATGCCGGGCGGGACGCCGTCCACGATCTTCCAGTCGCCCTTCACCATCACGCGGTCGGCCTTGTAGGCGCCGCAGAGGACGAGCGCGGCCAGCGGGTCGCCGGCGCCCGAGAAGCGGAGTTCGTCGAGTGTGTAGAAGGCCATGTCGGCCTGCTTGCCGACGGCGATGGCGCCGATGTCCTTGCGGCCGAGGCAGTTGGCCGACCCTTCGGTCGCCCAGCGGAAGGCGTCGAGATGGGTGACGCTCTCGGCATTGTAGGTGAGGCGGCCGATCATCAGCGCGTGGCGGACCGCCTCGATCAGGTTGGAATTGTCGTTGGAGGCCGAGCCGTCAACGCCGAGGCCGACCGGGCTTCCGGCCGCTTCCAGCTCCTTGGTGCGGCACTGGCCCGAGGCCAGCACCATGTTGGAGGTCGGGCAATGCGAGACGCCGACCCCGGCCTTGCCCAGCCGCGCCACTTCGTCGTCGTTGAAATGGATGCCATGCGCCAGCCAGGCGCGGTTCGTCAGCCAGCCGACCTCTTCGAGATAATCGACCGGCCGGTAGCCGAAATGGTGCATGCAATAGTCGATCTCGTCGCGCGTCTCGGCGAGATGAGTGTGCATGTGGCAGTTGCAGCGTTCGGCGAGCGCCGCCGTCTCGACCATCAGCCGCTTGGTGACGTTGAAGGGCGCGCAGGGGGCGAGCGCCACCTGCAGCATCGCGCCTTCCGAGGCGTCGTGGTAGCGGGCGATCACCCGCTCGCAATCGGCGAGGATCGCGTCGGTATCCTGCACGGCGCCCGAATTGGCGTTGCCACCCTCTTCCTCGGTGAGGTTCAGCGAGCCGCGCGTCAAAGTCATCCGGACGCCGAGCCGGCCGGCCTCCTCGGCCTGGATGTCCATCGCCTCCTCGAGGCCCGGCGGATAGAGATACTGATGGTCGGAAGCGGTGGTGCAGCCCGAGATCAGCAGTTCGGTCAGCGCGAGGCGGGTGGCGAGGCGGAAATTCTCCGGGTTGACGTTCTTCGCCCAGATCGGGAAGAGCGCCTGCAGCCAGGGAAAGAGCTCCTTGTTGATCGCCGCCGGATGGGCGCGCGTCAGCGTCTGGAACATGTGGTGATGCGTGTTGACGAGGCCGGGCGTCACGACATGGCGCGAGGCATCGAAGACGCCGTGCACCGGATGCGCCGGCTCGGCGCCCTTGCCGACCAGCTCGGCGATCCGCCCGTCCTCGACGACGACGCCCCGCTCGGCGCCCTCGGCGAGAACCGCGATGGGATCCTTCACCCAAATCCTGTCGGCCATCTGCAACCTCTGTCCGTGAATGCCGGCGATACGATCATGCGTCCTGCGGCGATGCAACATCGCGGCCAGATCGGCGCTCAGGCGATCGCGAGCATGTGCACGAGGGCGAGGCTCATGGCGCCGAGCACGAGGAGGGACAGCATCGCCGCCAGCGCCACCCGTCCGCCGGCCCGGCGCAGCATGCGGATATCGACGCCGAGCCCGAGCGCGGCCATGGAGAGGACGGTGAGGAGAGTGGTGGCACCGTGGATCGGCGCCATCGCCGCCTCCGGCACAAGGCCGACGCTGCGCGCGGCGGCGGCGAGCGCGAAGCCGATCAGGAACCAGGGCACGAAGCGCGTGAAGCTCATGCGCCCGTCGGCGCGGCCCTTGCCGAGGAGCGCCATGGCGGCCATCACCGGCCCCAGCATCAGCACGCGCAGGAGCTTGACGAGCGTTCCCATCTGCACGCTGGCGAAGGCGATCGGCGCGGTGGCGGCAATCACCTGCGGCACGGCATAGACCGTGAGGCCGGCGACGACGCCGAATTGCAGATTGGTGAGGCCGAGCAGCACCGAGAGGACGGGCAGGAGAAGGACGGTGGCGACGCCGAGCACGGCGGTGAAGGCGATGGAGGCGGCGACATCGTCGCTGTCGGCGCCGATCACCGGCGCGACCGCCGCAATGGCGGAGTTGCCGCAGATCGAGTTGCCGGCCGCGACCAGCAGCGCCATGCGGTGGCTGAGCCCGACGCCGCGCCCGACGAGGTAGCTCGCGGCGATCGCGAGGGCGACGACAGCGGCGATGCCGGCGACCAGCGGCAGGCCGGCGGCGAAGACGAGTTTGGTGTCGAGCGTTGCGCCGAGCAGCAGGATGGCGAGTTCGAGCGGATATTGCGCCGTGAAGCGGATGCCGGCGGTGAAGCGCTCCGGCGGGGTCCACAGCGAGCGGACGAGCGCGCCGATCAGGATGGCGAGGACGAGCGCCTCCAGCCAGTCGCGGCCCATGAGCGCCGTCTCGGCGCCGCTGAGCGCGAAGGCGCCAAGCGTGACGGCGAGGCAGAGGGCGGTGCCGGGAATGATCGTGCGGAGAAGAAGGGGCATGGCGAAACCGGATTGCTCTTTGGTGTCGCCGTGAAGATCGTGCTTGCGATTGGTTCGATCCATTGCGAAATATCGCACCAATCATCCAATCGGATCGAACGATCGTGACTTTCGAGCAGCTTCGCATCTTCCTCGCGGTCGCCGAGCGGGAGCACCTCACCCGCGCGGCGGAGGCGCTCCGCCTGACGCCCTCGGCCGTCAGCGCCTCGATTCGCGCGCTCGAAGGCTCCTATGGTGTCGAGCTTTTCCATCGCGTCGGGCGGGGCATCGAACTCACCGAGGCCGGGCGGCTGTTCCTGCCCGAGGCGCGGTCGGTGCTGGCGCGGGCCTCGGGCGCCGAGGCGCTGCTCTCCGATCTCGGCGGGCTTCGGCGCGGACGCCTCGCGCTGCAGGCGAGCCAGACCATCGCCGGACATTTCCTGCCGCCCTTCATGATCCGCTTCCGCGAGGCGCATCCCGGCGTGGCGCTCGATCTCGTCATCGGCAACACGGAGACGGTCGCGGCGGCGGTGATCGAGGGCGAGGCCGATCTCGGTTTCGTCGAGGGGCCGGTCTTCTCGCCGCTGCTCGCCGCGCCGGTGGTCGCCGAGGTGGCCACGGTCACCGTCAGG
>CAWZZK010000044.1:0-2959 GCA_963966455.1 Kaistia sp. | reverse complement strand
GCCGAGACCCGTGCCGTCGCCGCGCGCGCGGGTGCCCGTCGTCACCTGACGGAAAGGCTTCATCGCCTGCTCCAGCTCGCCGCGCGTCATGCCGACGCCGGTGTCGCGAAAGCGTAGCGTCACCGTTCCGTTCGCTTCATAGGCTGAGGAAACGACGATCTGACCGCCCGCAGGGGTGAAACGAATGGCATTGGACAGAATATTGAGCACGATCTGCTTGATCGAGCGCTGATCCGCAACCACGCCGGGGACTTTGGAGGAAAGCGATGTGCGGATGATCACGCGCTGTGCATTCGCCTGGGGCTGTACGAGCGCCACGGCCTCCGACACCGCACTGTTGAGCAGGACGGCGGTGAAGTCGAGGTCCATCTCGCCCGCTTCGATCTTGGAAATATCCAGAAGATCGTTGACGATATCGAGCACATAGCGTCCGGAGCGGCCGATATCGCCGGCATATTCCACATAGCGCGGATTGCCGATCGGGCCGAAATGCTCTGTCGCCATCATGTCGGAAAAGCCGATGATCGCGTTCAGCGGCGTGCGGATCTCGTGGCTCACGCGGGCGAGAAACTCGCTCTTGTGGGCATTGGCGGTCTCGGCCGCGCGCTTGGCGTTGCGCAGCTCTTCTTCCGTCCGCTTCCATTGGGTGATGTCGCGGATGACGGCGCAATAGCCCTTGGAGAAGGACAGGCGGCCCATGGTCATGAACAGCGGAATGAAACCACCGGAGGCTTCGCGGCCGATGACCTCGCGTCCGTCATTGAGCACGCTGGCAACCCCGTGGCCGGCGAGGCCAGCGAGATAGTCGAGAACGCTCTTCTGGCTCTCATGGGCAAAGAGCATGGCGAAGGGCTTGCCGCGGATTTCCTCGTCGTCATAGTTGAACAGGGCATTGGCGGAGCGATTGAGCGAACGGATCTCGCCTTCCGAGCCGAGAACGACGACGCCGTCCGTGGCCGTCTCCAGGATGGCGCGCAACTCGTCCACTTCGATGCGCAGACGGCCGATTTCCTGATCGTCTTTTTCCTGGTCGCCTTTTCCCGGGTCACTTTGGCCGATATCCGCCTGGGCCTCAGCCGGCAGAGGGCCATCCGCCGCCTCAGGCCCGGCGGCCGCCGCTTCCAGGGCCGGTGTCGGTTGATTTTGCGAAACCGTCTGCTGCCGCATCTGCCCCGTGCCCCGTGTCGGATCGGGATCGAGCGCAGCCAGCGCCATCATCAGCACGATGCCGCGATCTTCCCAGCGCACCGTCTGCAGCCGGGCGGAGACCGGCACCAGCCGGCCGTCATTGCGGATCATCATCACCGCCCCGGGCGGCACGTCGATCAGGCCGTCATCCTCGCCGACGAAGAGGGCTTCAAGGCCGCCTTCGCCGATCAGATCGGCCAACGACTCATAACCCGTGAGGGCCAGTAGCGCCGGGTTCGCGTGCAGCAGATCCTCGCCCGTATGGATCAGAATGGCTGTCGGCTGCGGATCGATGATTTCGGCGGTCAGCACCGGCCCTTCGCTTGGCGGGGCCTCGCCGTCAAACTCATCGTCGCGCGTCGCCGGATCGGCATCGTGCGTTTGAGCGGACGCGGGCTGAAACGAGGGCTCTTCCGCCTGCTCGGTCTCGAAAGCGGCGCGCAGCTTTGGCTCCAGCTCGTCTTCAGCGCGGTCGCCAAAGGCTTCGCCAAGCTGACGTGCGATTTCGCGGAAGGCCGCCCTCTCGCTCCTGCTGAGGCTGTCGATGCTGCCCCGGCGGCGATCTTGAAGATGGACCACACGCTCGTCATTGGAGCCGGCGGGCTCGACGATGCGCAAAGCAGGCCGCTCGCCACGGAAGGGATCCTCCTGCGTGCCTTCGTCTTCGGCTGGACCGACATCATCGATGGCATTGGTGAAGCCATCAGGCGCCGCACCACTGCTTGCGCCGTCCTGTGCCGCCTGCGGCGGGCCAGCCTCGTCCTGAAGGTCGCGCGGGTAATCTGCGACCAGCCCGTGCACTTCGGCTGCGGTATCCTGCGAGGCGTCAACTGCATCGTGCAACGGCGATGCCGTCTCATTCTGCGCAATCGCGGAGGACGCCTCATCGTTCGCCGCTTCGGCCCCGGACGCTATCTCCGGCGCTGCGTCGCCGCGCAGCAGGGTAGCGAGATCGGTATCGAGCGTGGCGATCAGACGGCCGATCCCGCCATCATCCGCCACGGCATCAGCCAGGCGCACGATGCCGAAGCCGCGAAAACCGTCGAACTGTCGCTCGCGAGAATAGGTCGGCAAGGCCGCGAGATCTACAGGCACCCGCAGGTCATGGCCCTGGATCGGCCAGTTGATCGTCTTCCCGGACCAAGTATCGTGGCGTTGAAGAAGGTTGGCGATCGTCTGCTTGGGATCGAGATCCATCAGTGCCGCCAGATCGACAAAACGCAAGCCGATGATGTCGGCCGCTTTCGGCCCCACGGCCTGGGCAAATTCAGGTGAGATCTCGCTGAATCGGCCGTCGGCATCGATCTTCCAGACGAAGCGCATGGTGCGCAGATTGGGGTCGAAACGGAAGGCTCCGGCGTCGTCCGTCGCGCCCTCCGCCATGCCGGACGGTGCTGCTGCCGGCTCCTCGGCAGCCGATCCTTCCTCGGCATATGCCTCATCCACGGCTGGGGTCGCGTCCTCTGCCGTTGTGTCGCTCCCCAGCCCGTCGGCGGTCGGTGCAGCCTCCATCGCTGCGGGTTCAGCCGCCTTGGGTTCGGTCTCCTTAAGTTCGGCCTCCATGGGTTCCGACGCCTCGGGCTCGCCCGTCCCGTGCGCAGCCGCCATATCATCGGCTCCGGCCGCCGCTTCCGAAGCGTCCGCGTTCGGCACCACGACCTGCCGCGCCGCATCGTCAGCAGCCAGTTCGTGCGCCGTGTCCTCGGCGCTGCTTTCGGCCTGAGGCGCGTTGTCGTCAGCCTTTTCGGCAACCCGCTGCACATAGGCCGCT
>CAWZZK010000043.1:0-26794 GCA_963966455.1 Kaistia sp. | reverse complement strand
GCCGGCACAGTCCAAACCGGCTTCGGCCGAGGTCGTGGCGCCCGAGCCGCAGCCGCGCATGCGCGACGTCACCCCGCCGGCCGCGCGCGAGCGGACGCCGTCCGTCGAGACGCGGGCCAAGGCCGAGCGCGCCGCCGAGGCGAGGCCATCCGACCGCCGCGAGCGCGAGCCGGAACCGAGCGTCGCCGATTTCCATCCCAAGCCGCGGCCGGCTGAAACGAGGCCAGACCGCTCGGCGCCTCCGATCGTGGTGCCCGAGCCGGTCGAGCAACCGGCCGCCATCAAGCGCGAGGCCGCCCGTCGTCGGGCCGCGTCGGACGAGGCGGCGATCGAGCAGGCATTGAAGAGGCTGTCGCAGCCCGCCGCCGCCAACGCGGCCACCGAACCGGCGCCGTCGCGCGAGCGGCGCATGCCGGCCGCGCGGGTCGAAGATGCCGATTTCATCAGTCCGGCCGCGTCCGAGCCGCCTCGCCGCGAGGCGCGCCGGCCAGGCACCGGCAAAGCCGACGTCCGGAAGGGCGAGGCCACCGGGCCGGAAAGAGCCAAGCCCGAGGCCGTCAGGCCCGAAGCGCCGAAGTCCGGCGCTCCGAGATCCGAATCCGGATCGCGCGAGGAGCCGCGTGCCGGTGCGCAGAAGCCTGCCGGGCAGCGCCGGCGGCCGGTTGCCGAGCAGGAGGCGACGCCGTTGCCGGCCTTCCTCGCCGTCAGGGCCGAGCCCGAAGCGCCGATCGACCTGCCGCCGGTGCTGGCGAGGCAGGAGGCGACGAGGCAAGATGGGGCGAGGCAGGATGGTGCAAGCCGCGAGCCGCGGTCCGAGCCGCAGGCACCGGAGCGGCGAGCGGCGGCGCCGCGCACGGTGCGCGAGAAGGCGGCTCCCGCCGCCGTTCTCGAGCCGGTCCCGGAGCGTCCGGCCGAGCCGCGGCGCGATCAACCCCCGCAGGCGCAGAAGCCGAAAGGCGGCCAGGCGCCGCTGAAGCGCCGGAGGCCCCGCCGCGAGCGCGACGAGGCCTGACGGGCGTCAGGTGTTGAAACGGAACAGCATGACGTCGCCATCGGCGACGACATAGTCCTTGCCTTCGTCGCGGGCGCGGCCCGCTTCCTTGGCGCCGGCCTCGCCGTTGTAGCGCACGTAATCCTCGAAGCCGATCGTCTGCGCGCGGATGAAGCCGCGCTCGAAATCGGTGTGGATCACGCCGGCGGCCTGCGGCGCGCGGGTGCCGACCGGAATCGTCCAGGCGCGGGCTTCCTTGGGGCCGACGGTGAAATAGGTGATGAGGCCGAGCAGGGCATAGCCGGCGCGGATCAGCCGGTCGAGACCGGGCTCCTCGAGGCCGAGCGTCTCGAGAAAGTCCTTCTGCTCGGCGGCGTCGAGCTGGGCGATCTCGGATTCGATCGCCGCCGAGATGACGACGCAGCCCGCGCCTTCGGCCTTGGCCATCTCCTCGACCCGCTTCGAATAGGCATTGCCGGTCGCGGCCGAGGCTTCCTCGACATTGCAGACATAGAGCACGGGCTTCGAGGTCAGGAGGTTCAGCGCATCGAAGGCGGCGCGGTCCTCGGCGGAGACCTTGAGCTGGCGGGCCGGCTGGCCCTCGCGCAGCAGAGCGAGCGCGGCGTCCATCAGGTCGGCCTGATGCTTCGCTTCCTTGTCATTGGCGGCCCGCTTCCGAAGCGGCACGACGCGCCGTTCGAGGCTGTCGAGATCGGCCAGCATCAGCTCGGTCTCGACCGTCTCGGCGTCGGCGACCGGGTCGATCCGGTTTTCGACATGGGTGATGTCGCCGTCTTCGAAGCAGCGCAGCACATGGGCGATCGCGTCGACCTCGCGGATATTGGCGAGGAACTGGTTGCCGAGGCCTTCACCCTTCGAGGCGCCGCGCACGAGGCCGGCGATATCGACGAAGGTGAGGCGCGTCGGCACGATCTCGTTCGACTTGCCGACCCGCGCCAGTGTGTCGAGCCGCGGATCGGGCACCGCCACCTCGCCGGTGTTCGGCTCGATAGTGCAGAAGGGGTAGTTGGCCGCCTGCGCCGCCGCCGTCTTGGTCAGCGCGTTGAACAAGGTCGACTTGCCGACATTCGGCAGGCCGACGATCCCGCATTTGAAGCCCATGATGTTCTTTCAGCTGTTGTCGAGGATCACGGCGGGATCCCCCAGGAAGGGGTTGATCAGCCGGAGCGACCGGATGCTTTGGCCGTGCTGCATATCCTCCGAGAGGAGGTATCGGCAACCGGCCAGAAGGGCCGATGCGACAATCGGGCAATCCCACCACGAAAGCGAATGGTCGCGATGCAGTTCGATCGCCAGCGTCACCGTCTGCGCGTCAAGGGGAGCGGTACATGACGGCCGCAGTTCGGCGACCCAATCGGCCAGTGCCTGCCGCCCCACCGACTTGTACTTGGTCAGCCCGACCGCGTAGAGCTCATTCAGAACCTGAGGGCTCACGATCAGTCCATCGGGCCCCAGCCTCCTCAGCCAGGCCGCTGACTGCTTCGCCTTCACTGGCTCCCGAGCGTCCCGGCTGTAGATCAGGATATTCGTGTCCACGAAAACCGGGACGGTCATAGGCTGCTCCGTAAAGATCGTCCCGGGTCGGCAGGGGGGCGGGTGAGGACGGCCACAAAGGAGCGTCGAGCCAGGACTGCGACACCCCTCCATTCACGCCGCGCCGCATCTCCTCCTCCAGACGCTCGGCGATCCAGCGCGAGAGGCTCTTGCCCGCCTTGGCGGCCTCGACGCGGGCCCAGCGGGCGAGCGCCTCGTCGAGCGTGATCGTGACGTTCTTCATGGGCCGCCTCCGTTAATCCGCGAGCGCGCTCGCTGCAACGAATGACACGGATTTCGTGTTTCCGTGTTCTCGTGTCAAGCGGTGCGATCAGTCGCTTTTGCCGAACAGGCGCTTGAGCCCGGCAGCGAAGGGGCCATCGGCGGGTTTCGACTCGATCGGGGCTGCGCTTTTGGCCGGCGGAGGAGGGGAGCCGGGTGCCGGTTCGCTCCTGGTCGTCTCCGCCTTCGCCTTCTCCGATTTCTCCGGCTTCGGCGGCTCCGTGGCGCGGTGCAGGCGGTTGGCGAAGGTCGAGTCCTTGCCGTCGGCGAGGAGATTGGCACCGTCCGCGATCGCGTCGAGTAGCGGGTTCACCCAGGCGCCGTCCGCCTTGGCAAAATCGTGCAGCACATAGCCCGCGACGAGTTCCTTGGCACCGGGATGGCCGATGCCGAGCCGAAGGCGGCGGTAGTCGTCGCCGAGATGGGCGGTGATCGAGCGCAGGCCGTTATGCCCGCCATGGCCGCCGCCGACCTTCATCCGCGTCTTGCCGGGCGGCAGGTCGAGCTCGTCATGCATGACGACGATGTCGGCATTCGGGATCTTGAGGAAACGGGCAGCCTCGGCGACCGCGCGGCCGCTCTCGTTCATATAGGTCTGCGGCTTCATGAGCAGCGTGCGCCGCCCGGAAAGCGTGCCCTCGGCGACATCCGCGTGGAAGCGGCTGCGCCAGGGTCCGAAGCCATGGCGGCGGTGGATCGCATCCGCCGCCATGAAGCCGATATTGTGCCGGTTCAGGGCGTATTGGCCGCCGGGATTGCCGAGGCCGACGATGAGGAGCATCGCTCTCTATCCCGAACCGGAAGCCGGATCAGGCCTTGGGGGCCTCGGCCGCGGCCGCTTCCGCCGCCTCTTCCGAGGTCAGCGCCGCCGGGGCGACGATGGTCGCGAGGGTGACGTCGTCGGCCGCGGTCGGCTTGACGCCTTCCGGCAGCGAGACGTTCGACAGATGCACCGAGGAACCGATCTCGAGGCCGGTCAGGTCGACGACGATGTGATCGGGGATCGCATCGGCCGGCGCCGTCACGTCGAGTTCATGCGAGACGATGTTCAGCACGCCGCCCGCCTTGAGGCCGGGCGCCTTGTCCTCGTTCACGAACTGGACCGGAACCTTGACATGCAGCGAGGCACCGACGGTGACGCGCAGGAAGTCGACATGGATCGGCTGGTCGCTGACGGGGTGCAGCGCATAGTCACGCGGAATGACGCGGATCTTCTGGCCGTCGACATTGATCGTGGCCACGGTGGTCAGGAAGCCGCCACCATGCAGCTTCATGTACACGTCCTTGTGCGACAGCTCGATCGCGAGGGGCGGCTGCTTGTCGCCATAGATGACGGCCGGAATCTTGCCTTCGCGACGCGACGCCCGGGCGGCCCCCTTGCCCACGCGGTTGCGCACGGAGGCCGTGAGCTCGTAGGAAGTGCTCATCGGAATTCTCCTTGTCCAAACGAAAAAGGCCGCGGTGCCTCCAGGGGTGTCGGCGCGGCCGCGCGCCTTATAGACGAGGCGCCGGCGAAGGACAAGGAAAGAAGGCTCCAGGCTCAGATGAACAGGCTCGACACCGACTTTTCGCTGGCGGTGCGGTTGATCGCCTCGCCGATCAGCGTCGCGATCGAGGTGACGCGGATATTGGGCGCGCCCTGGACGGCTTCGGTCGGCTGGATCGAATCGGTGATCACCAGTTCCTTGAGCATCGACGAGGCGATGCGCGCCACGGCGCCGCCCGAGAGCACGCCATGGGTGATGTAGGCGACGACCGACTTGGCACCCTTCGACAGCAGCGCCTCGGCGGCGTTGCACAGCGTGCCGCCCGAATCGACGATGTCGTCGAACAGGATGCAGTCGCGCCCCTCGACATTGCCGATGATGTTCATGACCTCGGATTCGCCGGGCCGCTCGCGCCGCTTGTCGACGATGGCGAGCGGAGCGTCGATGCGCTTGGCGAGCGCGCGGGCGCGCACCACGCCGCCGACATCCGGCGACACGACCATGACATTCTGCAGTTCGTAGTGCTCGCGGATATCGCGGGTGATCACCGGCACCGAAAAGAGGTTATCGGTCGGGATATCGAAGAAGCCCTGGATCTGCCCGGCATGCAGGTCGAGCGTCAGTACGCGGTCGGCGCCGGCATGGGTGATGAGATTGGCGACGAGCTTGGCCGAGATCGGGGTGCGCGGACCGGCTTTGCGGTCCTGCCGCGCATAGCCGAAATAGGGCAGCACCGCCGTGATGCGGCGCGCGGAGGAGCGGCGCAGCGCATCGATGATGATCAGCAGCTCCATGAGATGGTCGTTGGCCGGATAGCTCGTCGACTGGATGACGAACACGTCCTCGCCGCGCACATTCTCCTGGATCTCGACGAAGATCTCCTGGTCGGCAAACCGCTTGACGAGACACTTGGCCAGCGGGATCTCGAGATAGGTGGCGATCGCCTCGGCGAGCACCCGGTTGGAGTTTCCGGCAACCAGCTTCAAGGTGTGGGGTCCCGTTGGTCCTGCTTCGCGAGTGGCGATCGATTCCGGGGCGGCATCGTAAGGCGGAGCGGCGGCGTTGTAGCAACTCCACTTCCGCACTGCAAACGCGATTGCGTCGCGGCCACGCTCAGTTTGCCGGGATGGTGGATGAGGGCAGCGGCGGCAGCGTCGTCGTCGCCGGAAGGGTGGTGGCCGCGGCGGGGCTCGCCGGCGTCGCCGTGACGACGGCCGGAGCCGTCACGATGGGCGCACTGGCGATGGGCGCGCTGGCGACGGCGCCCGCATTGGCCGGGCCGCTCCGGCCCCAGGCGACGATGGCGCTGATCGTCTGCCGCGCGACATTCGAGGCCGTCGAGCGATCGACGCCGCGCCATGGATCGACGCCGGCGCCCGGGGCCGTCTCCTGTCCGGAAATGCGGTGGACGCGCTTGCCGCTGCGGTCGAACACGTCCCAGACATAGACGACGATGGTGCCCGAGGCGTCGCCGACGGCGGAGAGATAGCCCTTGACGATATAGGTCGCCGCCGGGTCGTCGACCGGCACGAGGCTCACCTGCTGGGCGTAGGCCTCCTTGCCGAGTTCGGCCGACATGTTGGTCAGCACGGTCGCGGGCGCGCCCGTCACCGGGGCGAAGGCGAACTTCGCCTGCGACAGGGGCACGGAGGGCGGCGTCGCCGAAATCGGCGGTATGGCGGCGTTGGCCATGGACTGCGCCGCGCCGCTGATGCCTTCGCCGCTGCCGCAGGCGGTGAGCCCGAGCGCAGCCATGGCAATGAGGGCCCAGACCGGCCGATATGCCTTCACCGTCATTCCTTCGTCCCGCCGGTCCGCAACCGGAGCCCCCGCCCTTCCTAGCGAGAAATGCCGGACCGGTCCAGAATCGGGACGGATTTCCGATCAAATCCGGTCACTTGTCCCGATCACGTTTCCTCATCGGCGAGTGCGATGGCGTGAAGCAGCCGGCCGTAATCCGCTTGGCCCTGATGGGTCATGCGGCGATAGGAATAGAATCGCTCCGGATCGGCATAGGTGCAGAGGCCGAGATCGATGAACCGGCCGACGCCGGCTATCGCCGCGCGATGGCCGAGATATGCCGGAAGGTCGAACCGACGGTGGTCGGCACGCTCCGACGGCGTGAAAAAGCGTTCGTTGCGCGCATCGGCCTCCGTGAATCGTGCGACGAATTCCGGCCCGACTTCATAGGCCGCGGCGGAGATGGTCGGACCGAGCACGGCGGTGATCCGACCGCGATCGGCGCCGAGGCCCTCCATCGCGGCGAGGGTCGCTTCGAGGACCCCGGTGAAGGCGCCGCGCCAGCCGGCATGGGCCGCGCCGACGACTCGCGCCTCAGGATCGGCAAAGAGGAGCGGCCCGCAATCGGCCGTTCCCACGCCGACCGCGATGCCTGGCCGGGCCGTCACGACGGCATCGGCCTTCGGACCGTCGCCCACCGGCCAGACCTCGTCGACGACGACCACATCGGGGCTATGCACCTGATAGGGCGTCGCGAGCCGGTCGGGGGCGACGCCGAGGTCGCGGGCGACGCGGGCGCGATTCTCCAGGATGCGCTCCCGCGCATCGGACGAGCCGACGCCGCAATTGAGGCTGGCATAGATGCCGTCCGAGACGCCGCCCTGACGGGTGTAGAAGCCGTGGCGGATGCCGGGGAGGTCCAGCGCGTCGGCAGTGATCTTCATCGGGTCGGTCCTTCAGTCGAAAGGGGGCGGCACAAGGCCGGGCGATGCCGCGATGAGCACCTTGAACAGGGTTCCCATGGCGTCGGGTCCGGCGAGCCGCTCGACCGCGGCGCGGATCGCGTCCTGTGTCGCCGCGTCCTTGCCGCCGCCGAGCGCGCCGGCGCGTTCCAGAAGGCCGAGGCGAAGCAGGAAATCGCCCTGATCCATGAGCGGAAACGCCGTTGCACCGACGCGGCGGGCGGCAGCGGCGAGCGCCGCGAAGTCGACATGAGCGGTGATATCGGCCTCGCCGGGCGTTTCGAGCGGCGAGACGAAGCGATGCTGCCGCAGGGCCTGCAGCGTGTCGCCGACGCCGCCGTCATGGCCGTAATCGATGGCGAGCATCGCGCCGGGCAATTGGGCGAAGCGGGCTGCGAGGCTCGTCATGACCACGACCGACGGGCCGCTGGTTTCGATGACGGCGCCTATCGGCAGGCCCTCAGCCGCGACCGCGGGACGGGCGCCCGGACGGAGGCCGAAGGCGAGCGCGTCCTCGACAAGGCCGACCATGCGCTCGGCAAAGCCCTGTTCCGTCCGCACAAATTGGCGGATCGGCAGCGCGTCGAAGAACTCGTTTGCGATGACGATCAGCGGCCCGTCGGGGAGGTCCTCGACGCCCGATGCGAAGAGGGGCGTGTGCGGGGCCAGCCTCTGTTGCTGGATCGCGCGCAGATGCGGGCTCGTCTCGACAAGCACCAGTGTTGCGGCGTCGAGAAAATCGGGCGCGAGACGGGCGGCGCGCAGCGCATCGGCCATCAGCGTCCCGCGCCCGGGGCCGAATTCGCAGAGCACGACGCGCGCCGGGCTGCCCATCCGCCGCCAGGTTTCCACCGCCCAGAGGCCGACGAGTTCGCCGAACATCTGGCTGATCTCGGGGGCAGTGACGAAATCGCCGGCGGCGCCGAAGGGATCGCGGCGCATGTAATAGCCATGCTCCGGATCGCCGAGGCAGGCCGCCATATAGTCGGCGACGGTGATCGGTCCATCGGCGCGGATGCGCGCGGCGAGCCGCAGGGCGAGCGGCGTCGCCGGCTCAGACACGGTCGCGGCGGCGGACATAGATGAGAAGGCCGAGGCCGGCGAGCACCATCGGGACCGAGAGCAGCATGCCCATGGTGAGGCCGCCGGAGAAGTAGCCGATCTGGATATCGGGCTCGCGGAAGAACTCGGAAATGATGCGCGCGAGGCCGTAGCCCATGGCGAAGACGGCGGCGACATAGCCCGGCTGGCGCAGCCGCAATTGCTTGTGGGTCAGGATGCGCAGGACGAGGAAGAGGACGATGCCCTCCAGCGCCGCCTCGTAGAGTTGGCTCGGATGGCGCGGCTGGCCGTCGGCATTGGGGAAGACCATCGCCCAGGGCACGTCGGCGGGGCGGCCCCAGAGTTCGCCATTGATGAAATTCGCCAGCCGGCCGAGGCAGAGGCCGACCGTGACGCTGGGGCCGATCACGTCGATGAGCGACAGGAAAGGGATACCGCGCTTCCAGCAGAACAGCGCCATCGCGATGGTCGTGCCGAGGAAGCCGCCATGGAATGACATGCCGCCATGCCAGACCTCGAAGATCGTCAGCGGCGAAGAGAGGAAGGCGCCCGGGTCATAGAACATCACATAGCCGAGGCGGCCGCCGACGATGATGCCGACCGTCGCCCAGAGCACGAAATCGTCGAGGTCGACCGGCGTGATCGGCGAACCGTCCTTGCCCCAGAGCCGCGCATTGGAGACGAGCCGCTTCGCATACCACCAGCCGAACAGGATGCCGACGATATAGGCGAGCGCGTACCAGCGGATCGCGAAGGGGCCGATCGCGATGAGCACCGGATCGATGGTGGGGTAGGGAATGACGTAGAGCATTGCGCGCCTTTGCTGCCGCGGCATTGGTGCGCTGATCCGCCCGAAGCGGTCAAGAGCCGCAGCCGCGATGGCGGTTGAGGCTCTTGTGACCGGCCGGGCGGCCACCCATAGTCTCCATCAGAGCGACAGGTTCGCATCCGGAGGATTGCCATGGACGAGCGCCCCAACCGTCTGTTCGACGATTTTGCCAAGCTGATGACGGACGCCGCCGGCATGGCGCAGGGCGTGCGCCGCGAAGCCGAAACCGCCATGCGCCACCAGGCCGAGCGCTTCATGTCAGAGATGGACTTCGTGAAGCGCGAGGAATTCGAGGTCGTGCGCGAGATGGCCGCCAAGGCCCGCGCCGAGAACGAGGCGCTGACGGCGCGTGTCGCAGCGCTGGAGGCCAAGCTCGCGCTGATGACGGGCGGACAGGTCAGCGCCGTGCCGCCGACGCCCGAGCAGACCTGATTTCATCCGGGTCAAATTGACAGGATAAAATCCGGGTAATATACCGCCGTGGTCATCGGATCACGGCGGAGCGGCATCATGGACCGGGAACAGCGCAAGGCGGCGGTCGACGCCTATCGCAAACGCAAGGACGCGCCCGGCATCTATGCGATCCGAAGCCGCTCGAGCGGCGCGGTGTGGCTCGGCCAGACGCCGGATCTGGATGCGATCGCCAATCGGATATTCTTCGCCCTTCGCCACCGCAGCCATCGCGGCGCCACGCTGCAGGCGGCCTTCGACCGGCATGGCGAGGCCGACCTCGCCTTCGAGGTGCTGGAGCGGATCGAGCCGCCGGAGACGGCCTATCTCCTGCGTGCCATCCTCAAGGACCGGCTGGCGGACTGGCGAGCACGGCTCGGCGGCGAAGTCGTCTAGGCGGCGTTAATCGGGAAGCGGGATGAATTCCTGCTCGTCGCCGAACACCTTGTCGAAGCGGCCCGACTTCCAGTCGGCCTTGGCGCTTTCGATGCGCTCCTTCGAGGACGAGACGAAGTTCCACCAGATATAGCGCGGCCCATCCATCGGCTCGCCGCCGACGAGGACGAAGCGCGCCGAAGTGCGCGCGCGCACCGTGATGGGATCGCCCGGCTTCAGGACGAGCAGCCGCCCGGCCTCGAAGGCGTCGCCGGCGATCTCGATCTCGCCCTCGTAGAGATAGAGCGCCCGCTCGACATGGACCGCGTCGATCGGGACGCTGCTGCCGGCCTCGAGCGTGATCTCGGCATAGATCGTGTCGGTGAAGGTCGCGACGGGCGATTCGGCGCCCCAGCCCTCGCCGAGGATCAGCCGCACCCGCGCCCCGCCGGCGGCAATCTCGGGCAGCGTCTCGGCGCCATGGTGATGGAAAGCCGGTGCCGTTTCCTCATGCGTCTTCGGCAAGGCCACCCAGGTTTGCAGCCCGGCGAGACCGCGATGATCGGGGCGGGTGCGGAATTCGCCGCTCGAGCGTTCGCTATGCGCGATGCCGCGGCCGGCCGTCATCCAGTTCACGGCACCCGGCAGGATGGTCGCCTCGACGCCGGTCGAATCGCGATGCACGATCTCGCCGTCGAAGAGATAGGTGACCGTCGCCAGCCCGATATGGGGATGGGGGCGCACGTCGAGGCCCTTGCCGCGATCGAATTCGCCGGGGCCCATCTGGTCGAGGAAGATGAACGGGCCGACGAGCCGGCGCTTGGCGGTCGGCAGCGCCCGCTTCACCGTGAAGCCGCCGATATCGGCCGTCCGCGGCACGACCACGAGTTCGACGGCGTCGCTGGAGGCCACGTCCCCGAAGATCGGGTCCTTGTCGGTCAGATTGCTCATGGCGTCCTCAGCTCTCGCATCATCCGCTGAAGATGGACGCGGATAGCCGTCACGGGAAGACGCGCGTTCGGCGACGGATCGTTCAGCGGATCCTCAGTCGCCGACGTCGAGCGGTTCGGTGCCGACGGCCTGGCCGGGCGCCCCGGTGCGGATCTTCTCGACCTTCGCCTCGGCCTGGGCCAGCAGCGATTCGCAATGCTTCTTCAGCGCTTCGCCGCGCTCGTAGATGCGGATCGATTCTTCGAGCGGGACATCGCCGCGCTCCAGATGGCCGACGATCGATTCGAGTTCGGCCAGCGCCTTCTCGAAGGTGAGGCTGGCGATCGGGGCGGCCGTTTCGGTCATCATGGCTCTCCGCAATTGTCGCGCCTCTTTTCGGTCATTGGCGGGCGGGAGGCAAGCGGCAGGCAATCGCGGTGCCATGCGCGGGGCGGGTGGATGCGCGGCTCTCCCCGGGGTTATGCTCGCGCCGTGGCGCAATCGAGAGACGGTGACCGATGGACTGGACTGTAGGCATCAAGTTCTTCGCGGCGATGTTCGCCATCATGAATCCGCTGACCACGCTGCCCGTCTTCCTGGCCATGACCGGCGGCCAGCCTCCCGAGAGCAGCCGGCGCACCGCGCTCACCATGATCGCCACCGTGACCATCGGCAGCGTGATCTGCGCGCTTGTCGGCCGGCTGCTGCTCAATGTCTTCGGCATCGACATTCCGCATTTCCGCCTGGCGGGCGGGCTGATCGTCCTGTTGATCGCGCTCACGATGCTGAATGGCGAGGATCACCCCTCCCATGGCGGGACGCCGGAGGAGAAGGCCAAGTTCACCGCGGCCTCCAGCATCGGCGTCTATCCGCTCGGTATCCCGATCGCCTTCGGTCCGGGGACGATGGCGACCGTCATCGTCTTCGCGCAAACCTCGGCCGAGGCCGGCGCCATGGGCGTCTATGCGATCACGCTCGCGCTCTATCTCGTCTTCTTCGGCGTCGCCACGCTGGCCGCGCCCCTGATCAGCCATTGGATGTCGCCGATGACCTTGTCGCTGACCCGCCGGCTGATGGGGTTGGTGCTCGCGGCGATCGCCATGGAAATGATCGTCGGCTCGCTCGGAAAGCTCTTCCCGGCCTGGCTCGGCTAGCTGCTCGCCATCAGCCGCGTCACATGGGCGGCGGTGGAGCCGGCGAGGCCCTTCAGGTCATAGCCGCCTTCCAGGATGCTGACGATGCGGCCGCCACAGTCGCGGTCGGCGCGCTGCATGAGCGCGTCGGTCGCCCAGGCGAAGTCCTGCTCGTCGAGCTCCAGCCCGCCGAGCGGATCGCGGCGATGGGCGTCGAAGCCGGCCGAGATGATGACGAGATCAGCCTTGAAGGCATCGATCGCGGGCAGGATGCGCGTCTCGAAGGCGTCCTTGAACAGCGTGCCGTCGGCGCCCGGCGGCAGCGGGGCGTTGACGATCGTGCCATGCGCGCCCGTCTCCGACGCGGCGCCGGTGCCGGGATAGAGCGGCATCTGGTGCGTCGAGCAATAGAGCACCGAGGGATCGTCCCAGAAGATCGCCTGCGTGCCGTTGCCGTGATGGACGTCCCAGTCGACGATCGCGACGCGCCCGGCGCCGTGATGCCCCTGCGCGTGGCGGGCGGCGATGGCGGCCTGGTTGAAGAAGCAGAAGCCCATGG
This sequence comes from Kaistia sp., assembly GCA_963966455.1. Classification (GTDB taxonomy): domain Bacteria; phylum Pseudomonadota; class Alphaproteobacteria; order Rhizobiales; family Kaistiaceae; genus Kaistia; species Kaistia cartagenensis. The sequence continues at coordinate 14,440 of CAWZZK010000043.1, read as the reverse complement.
CCCGGTCCGGCTCGGCATGGTGGCCTGGCGGGCGCATGGCGCAGAAGGCGTTGGAAGCGGCGCCGGTCATGACCGCGTCGACCGCCTGGCAGGCGCCGCCAACGGCGGTCAGCGCCGCCTCGAAGGTCTTGGGCGACATGATGGTGTCGGCATCGAGCCGGCCCATGCCCTCGCTCGGGCTCGCGTGGCGGATGGCATCGAGATGGGCGCGGGTGTGGCAGGAGAGGATCATCGCCTCGTCGGCCATGACCGCTTCCTCGCGGATGAGCGCATCGAAGGCCGGCAGCGCCAGCGCCGCCTCGACGGCCGCGATCCGCTCGGGCCGTTCGGGATGGCCGAAGGGGACGAGATGGCGGGCGAAGATCGGATGATGGATGAGCAGCGTCGCCATGGGACCCCAGCCTCGTCGTTCGGCGCTCGTTGGAAAAGCGCGCGGCACGCCAGCCGCCATGTTCTACCAGTCCGGCCAACGCACAGCGAGGGCCGAACGATCCGAGGCGGGCGCGGAATGCGGCTTTTCCGCCGCTTTGCGGCATCCGGTCGCCCCCGGTCTTGACGCGGGGCGCCGCGGCCGCTTCAAGCGGCCCATGGCACGAGGGCGTCACGCGGCATGATCAGGTCAGCATCCGATCCGGGGGCGATCGCGGACGCGGTCGCCGTGCTCGTCGCCGGCGGCCTCGTCGGCATGCCGACCGAGACGGTGTATGGGCTCGCGGCGGATGCAGGAAACGGCGAGGCGGTCGCCCGCATCTACGCCGCCAAGGGCCGGCCGCGCTTCAACCCGCTCATCGCGCATGTGGCAGACCTCGCGGCCGCCGAGCGCCTCGCGCGGTTCGATCCGCTGTCGCGCCGTCTCGCCGAGGCCTTCTGGCCCGGCCCGCTGACGCTGGTGCTTCCCAAGCGGCCCGGCGCGCCGCTCGCCGATCTCGCGACCGCCGGCCTCGACACGGTCGCGATCCGCGTTCCCGCCCATCCCGTGGCGCATGCGCTGCTCGTCGCCTTCGGCGGGCCGCTAGCCGCGCCGAGCGCCAACCGCTCGGGCCATGTCAGCCCCACCAGCGCCGCGCATGTCGACGCCGATCTCGGCGACCGCGTCGGAATCATCCTCGATGCGGGGCCGACGCGGGTCGGCGTCGAATCGACGATCCTGAAGGTCGAGGGCGACCGCGTGCTGCTGCTTCGGGCCGGCGGGCTGGCGCGGTCCGCGATCGAGGCGGTCACCGGCCGCCCGCTCGTCGCGCAGACGCATGCCGGATCGGCGCCGGTCGCACCGGGCATGCTGGCCTCGCACTATGCGCCGGCGGCCGCCGTCCGTCTCGATGTCGAGCGCGTCGCACCCGGCGAGGCGCTGATCGCCTTCGGTGACAAGCTTCCGCCCGGCGCCGAACAGGCCGCCGCCATCGTCAATCTGAGCGAGCGCGGCGATGTCGTCGAGGCGGCGGCGCGCCTCTTCGCAGCCTTGCGCGAGCTGGACGGCTTGGCTGGGACGATCGCTGTCGCGCCCATCCCGGACGAAGGACTCGGCGAGGCGATCCGCGATCGTCTCGCCCGCGCGGCCGCGCCGAGGCCCTAAGACGTCAGGCTTCGTATTCGGGGCCGCGCACCGAAGCGTGGCCGGCCTCGCGCCAGCGGCGCATCAGCGCCTCGAAATCGGGATCGACCGGATCGGGCAGCATCAGCTTCAGCGCGACGAGAAGGTCGCCGTGACCGCCGAGCGCTGTCGGCAGGCCCTTGCCCTTCAGCCGCATCAGCCTTCCGCCATTGGAGCCCGCCGGAACGGTCATGGTGACCGGGCCGCCCAGGGTCGGCACCCGCACCTTGGCGCCGAGCACCGCCTCGTCGAGCGAGACCGGCAACTCGATCCTGAGATTGTCGCCCTCGACCTTGAAGAGCGGATGCGGGACGAATTCGACGGTGACCATGGCATCGCCGGTCGGGCCGCCGTCGGGCGACGCCCAGCCCTGGCCGCGGAGGCGAATCTGCTTGCCCGAGCGCGTGCCGGCGGGGATCGAAACTTCCAGCGTGCGGCCGGTCGGCAGCTCGACCTGCACCTTTTCGCCGCGCATCAACTGCTCGAGCGTCACGGCGACGGTCGCCTGCACGTCCTCCCCGGCGGTGCGCGGCGCCTGCGGCCGCGGACCGCCGCGGCGGGCACCGAAGCCGGCGCGGTTGGAGAAGCCGGAGAGGATCTCGGACAGGATGTCGTCGTCGCTGCCGGCCTGGCCGGCGCCGCCCTGGCTCGTCCAGCGGAAGCTCTGCGCGCCCGGGCCGGGACGCGGGCCGCGCGAGGAGAACCCCTGGAAATCCTCGAAGCCGCCCTGGAATTTCGGCTTGCCCTCGGCGTCGATCTCGCCGCGGTCGAACTTGCCGCGCTTGTCCTTGTCGCCCACGATCTCATAGGCGGCATTGATCTCCGCGAAGCGCTCCTGGGCGTTCGGGTCGTCCTTGTTGCTGTCCGGATGCGACGCCTTGGCGAGCTTCCGGAACGCCTTCTTGATGTCGGCCTCGCTCGCCGTCTTCGCGACGCCGAGGACCTGATATGGATCTCTCATTGAAAACCCCCTGACGGGCAGAATTCGGTCCCGTTCCAAAGACCCGGGATCGGTGTGTCATATAAGAAGCCGTAGGAATTGATTCCAGTCGAGGGCGACGTCGCGACCGTGCTTTTCGACTGGTTCAGAGCAGCGCCTTGTCGTCGGCCGTCACGTCGTGCAGCTGCCAGCCGTCGATCCCCCGGCAGGCGCTCGCCTGGTAGCGGCGGACGCCGCGCACGTCGCTCACCGTAAGGACGAAGGGGCGGCAGGAAAGGCCGTCCTGCGGCCGCATGGCGGCGAGGGGGGCGATGGTGCCGCTGTTGCCGGTATCGGGATTGCTCCAGTCGATCTCAGAGCCGGCGCCGGCCGTGGCGAGACGCTCCGCCGAAACGGTGCGGATCGCCTCCCAGTCGGACGGATCCAGCGAAGCGACAACGGGGGAGGGCATCGGCTGCGTTGACGGAACGGCGCCCGTCGCCGGCGCGATCGAGCCGGTGGTCGTCGTGTCGAGCGCGTCGCTGCCGAACGGCGTCAGGCCGCAGCCGGCCAGCGCGAGGCACAGACATGCACCGGCGAACGGCTTCAAGGGCGACCACCGCGAGGCATGCCGAAAAACCCGATCAGGGTTCGGCTGGCGATCGGGCTGTCACCCGCTATATCTGTCGTCAGTCGCGGCACGCACGCACCTCGCGGGAGTGGCGCAAGCATCGACGGATCGGGGTTAAGAATGAGTGACTTCACGGAAGCGGGCGATCCCTTCGGCCTCTTCGCCGCCTGGCTTCTCGAGGCCGAGAAGAGCGAGCCGAACGATCCGAACGCCATGGCGCTGGCGACCGTCGACGCGGACGGCCTGCCGGATGTCCGCATGGTGCTCCTGAAGGATTTCGACGAGGACGGCTTCGTCTTCTACACGAATTACGAGAGCGCGAAGGGTCGCGAACTCATCGGCCAGCCCAAGGCGGCGCTGCTCTTCCACTGGAAATCGCTCCGCCGCCAGGTGCGCGTGCGCGGGCCGGTCGAGCAGGTGAGCGCCGCCGAGGCGGACGCCTATTTCGCGACGCGGCCCCGCCACAGCCGGCTCGGCGCCTGGGCCTCGCAGCAATCGCGGCCGCTCGAATCGCGCTTCGCGCTGGAAAAGGCCGTCGCGCTCGTCGCCGCCCGCTATCCGCTCGGCGAGGTGCCGCGCCCGCCGCACTGGTCGGGCTTCCGGATCCGCCCGCAGCAGGTCGAATTCTGGAAGGACGGCGCCTTCCGCCTGCATGACCGCGTCGTCTTCCTCCGGGAAAGCCCGGATGACGCGGAATGGCGGCGCGAGCGGCTCTACCCCTGAGCTGGACGCCTCCGCATCGAAACTGCCGGCAGGCGGCTATTTCAGCCGCTGCCAGCTGATCGACTTGCAGGCGAGGCCGGCCAGCAGGCAGCCGCGGCTGCGGAGCACGTCCGGCTTCACGTCGATCTCCATCGAATAGGTGAGCTTGCGCCGCTTGTCATAGGCCTTGCCGGCATAGCGCTTGTCGCTTTCCGGCTTCACCATCATGACGAGCGTGTCGCCGACGGCCTCGTCCTTGCGGCCGGGCTTCACCCAGATATTCGTCGCGCAGACATTCTTGCCGCAGGGCTCGATGCGGACATGGGCGTTGCCGTCGCCACGCGCCCAGACGCCGGTGATCGGCGTCGCGGCCTCGGCGGCGACCGGCGCCAGCAGCGCCAGGGGAAAGGCGGCGAGAGCGGCGTTGAAGAAGAGCGAACTGAAGCGGGAAGGGGCGATGGTGCGGAACATCGTTGGCCTCCGGGCGGTCGTCGTCGAACATCTCGCTGAGCCACACGGGCGCGGCTCAGCTTCCGCTTGAGAAAGATGTGCGACGATCCGCCGCCGGCAAGGGGTGCCCCGCTGATGACCCTCGCTTTCAGGTCGCCGTGCCGCCGACGGTGATCTGGTCGATGCGGAGGGTCGGCTGGCCGACGCCGACCGGAACGCCCTGGCCGCGCTTGCCGCAGGTGCCGATGCCGAGATCGAGCTGCATGTCGTTGCCGACCATCGAGACGCGGCGCATCGCCTCCGGTCCATTGCCGATCAGCATCGCGCCCTTCACCGGCGCACCGATGCGGCCGTTCTCGATGAGATAGGCCTCGGTCGAGGAGAACACGAACTTGCCGCTCGTGATGTCCACCTGCCCGCCGCCGAACGAGACCATGTAGAGGCCGTTCTTCACCGAGCCGAGGATCTCGGCCGGATCATGCGCGCCGCCGAGCATGATCGTGTTGGTCATGCGCGGCATCGGCACATGCGCATAGGACTGGCGGCGGCCGTTGCCAGTCGGCGCGACGCCCATCAGCCGCGCGTTCTGGCGATCCTGCATGTAGCCGACCAGGATGCCGTCCTCGATCAGCGTCGTCGCCTGGGTGGGGGTGCCCTCGTCGTCGAAGGAGAGCGAGCCGCGGCGGTCGAGGATCGTACCGTCGTCGACCACCGTCACGCCCTTCGCGGCGACCTGCTGGCCCATCAGGCCGGCAAAGGCGCTTTCGCCGCGGCGGTTGAAATCGCCTTCGAGGCCGTGGCCGACCGCCTCATGCAGCATGACGCCCGGCCAGCCGGGTCCGAGCACGACGTCGAAGGTTCCGGCCGGGGCGGGGATGGCTTCCAGATTGACCAGCGCCTGCCGCAGCGCCTCGTCGGCGGCATGCTGCCACGAGCCGGTGGCGACGAAGGCACCGAAGGCCTCGCGCCCGCCCATGCCATAGGAGCCCTGTTCCTGCCGGTCGCCCTCGCCGGCGACGATCGAGACATTGACGCGGACGAGCGGACGGATGTCGCGGCGGAACGTGCCATCGGGGCGCAGGATCTCGACGACCTGCCAGGAACCGGCCAGCGAGGCGCTCACCTGCCGCACGCGCGGATCCTTCGCCCGCGCATAGGCATCGATCTCCTCCAGAAGGCGCACCTTCTCGGCGAAGCTCGGGCTGCCGAGCGGATTCTCGTCGGTATAGAGGCGGCGGTTGGTCCCGGCCGGGGCCTCGGCCAGCGTGCCGGATCGGCCCGCCTTCACCGAGGCGACCGCCTCGCCGGCGCGCCGGATGGCGTCGATCGACACCTCGCCGGAATGGGCATAGCCGACCGCCTCGCCTGCGACCGCGCGAAGGCCGAAGCCCTGCCGCGAATCATAGCTGGCATTGGCAAGGCGGCCATTGTCGAAGACGAGGCCCTCGCTCTCGGCATATTCAAGATAGAGCTCGCCATCGTCGGCGCCGGCGAGCGCCTCGCCGACCACGCTCTCGGCTTCAGCCCGGTCGAGGCCGGCGCGCGCGAGGATGGAGAGATGATCGTCGGCCATGGGGAACTCCAGGATTTCGGGCGGCGCGCGCAACGGACAGGCCGCGAAAGGTCAGACCGGTCAGATAGGGAAGGCGAGGGGCTTTCGCATCCCCGCCGGCCGCGGCGTCAGTACAGCGCCGCCTTGTAGCGCTCGACCATCTCGGCCTGCGATTCGGCGGGCGCGGACGAGTGGGTCTGGTCCCTGATCATCTCGCCCATGGTCGGCAGGCGCGTGCGGTCGACGCGGCTTTCCTCGGCCCAGAGCTTCGAGCGCATCAGCGCCTTGCCGCATTGGAGATAGGCCTCTCGCACCGTGACGACGAGCACGGTGAGCGGCAGGCGTCCGTTGATCGCATGCGCCGTCCGGAGCGCCACGTCGTCCTCGATCACCGCGGTGCCGTTGACGCGCAAGGTCTCGTCGAAGCCGGGGATCAGGAAGAGCAGGCCGATGCCCGGCCGCTCGACGAGATTGGACAGCGAATCGACGCGGCTGTTGCCCGGCCGGTCCGGGATGACCAGCGTCTTCTCGTCGGCGACGCCAACGAAGCCCGGATGATCGCCGCGCGGCGTCGCATCGCCGAGCCCGTCCGGTCCTTGCGTCGACAGCACGAGGAAGGGCGACAGCGCGATGAAGGCGCGGCAATGCGCGTCGATGTGATCGAGCTGCTTGGCCAGCGAGCGCGGGGAGGGCGGGCCGTAAAGCGCCCGAAGCGCTTCGGCCGAGGTGATCGCCGCCATGGGCTCTCCTTAGGGCAGCGCGTCGAAGCCGGGGCCGAAGCCATTCAGCGAGATCGGGATGCCGATGCCTTCCTCGGGCGTCTGGAAGATCACGAAGGTGGCCGTCTTCCCGCTCCGGAGCTTCTGGATGAGGTTGTCGTCGAGAATCACCTCGGCGAGGCAGCCGTCCGGCAGGCATCGCACGAAGCCGGCGCGGCCCATCTCGTTGTTGTCGATCTTGAGGCCGAGCCCCGACGGCAGCAGCACGCCGAGCGGCGCCAGGATGCGCATCACCTTGGCCTTCTTGTCGGCCGTCTTCAGCACGATGACCGAGAGGCCGACATTGTCGCGGTCCTCGGCGGTCACGAACTGCATCATCGAGCAGATGTCCTCCTGGGCGCCCGGCGGCCGGTCGCAGCGGGTCTCCCAGTCGCCATGCATGCCCTTCGAGACGCCCTGCGCCAGCGCGGGCGAGGGGGCCGCGAGCGGCGCGAGCGCAAGGCCGAGCACGGCGGCGAGGCCGGCGAGGCGCGATGCCGAACCCTTCCCTCGGGAACCGGGCTCCTCTGTGAGAAAGCCCTTGGCGCGGCTGTTGGAACGGGTGTTGGTCAAGGGGTCGATCTCCTGGAATCCAGCCATTTGCGAGCCGCGCCGGTCATGGCGCGCGCCCTTCGCCGCAGCCGCTTCGAGGGGTGGCCGCGGGCGCGATTTGCCGCATCATTTCTCACGATCCACCGTTGCGAGGCAAAGGTCCATGTGGTTTGTCTCGGGCGATGCACGGCAAATCCGCATTCGCCCGTGGAAGCATGCTGCCTTCGGCCTATACTGTCATTGAAAATGGCGCAACGGAGGCCGAATCTGCGCTCGCTCCGGGGCCGCGATGGAATGAAGAGGGAGTGACGACGTGACGAAGGCGATGACGCGTCTCGGATCGGGCCTTTGGCTCGGCGGGTCGATCGCGGCGGCCATCGGCGCCATGTCGGGTCCGGCGCAAGCCGCCCAGCCGACGCCGTGGGCGATGTGGCTCCAGGAGCCGGCCTCGCCGATCATGGAGCGGATCAACGCGTTCAACACCGGCATCGTCATCGCGATGGTGCTGATCGTGCTGCTCGTGCTGGCGCTGCTCATCTATGTGATGGTGCGCTTCAGCGCGAAGAACAACCCGACCGCCTCGCGCACCTCGCACCACACGATGATCGAGGTGGTCTGGACGGTCGCGCCGATCCTGATCCTGATCGGCATCGCGGTGCCGTCCTTCTCGCTGCTCTTCGCGCAGCAGGATCCCGGCCGCATCGTCAAGGACTACGACCCGGCCAAGGTGCTGACCGTCAAGGCGACCGGCATCCAGTGGTACTGGAACTACGAATATCCTGACAACGAGGGCGTCGCGTTCGATTCGACCATGCTCTCGGACGACCAGATCACCGATCCGGCCACCCAGCCGCGCCTCCTCGCCGTCGACAACGACATGGTCGTGCCGGTCGGCACCGTGGTGCGCATGCAGGTCATCGGCCAGGACGTGATCCACTCCTTCGCCCTGCCGGCCTTCGGCATCAAGATCGACGCCATCCCGGGCCGTCTCAATGAGACCTGGTTCCTGGCCGAGCGCGAGGGCGTGTATTACGGCCAGTGCTCGGAGCTGTGCGGCATCAACCATGCCTTCATGCCGATCGCCATCCGCGTCGTGAAGCCCGAGCAGTTCCAGGCCTGGGTCACCGCCGCCAAGACCGACCTGCCGGGCGCCTACAAGGCGCTGGACGAGAGCATCAAGGCCGACGCCGCCAAGGTGGCCGCCGCCGGATCGACTGTGGACGTCGCGACGCGCTGATCAGCGGCGTCGCGGGAACGAACAATGCTCCAGCCTCTTCGGAAGGCCGGGAGCCGAGGACTTGCAAGGAAGGGACAGGGCCATGGCCACTCATGCCGCCGAGGCTGCGCATGACCACCATCCGACCGGATGGCGTCGCTGGGTCTATTCGACCAACCACAAAGACATCGGCACGATGTACCTGATCTTCGCGATCATTTCGGGCATCATCGGTGGCGCGCTGTCGGTCGGCATCCGCATGGAGCTGCAGAATCCCGGCCTGCAGATCTTCGGCAATCCCTACGTCTTCAACACCTTCACCACCGCCCACGGCCTGATCATGATCTTCTTCATGGTCATGCCGGCGATGATCGGCGGCTTCGGCAACTGGTTCGTGCCGATCATGATCGGAGCGCCGGACATGGCGTTCCCGCGCATGAACAACATCTCGTTCTGGCTGCTGCCGCCCTCGATCCTGCTCCTCGTCATCTCGCTGTTCATGCCGAGCGCGGCCGGACAGCACGGCGTCGGCGGCGGCTGGACGATCTACCCGCCCTTCTCGGGCTCGGGTCCCGAAGGCCAGCCCGGCCCGGCGATGGATTTCGCGATCCTCGCCCTGCACATCTCGGGCGCCTCGTCGATCCTCGGCGCGATCAACTTCATCACCACCATCTTCAACATGCGCGCCCCGGGCATGACGCTGCACAAGATGCCGCTCTTCGCCTGGTCGGTGCTGGTGACGGCGTTCCTGCTGCTCCTGTCGCTGCCCGTCCTCGCCGGCGCGATCACGATGCTGCTGACGGACCGCAATTTCGGCACCACCTTCTTCAAGCCCGATGGTGGCGGTGATCCGATCCTGTTCCAGCACCTGTTCTGGTTCTTCGGCCATCCCGAGGTGTACATCCTGATCCTGCCGGGCTTCGGCATCATCAGCCATGTCATCTCGACCTTCTCGAAGAAGCCGATCTTCGGCTATATCGGCATGGCCTATGCCATGGTCGCGATCGGTGTGGTCGGCTTCGTCGTGTGGGCGCACCACATGTACACGACCGGCCTCTCCTTCGAGACGCAGGCCTATTTCGTCGCCGCCACGATGGTCATCGCGGTGCCGACGGGCATCAAGATCTTCTCCTGGATCGCAACGATGTGGGGCGGCTCGATCGAGTTCCGCGCCCCCATGCTCTGGGCGATCGGCTTCATCTTCCTGTTCACCGTCGGCGGCGTCACGGGCGTCATGCTCGCCAATGCCGGTCTCGACCGCGTCTTCCAGGACACCTATTTCGTGGTGGCGCATTTCCACTACGTGCTGTCGCTGGGCGCCGTGTTCGCGATCTTCGCCGGCTGGTACTACTGGTTCCCGAAGATGTTCGGCTATCTCTACAACGAGAAGATCGCCAAGCTGCACTTCTGGATCACCTTCGTCGGCGTGAACCTCGTCTTCTTCCCGCAGCATTTCCTCGGGATGGACGGCATGCCGCGCCGCTATGCCGACTATCCGAACGCCTTCTGGGGCTGGAACTTCATCTCCTCGATCGGCTCCTATATCTCGGCCTTCGCGGTGCTGGTGTTCCTCTACGGCGTCTATGACGCGTTCCGCCGCAAGGTTCCGGCGCCCAACAATCCCTGGGGTCCGGGCGCGACGACGCTCGAGTGGCAGCTGTCTTCGCCGCCGCCCTTCCACCAGTGGGAAGTCCTGCCGCGCATCGGTGACGTGAAGCACTGAGCGCATCCACGAGGCGATGGAGCCGGGTCCGCCCGGCTCCTGCTTTCAGTGAATATGGTTTGATGTCCGACATACAACTCGACCGGGTCGACGAAGCCGCCCTCAGCCTTGCGGGGCCGGGCGACTACATCGCGCTGTTGAAGCCGCGGGTGATGTCGCTCGTCGTGTTCACCGCCCTGACCGGCCTCGTGCTGGCGCCGGGCGGCATCCATCCGGTGATCGGCCTCGCGGCGCTCATCTGCATCGCCGTCGGCGCCGGCGCGTCGGGCGCGCTCAACATGTGGTACGACGCCGATATCGACCGGATCATGCGCCGCACCAGTGGTCGCCCGATCCCGGCCGGCCGCGTGACGGAAGGGGAGGCACTCGCCTTCGGCCTGACGCTCGCCGCCTTCTCGGTCGGCGTCCTCAGCGTGCTGGTCAACCCCGTCGCGGGCGGCCTGCTCGCCTTCACGATCTTCTTCTATGTCGTCGTCTACACGATGTGGCTGAAGCGCTGGACGCCGCAGAACATCGTCATCGGCGGCGCCGCCGGAGCCTTCCCGCCGGTCGTCGCCTGGGCGTCGGTCACGGGCGGCGTCAGCCTCGAGAGCATCGTCCTCTTCCTCATCATCTTCATGTGGACGCCGCCGCATTTCTGGGCGCTGGCGCTGTTCAAGTCGGACGACTATGCGCGGGCCGGCGTGCCCATGCTGCCGGTCGTTGCCGGTCTCGCCGAGACGCGGCGGCAGATCCTGATCTATTCCGTGCTGCTGGCGCCGATCGGCGTGCTGCCGGCCGTGCTCGGCTTCGCCTCGCTCGCTTACGGCGTCGCCGCCGGCATGCTCGGCCTCGTCTTTGTCGGCATGGCGGTGCGCGTCTACCGCATGAGCGACGCCGATACGGCCATGGTGCCGGCAAAGCGGCTCTTTGCTTTCTCGATCTTCTACCTCTTCATGCTGTTCGCGATGCTGCTCGTCGAGCGGCTCGCCATGCTGGCGGGGCTGGCATGGTAGCCGATCTCGAGCGCAACAGCCCGTCTGTGGGCGTCGAGGACGGCGTCCGCCTGACGCCCGAACAGATCCGCCGCCGCCGCGCGCGCTCGATCGCCATCGGCCTCGCGCTCGGCGCGCTCGTCATCCTGTTCTGGGCAGTGACGATCGTGAAACTCGGCGGCCATGTCGCGGACAGGACGCTGTAGCCGATGACCGACAAGCTGTCCCCTGATGAGAAGACCACCAAGCGCCAGCGCTCGCTGGGCGTGACGGCTGCCGCCTGCGTCGTGTTCGGCGCGGCCATGCTCGGCGCCGCCTTCGCCTCGGTTCCGCTCTATCGCTTGTTCTGTCAGGTGACCGGCTATGGCGGCACGACGCAGCGCGCCGAAAGCGCGCCGTCCGACGTGCTCGATCGCGTGGTGACGGTCCGGTTCGACGCCAATGTCGCCAACGGCATCGGCTGGGCGTTCCGCCCGCTCCAGCGCGAGATGAAGGTCCGCCTGGGCGAGGTCGCGCATGTCAGCTTCCTCGCCGAAAACCGCACCGACGTCACATCGACGGGCACGGCGAGCTTCAATGTCGCGCCCGACCGGTCGGGCCAGTATTTCAACAAGATCGCCTGTTTCTGCTTCAATGCGCAGACGCTGAAGCCGGGCGAGAAGGTCGAGATGCCGGTGACCTTCTTCGTCGATCCGGCCATGGACCGCGACAGCGAGTCCCGCTACACCGACACCATCACTCTATCTTATACCTTCTATCCGAGCGTGGAGCCCGCGGCTGCGCCAGTCGCATCGATCGGGCCTGACGCGGCGGAAACCAAGCTGCGATAAGGACCGGGGAGCACCTCGATGGCTGAAGCCCACGCCAAGCATCACGACTACCATCTCGTCAATCCGAGCCCCTGGCCCTTCCTCGGCTCCGTCGGTGCCCTGATCATGGCCATCGGGGGCATTTCCTACATGCACGGCGCCTCGCTGTGGTGGATCGTGCCGGGGCTGCTCGTCGTGCTCTACACGATGGCGTCCTGGTGGGTCGACGTGATCCGCGAGGGGCAGCAGGGCTATCACACGCGCGTCGTGCAACTGCATCTGCGCTACGGCATGATCCTGTTCATCGCCTCCGAGGTGATGTTCTTCGTCGCCTGGTTCTGGGCCTTCTTCGACGCGAGCCTGTTCGCCAACGAGGCGCAGCAGGTGGCCCGCGTCGAGTTCACCGGCGGTCACTGGCCGCCGAAGGGCATCGAGGTCTTCGACCCCTGGCACCTGCCGCTGCTGAACACGCTGATCCTGCTCACCTCGGGCACCACGATCACCTGGGCGCATCACGCGCTCCTGGAGAACGACCGCGAGGGCCTGAAATGGGGCCTCGTCTGCACCGTGGTTCTCGGCCTCATCTTCTCCTGCGTGCAGGCCATCGAATATTCGCATGCGGCCTTCTCGTTCGGCGGCAACATCTACGGCGCCACCTTCTTCATGGCGACCGGCTTCCACGGCTTCCACGTCCTCGTCGGCACGATCTTCCTGATCGTCTGCCTGCTGCGGGCGCTCGCCGGCCAGTTCACGCCCAAGGAGCATTTCGGCTTCGAGGCCGCCGCCTGGTACTGGCACTTCGTCGACGTGGTCTGGCTGTTCCTCTTCTTCGCCATCTATGTCTGGGGTGGCTGGGGCGCGCCGATCCACGCCGCCTGATGCCTTCATGCGCCGCGGGGCCATCGTTCCGCGGCGCATTCTCTTTCGGAGCATCCCATGAGCGACCCCGCCGCCGAGGCGCCGACCACCTATGTCGACCGGGCGCTCTATCCCGAGCTTTCGCCGAGCCAGACGGGTTTGCGCGGCCGCTGCCCGCGTTGCGGCGAGGGGCGTCTCTTCAAGGGCTTCCTGGCGTTGCAGCCCTCCTGTGCCAATTGCGGCCTCGATTACACCTTCATCGATTCGGGGGACGGACCGGCGGTCTTCGTCATCCTGATCGTCGGCTTCATCGTCGCCTTCCTCGCGCTCTATGTGGAATTCACGTTCCAGCCGCCCTTCTGGGTTCACATCCTGCTTTGGGTGCCGCTGATCCTCGGTCTCTCCTTCGGCATGCTCCGGCCTCTCAAGGGGCTGATGATCGCGATCCAGTATCGCACCAAGGCGGAGCAGGGGCGGCTGCAATAGCAGCACGCGGCATCGCGCCATGACCGATCCGAGATCCGCCCCAGCGGCTTCGCCGATCAAGAGCCTGATCGCGCCGGGGATCGCGGCCCTCATCGTCTTCGCCGTGCTGATCGCGCTTGGCACCTGGCAGTTGCAGCGGCTTCACTGGAAGGAAGCGCTGATCGCGCATGTCGAGAGCCGCCTCAAGGCGCCGCCGGTCGCCGCGCCCGGCCCGGAGGCCTGGCCGACGCTCGATCTCACCGAGGCCGACTACACGCCGGTCACCGTTTCGGGGACGTTCCTGAACGATCGCGAAGCGCTGCTCTACATGACGCTGATGTCGCCGAAGGGGCCGGTCGGCGGCGTCGGCTGGCAGGTCTTCACGCCGCTGCGCACCGATGCCGGCTGGATCGTCTATGTCAATCGCGGCTTCGTGCCGGACGACCGTCGTGACGCTGCGACGCGCCGAGAGGGCCAGCCATCCGGCCGCGTGACCGTAACCGGCCTGCTGCGGCGTCCCGAACACCGGTGGCACCTTTTCTCCGACGGGATGAGCGCCGACAACCAGTGGTTCGCGCGCGAGCCGGCCCTGTTCGCCCGCGCCGCCGGGCTGCCGGCCGCCGAGGTGGCGCCCTATTCGATCGACGCTGACGCGACGCCCAATCCGGGCGGCCTGCCGCAGGGCGGCGAGACGCTGGTCAACTTCCCCAACAACCACCTGCAATAGGTCGGCACATGGTACGGGCTGGCGCTGGCGCTGGTCGCGGTGTTCTTCGTCTATGCGCGCGGTGTACTCCGCCGCCGTCCGCCTCAGGCGTGACTTGCCCCAAGCGTGACTTGCCTCAGGCGTGACCTGCCTCGCCTGAGAGCATGGCCGGGTCGACGCCCATCAGCGCGAGGGCGCGGGCGTATTTGCCGTCGAGATCGGTATCGAAGATGAGCTCGGCGTCGCCCTTCAGCGACAGCCAGCCATTCGCCTGGATTTCTTCCTCGAGCTGGCCCGCGCCCCAGCCGGCATAGCCGAGCGCCAGCATCGCGCTTTCCGGCCCCGAGCCTGAGGCGATGGCCTTCAGCACGTCGAGCGTCGCGGTCAGGCAGATATTCTCGTCGATCGGCAGCGTCGAATTGTCGGCGAAATAGTCGGCACTGTGCAGGACGAAGCCGCGCCCGGTCTCGACCGGGCCGCCGCGCTGCACGATCATGCGGCTCGCAGCGCGCGGCAGGCGGATCTCGGGACCTT
>CAWZZK010000042.1:0-6089 GCA_963966455.1 Kaistia sp. | reverse complement strand
CCCGAGACGGTCGCGAAGCTCGAGGCCGCGGCGGCCACCTATGCCAAGGACCATCCCGACACGACCATCACGGTCCGGGCGGTGCCGTTCGGCGATCTCCTCACCACGCTGCGCTCGTCGGGCGGCGGCTCGGGCGGCGCCACCATCGCCGGCATCTACGACGCCTGGCTGCCGGATCTCGTGAAGGACGGGCTCGTCGCGCCGGTTCCGGACGCCATCGCCGCCGACACCAAGGCCAACTGGCCGGCCGGCGTCATCGGCGCCGCCTCGATCAAGGGCACGCTCTACGGCATCCCGAACGAGATCGACGTCTACGCGCTCAACTACAACAAGAAGCTGTTCGAGGCCGCCGGCATCACCGAGGCGCCGAAGACCTGGGACGAGTTCCTCGTCGCTGCCGAGAAGCTGACCGACAAGTCGAAGGGCCAGCAGGGCTTCGGCATGATCAATTCCTGGGCGGCGGGCGTGCTGCATCCCTTCGCCTCGCTGCTCGTCTCGAATGGCGGCGACCTCGTCGTCGACGGCAAGCCGGTGCTTGACAGCAAGCAGGCGACCGAGACCTTCGCGCTCTACGAGAAGCTCATCAAGTCCGGCTGGAGCGATCCGGCCATGGCGACGGCCGACGCCAATACGACCGGACCGTTCCTCGACTCGTTCGTCTCCGGCAAGACCGGCATGATCATCATGGCGAACTGGTGGGAGTCGGCGCTGAAGGCCGGCATGGGCGACAAGTTCGCCGACATCGCCACCGCGCCGATCCCGGTCGGCCCCTCGGGCGACAAGGCACGCTCGATCTCCTATTCCTGGATGACCGTCGTCAACGCCAAGGCTTCGGCCGAGGAGCAGAAGGCGGCCTGGGACTTCCTCGCCTGGCTGAACGGCCCGACTTCGGGCGCGAACGGCGCCTCGGCGATGGGCGACATCCTGATGTCGATGGGCATCCTGCCCTCGCGCACCTCCGACGGCGCCGCCTTCGCCGACCGCCTCGCTTCCGATCCGTTCCTCAAGGGCTATACCGAGACGCTCGCCGACGCGAAGCCGTTCCCGGTCGTGCTCGGCGGGCAGGAATTCTCCGAGGCGCTGCAGAAGACGCTGGAAGCCGTGCAGTTCGGCCAGCTTTCCGCCGCCGACGCGCAGAAGACCGCCCAGTCCGACGCCGTCGAGATCCTCGGCCGCGCCGCGCAGTGATCCCACGCCGCGCTGCCGGTTCCCAAACGGACCGGCAGCGCGGCGTGCTCGCATGTGAGAGCGCCCATAAACCTCTCCCAGAGAGGGAGAGGTCAAGCAACGCCGCCCGCCGGGCTATGCCCAAGACCAAGTGACCGACCCGACATGCACGACACCTCCCTCCGATCGACCATCACCATGCTCGCGCCGGCGACGGGGCTGATCGCGGTGTTCGTGCTGGCGCCGATGGTTCTGACCGTCGTGCTCGCCTTCACCACCTGGTCGACGCAGACCGGTTTCGAGACCGCCCGCTATGTCGGCCTCGCCAATTTCCTAGACATCTTCTCGCAGAGCTCGGTCGGTCGCGATTTCAAGGCGGCGCTTGTCAACACCGCGCTTTACACGCTCGGCTCCGTCGTCCTGATCCTGCCGCTCTCGGTGCTGTTCGGCCTCCTCGTCCACCAGAAACTGGCGCCGGGCGGCATCCTGCTCCGGACGGTGCTCTTCTCCAGCTACATGGTGCCGATGATCGCCGTGGCGCTCGTCTTCTCGAAGCTCTATTCGCCGACCGAAGGCCCGATCAACCAGATCATCGGCTGGATCGGCATTCCGCCGCAGACCTGGCTATCCTCGCCGAAGACCGCGCTCTTTTCGATTGTGCTGCTCAATGTCTGGCAGCAGGTCGGCTATTTCACCGTGCTCGTCGTCGCGGGGCTGACGCAGATCCCCGGCTCGCTGCATGAGGCGGCGCGGATCGACGGCGCCAATGCGATCCAGCGCTTTCTCTTCGTGACGCTGCCGCTGCTCGGCAACACGCTGCTGTTCTCGGCCGTGATCGCGGTCATCAACGCGGTGCAGGTGTTCGAGCCGGTCGCGCTCATCACCCAGGGCGGCCCGGTCAATTCCACCAATGTCCTCACCTATCACATCCGCCGCGTCGGCATCGAACGCGCGCAGGGTGGCCTCGGCTCGGCCATGGCGGTGACGCTGATGATCTCGCTCGCCGTCGCCGTCGGCGCCCTCTTCGCCTTCGCCAAGGCGCGGGAGGCGCGCACCACATGAGCACGGCCAACGCCCTCCCGCGCCCGTCCCGATCCTTCACGCCCGGCGCCGCCGCGCTGACGCTCCTCATCCTCGCCATCGCCGTCGCGAGCGCCTTCCCGCTCGCCTGGATGCTGCTCACGAGCCTGAAGACGCCGCAGGAGACGATGCAGGTGCCGCCGGTATGGCTGCCGGCCTCGCCGAGCCTCGAGGCCTATGCCCAGGTCGCCGGCGTCATCAGCCTCGGCCGCTCGATCGTGAACTCGGCGCTGATCGCGACGCTGACGACCGCGGCGATCATCGTCACCAGCCTAATGGCCGGCTACGGCTTCGCGAAATACCGCTTCAGGCATCGCGACACGCTATTCGCGGTGCTGATCGCCACGATGTTCCTGCCGCCGATCGTGACGCTGATCCCGCTCTACCGGATCGTCGTCACTCTCGGCCTCAATGCCTCGCTCGCCGGCGTCGTGGTGCCGAACCTCGCCAATGCCTTCGGCATCTTCCTGATGCGCCAGTTTATCCGCGGCGTGCCGGACGATCTCATCGAGGCGGCGCGCATCGACGGCGCCTCGGAACTCAGGATCGTTTTCCAGATCGTCGCGCCTTCCGTGCTGCCGGCGATCGCGGCGCTGACGCTCTTCGCCTTCGTCTATCACTGGAACAGCTATCTCTGGCCGCTCACGGTTCTTCAGGGCAATACCGACGCCTATCCGATCGTGATCTCGCTCTCGCGGCTCCTGTCCTACAACCGCGGCGCCATGAACACCGGCCTCGTGATGGCCGGCAGCACGCTCGCCGTCCTGCCGCCGGTGGTCCTCTTCATCTTCCTGCAGCGCTTCTTCGTCGACAGCGTCGTCGCGTCGGGGGTGAAGGGATGATGTTCACGGTAACATTATCACGATATGACGTTATAACCTATTTACACCCCGGGACTCGTCTGTTTGGAATAGGAGGCCGGAAAGGGACCGGCCTCATATCGCAGGGAGTTCAATGATGGTGCGAGCACGCAGCCTGGTCGCCTTCGGCGCGGCGATCCTCGTCGGTGTTTCAGCGGCGGGGGCCGCCTTCGCCGAGGAGACGGTAACGATCTGGAGCTGGCGGACCGAGGACGAGGCGGCGATGAACCGCATCTTCGATACGTTCGAGAGCGCCAATCCCGATATCAAGATCAACCTGCAGTTCACGCCCGACGCCGACTACCAGAACAGGCTGTCTACGGCGCTGCGTGGCGGCAAGGGTCCGGACATCGCGCAGCTGAAGGCCTATGGCGAATTGCAGCCGCTGGTCGAAGGCGGCTATCTGGAGCCGCTCAACGAGCGCGTCCCGGCGCTCGCCGACATGCCGGCGACGGCGACCGGCGGCGCAACCGCGGTCTCCGACGGCAAGTTCTACGGCGTGCCCTATTCGGTGCCGGTGCTCGGCGTCTTCTACAACACCGACATCTTCGCCGCGAACGGCATAGAGGTCCCGAAGACCTATGCTGAGTTCGTCGCCGCCGCCGAGAAGCTGAAGGCCGCCGGCATCACCCCGATCGCCAGCGGCGGCGCTCAGGGCTCCGCCTGGGCGCTCGAGATCGGCGTCGGCATGATCGGCCCGACCATCTACGGCGCCGGCTTCTATGACGAGATGATGAGCGGCAAGGCCAATTTCGAGGATCCGCGCTATATCGCGACCCTGAAGCGCTTCGCCGACCTGAAGCCTTATTATTCCGAGGGCTTCGCGGGCGTCGACTACACCACCTCGACGCAGCAGTTCATCAACGGCAAGGCGGCGATGTTCTTCGGCGGCTCCTGGGAGAACGGCAGCTTCAAGGCTCAGAATCCCGACCTGAAATTCTCGGTCTTCCCGTTCCCGGGTGACGAGGCGACCGACAAGCCGCTGGTCGCCGCTTTCTCGGACGGTTCCTACGGCCTCGTCTCCGAAAGCGGGAACAAGGACGCCGCCACCAAGGTCCTCAACTGGATGGCCTCGCCCGAATTCGCCCAGCGCTTCGCCGATGAGCTCGGCTGGCCGGCGGCCCGCCCGAACGTCACCTCAAACGATCCCGTCCTCAAGGAGATGATCGCGATGCAGGCGAACACCACGCCCTATCTGTCGCTGGTCGGCTTCCGCTGGCAGGCGCCGACCGCCTCGTCGATCATCCAGGCCGAGGTGATCGACATGGTCGAGGGCAAGATCACGCCGGAGAAGCTCGCCTCCGACGTGCAGACCGCCGTGAACACCTGGTTCAAGCCGAAGAACTGACCCGAACAGAGCCACGGAGGAGCGGGTTCGCCCGCTCCTCACGCCTCCCCTTCGCCCCCCGCATCCCCGAAGGCGCCCCCATGACCGGTTACGGCCGCTATTCAGACAAGGCCCCGCTGTCGCGACACGCGCTGGCGCTCGGCTTCGTCCTGCCGGCGCTCGCGCTCTACGGGCTCTTCGTCCTCTATCCGCTCCTGACCTCGCTCTGGGGCAGCCTCTTCCAGTGGCGCGGCCTCCGCCAGATGGGCTTCATCGGGCTCGGCAATTTCGAGCGCCTGTTGGAATTCCCGAATTCGGACCGCATGTTCGGCGCGCTCGGCCACAATGTCCTTTGGTTCGTCGGCATCATGGTGCTGCAGAACGGCATCGGGTTGTTCTTCGCCTATCTGCTGTTCTGGAGCCGCAAGGGCGCGGCCTTCTTCCAGTCCGTCTTCTTCTTCCCGGCCATGCTGAGCCCGGTCATCGTCGGCGCGCTGTGGCGGCTCCTCCTGGCGCCGAACGGCGCCGTCGAATGGGGCCTCAACACGCTCGGCCTGCATGAGGGCCGGCTGACGGTTCTCGGCGACTCGCAATGGGCGCTGTGGATGCTGATCGCCATCGATGCCTGGAACTGGATGGGCCTGCCCGTCCTCATCTTCACTGCCGGGCTGCGGCAGATCTCCTACGAGGTTTTCGAGGCGGCGCGGCTCGATGGCGCCGGCTATGCGCGTATGCTGTTCACCATCGCGCTGCCGCTGCTCGTCCCCTCGATCTCGTCGGTGACGACGCTCTCCTTCATCAACACCTTCAACCAGTTCGACATCGTCTATGTGATGCAGGGCGTGCAGGGGAATCCCAACTATTCCACCGATACGCTGGTGACCTGGTTCTATCGCCTCGCCTTCGGCGCCGAGGGTTCCGTGGGCATCACCGATATCGGCCTCGCGCTCGCGCTCGGCACGCTGCTTTTCCTGCTGCTTTCCGTCGGATCGATCCTAATGCTGCGCGGATTTGACAAGCTGAGCGTGCGGCCATGACGATCTCACGCTTCTTCGTCGCCCTGCCGCGCTGGCTCGTGCTGCTGCTGTGGACGGCGATCGTCCTGCTCCCGCTCTATGTGCTGGTCGTCTCCTGCCTCAAGACGACCCAGGAGATCTATGCCGCCCCGCTCGGGCTGCCGGCGCGCTTCACGCTCGACAATTTCGTCAGCGCCTGGGAGCGCGCCCGTCTCGGCCGCAACCTCGTCAACAGCTTCATCGTCACCGCCGGTGCCGTGGTCATCACGCTGGTCGTCTCCGCGATGGCGGCCTATCCGCTCAGCCGCTTCAATCTTGGCTGGGGCACGTCGATGCTGGCCCTGTTCCTCACCGGCATCATGCTGCCGATCCGCCTCGCTTCGGTGGAACTCTTCACGCTGATGAAGGCCCTCGGCCTGCTCGATTCGCTGTTCGGGCTGATGCTGGTCTATGCGTCGATCCGCATTCCCTTCGCCGTGTTCATCTTCGCGAATTTCATGCGCGTCCTGCCGCGCGAGCTCGAGGAGGCGGCCCGCATCGACGGCGCCGGCGAGCTGCGCATTCTCTTCAGCATCATCGTGCCGATCGTCGCTCCGGCCGTCGCCATCGTCGCGATCTTCACGACGATCGCGGTCTGGA
>CAWZZK010000041.1:0-17994 GCA_963966455.1 Kaistia sp. | reverse complement strand
CCGCCGCGTCGCGATCGTGCTGGCGCCGAGATCCATCTGCGACATCAGCCAGCCGCCGAAGATGTCTCCGGCGGGATTGGTGTCGGCCGGCATGGCGATCGTGCGGATGACGGGGATCGCCGAGCGGTCGGGCGCCGGCTGGACCGCGCGGCCGACGGGGGCGGGCAGGGAAGAGGATTCGGCTTCGGTCTCGCTCACGCATCGGCTCCGTCGGAAAAGACGCCACAATTCTAGAGGCATTTCGGGCGCAGGCGAGTCCTTGCGTCCCCGCGATCCATGCGTGATCCCGGCAAAGGACCCCGCTGCTGCGGGCGCGTGAGTGGTGATAAGCTCCGATTCGCCAACGGGGGAAGGCAGAGAGATGAGACACATCCTGAAGACACTGGTCCTCGTCGCCGGCACGGCCGCGACGGTGATCGCGCCCTTCGCGCAGGTGACGCCCGCCGAGGCGCGGCGCGCTGCCGGGGCCTGCGGCCCGCGCGGCTGCGCGGCTGCCGGCTGCGGCCCGCGCGGCTGTGCGGCTGGCGCGACGACACGGCCGGCCTATCGTCCGGCCGCTCCGGTCTATCGCGCTGCGCCCGTTTACCGCCATCCGGTCTATCGGCCGCCCGGCGTCGTGGTCGTCAACCCCGGCCGCTATTACTGGCCGCCCGGCGGCGCGGTCGCGGCGGGCGTCGCGATCGGCTTCATCGCCGGTGCTGCCGCGGCTTCGGTCGCCGGTCAACCGCCGAAGCCCGGCTATTGCTGGTATTACACGACGCCGGCCAAGACGAGCGGCTTCTGGGACGTTTGCCCCTGAGGCCGGCGTCAGCCAAACGACAGAGGCGCCGCCTGCCCGACGGCGCCTTTTTGTTCGATGGCCTCGATCAGAGCGTGGCGGCCAGCGCTGCCAGCTGGTCGGCGCAGCGCCCCCAGCCTTCGTGGAAGCCCATGCTCTCATGGGCCTCGCGGTCCTCTCTCGACCAGTGCTGCACGCGGGCGGTGTAGCGGGTTTTGCCGCCTTCGTCTACGAAGGTCACGGTGCCGACCATGAAGGCCTTGGTCGAGGGCTCCCAGGCCGTGACGAAGGCATCGGTGAAGACCAGCTTCTCGTTCGGCACCACATCGAGATAGACGCCCGGATTGGGGAAGTCCTGGCCTTCCGGGCTGCGCATCACGATGCGGCATGACCCGCCGGGCCGGACATCGAGTTCGGCGTGCGGCGTCGACCAGGGCTGCGGCGCGAACCACTTCACGAGCAGTTCCGGCTCGGTCCAGCAGCGATAGACCGCCGCGCGCGGCGCATCGATCAGCCGCGTGATGACCAGCTCGCGTTCGGCGATCGGGCTTTCCTCGCCTGTGCTCTCGGCATTCGGCATCTCGGACATGATGGTTGTCTCCGTGTTGCGTGGTCCGGCCGGAGGACGATCGCGCCGGCTCTTGTCCGACAGGCTTGCACGAAAAACGAAACCGGGTTGGCATGGTTCGCAGCACGCGGCGCTGTCGGAAGCGCCGGCGGCCATTCGTCTTCACGGTATCAGGAGGAAACCATGCTCTACGCCATCCTTTGCTATCACTCCGAAGACGTCGTCGGCTCCTGGACCAAGGAGGAGGACGACGCGGTGATGGCGCGCCTTGCCGTCGTCCATGAGAAGCTGGCGCGCGCGGGACGGCTCGGACCCGTCGCCCGGCTGCTGCCGACCACAGCCGCCACGACATTGCGCAAGGATCAGGATCCGCCGCTGGTGCTGGATGGTCCCTTCGCGGAGACGAAGGAGCAGCTGCTGGGTTTCTATCTCGTCGAAGGCGGTTCGCTGGAGGAGATCCTCGACACCGCGCGCGAGCTCTCCGCGGCCAATCCCGGCGGCGCCTACGAGATCAGGCCGGTCGGCGTCTATCATCCGGGCGGGGGCAAGCCATGACGGATATCGCCTGGATCGAAGCGGCGGTCGCCGGTGCGCGGCCGAAGGCGATCAGCGCGCTCTTGCGCTATTTCCGCGACCTCGACATCGCCGAGGAGGCCTTTCAGGAGGCCTGCCTCAAGGCGCTGGCGCTCTGGCCGCAGAAGGGGCCGCCGCGCGACCCGACGGCCTGGCTGATCTTTGTCGGGCGCAACGCGGCGATCGACGTGGTGCGCCGGCGCAGCCGCGAAGCGGAACTGCCCGACGAGGCGGTGCTGTCCGATCTCGGCGACGCGGAGGCGAGCCTCGCCGACCGGCTGGACGATGCGCATTACCGCGACGACATCCTGCGGCTCCTGTTCATCTGCTGCCATCCCGACCTCTCGGCGACGCAGCAGATCGCTCTCGCGCTCCGCATCGTCTCCGGCCTCACGGTGCCGCAGATCGCGCATGCCTTCCTCGTCAGCGAAGCGGCAATGGAACAGCGCATCACGCGCGCCAAGAGCCGCATCGCCAAGGCGGGCGTGCCGTTCGAGACGCCGGGGCCGGTCGAGCGCGCCGAGCGGCTCGCTGCCGTGGCGACGATGATCTATCTCGTTTTCAACGAGGGCTACTCGGCCCCGTCTGTGGAAGGCGCGCGGGCGCGGCTCTGCGACGAGGCGATCCGGCTCGCCCGGCTGCTGCTGCGCCTCTTCCCGGCCGAGCCGGAGATCATGGGTCTCGCCGCGCTGATGTTGCTGCAGCATTCGCGGCTGGAGGCGCGTTTCGACGAAGATGGCGCGCTGATCCTCCTCGACGACCAGGACCGTTCGCTCTGGAACGGCGCCATGATCGCCGAGGGCCTGGCGCTCATCGACAAGGCGATGCGCCACCGCCGGCCCGGACCTTATCTGATCCAGGCCGCGATCGCCGCGCTGCATGCGCGCGCCGCGCGGCCGGAAGAAACGGACTGGCAGCAGATCGACCTTCTCTATGCGACGCTCGAACATCTCCAGCCTTCGCCGGTCGTGACGCTGAACCGCGCCGTGGCCGTCTCGAAGGTGGCCGGCCCGGCCGCAGCGCTCGCCATGATCGAGCCGCTCGCGGCGCCGCTCGGCAACTATTTCCATTATTACGGCCTCGTCGGTCACCTGCTGCTGCAACTGGACCGACCGACCGAGGCCCGCCTCGCCTTCGATCGCGCGATTTCGCTGGCGCGGACGCCCGCCGAAGCGGCGCATATCCGCTCCCATCTCGATCGTCTGGCCGCCGAGGCGGCGCCGAAAGCCATCGCCGCGTCCGCCCGCTAGGTTGCCTGTCGGATCGGCGCGCGCCCGAACGTCCTTGCAGCGTCGATCATAGAGCGGCGCTGCCGCTTTGCGCGAAGGAGGAACGGGAATGAGCGAGACGGCAGTCCAGCAGCAGGCGAACAACACCATCACAGGGGTCGTGCCCTATCTCAGCGTCGACGGCGCCGTGGCGGCGGCCGAGCTCTACAAGCGCGCCTTCGGCGCCGAAGAGCTTGCGCGCCAGCCGCTCGACGAGAAGGGCCGAACGATGCACATCCATCTCCGCATCCATGGCGGCTCGGTGATGCTCTGTGACTTCTATCCGGAATATGGCCACGAGAAGCAGGCGGCGGCGGGCTACACGCTGCATCTGCAGGTCGCCGATCCGGATATGTGGTGGCGGCGGGCGGTGGAAGCCGGCCTCACGGTCGTCAATCCGCTGCAGACCATGTTCTGGGGCGACCGCTACGGCCAGCTGCGCGACTCGTTCGGCGTCATGTGGTCGATCGGCGGCACCTGATCGGGCACCGCCAAAGAAAACGGCGCGGAGGGAACTCCGCGCCGTCGTCGTTTCAAGCTTGGTCAGGATCAGGCGGCGGCCGAAGCGCTGCCTTCCACGGGAACCTCGGCGATCGTCTTCAGCACGCGCGAGGCGATCTGGTAGGGGTCGCCCTGGGAGTTCGGGCGGCGATCCTCGAGATAGCCCTTGTAGCCGTTGCGGATGAACGAGTGCGGTACGCGGATCGACGCGCCGCGGTCAGCCACGCCATAGGAGAACTTGTTCCACGGCGCCGTCTCGTGCTTGCCGGTCAGGCGCAGATGGTTGTCCGGGCCATAGACGGCGATGTGCTCGTGCAGGTTCTTGTCGAACGCCGCCATGAGCTTCTCGAAATAGTCCTTGCCGCCGACTTCGCGCATATAGGACGTCGAGAAGTTGCAGTGCATGCCCGAGCCGTTCCAGTCGGTGTCGCCGAGCGGCTTGCAGTGGAACTCGATGTCGACGCCGTACTTCTCGGTCAGGCGCAGCAGCAGGTAGCGTGCCATCCAGACCTCGTCGGCGGCCTTCTTGGAGCCCTTGCCGAAAATCTGGAATTCCCACTGGCCCTTCGCCACTTCGGCGTTGATGCCCTCGTGGTTGATGCCGGCCGCGAGGCAGAGGTCGAGATGCTCCTCGACGATCTCACGCGCGACGTCGCCGACATTCTTGAAGCCGACGCCCGTGTAGTAGGGGCCCTGCGGCGCCGGATAGCCGGCGGTCGGGAAGCCGAGTGGGCGGCCGTCCTTGTAGAAGAAATATTCCTGCTCGAAGCCGAACCAGGCGCCGGCATCATCGAGGATGGTGGCGCGGGCATTCGAGGGATGCGGGGTGACGCCGTCGGGCATCATGACCTCGCACATGACCAGCGCGCCGTCCTTGCGGGCCGGGTCGGGATAGATCGCCACGGGCTTCAGCACGCAGTCCGAGCTGCGGCCTTCGGCCTGCATGGTCGAGGAACCGTCGAAGCCCCAGAGCGGGAGCTCCTCGAGGGTCGGGAATACGTCGAACTCCTTGATCTGCGTCTTGCCACGCAGGTTCGGCACGGGCGTGTAGCCGTCGAGCCAGATGTACTCCAGTTTGAACTTTGTCATTTAGGTCTCTCGTTCAGTGATGACGCGACGCGCCCGGAACCCTTCGCCTGTCAGAGCCGTCGCCCGATCGGTCGCCAGCGCCGCCCTCGATCTTGCATTTTGCATGCCACGCCGCCGCCCGCCATGCGCGCACTGCCGCAGGCGCGGCGAATTTCGCGGCATCCTCAGAGGCGATGGCAGAGCGCACTGCGGTCGTCCGCCGTCCATACGGGCCAGAGCCTGCCGCGAACTTCATCGTCGGCGAACAATCTGGCGCCCGAAAAGGCAGCAGTGACCAAGAAATGCTCAGCCGAGCGCTGCGTGTTGCCCGCGGGCGCCTGGGCAGCGGCTGGCGACGATGCCGAGCTTGCCATCAAAGACGAGAACTGAGCAAATTGTAGTCATATGATGCTCATTGGTGCATTTTTGCGCGCAAATGGTGTGCAACCATGGTATGAGTCACCACATTGTTCGATGAGCGGTTTGCCGCACAGCGAAGGACAACTGAAATGACTGCAAGTGTTCAAAGAGAAACAGCGACGATATACACGTTTCCGGCCGGTGGCCGGGCTGGCGTGAAGGCGCGCCTCGCCGGATATCTTGGCGAGACCACTCTCGAGCGTGAAGCGGCTGCCATGCCGGCCATCGCCTGGGACAGCTGGTACCACGACGCCGCCATCGCCGAAGACGACCGCCTCGGTCAGCACTGATGGATGGCGACGGGGAGGACGGCGCGACGGCATCCCGGCTTCGGGGTGAAGACGAAAAAGGGCCGATGCAGGCGATGCATCGGCCCTTTTGATTCTGGAGGGCGTGTCTAGTTCAGTTTATCGAGTCGGCCTCAGGAGGGAAGCCACCACGGCGCCGCAGAGGCATCTCGCTGAAACGGTAGCTGCACGCCGGAGACTGAGATCAAGCCGCCATCCTGATACATGACGAGGAGGAATAGATCCGCGTGGTGTGCCCGCTCCACGTCCTGAACTGCCTCTGACAGCGGATGTGTAGTCTCCAAACGGTTGCGCCCAGCGCGAAGATAGCTTGCTGCCGATGTGCCCCAAGCTGTTTCTGATTGGAGAAGAAGCGCAGCCACCGCAGTGATCGACGTGTCGAGAGCGGCGCCAAGTCCCGAGGTCTGGCACTTCTGCACCACCAAACCTCGCTCTTCGATGAACGCACTGATATCGTCGGCTCGTCGATGAAGGAACCGCACGATGCGCGCGCCTACCGCGGGTCCCACTGCCGCGAGGGCGGGCCGACTGAGTTGCGGATCACGAGATCGGGGACGAGCAGGAGCTCTGTCTCGGCCGGCTGGCCCTCCGACAAGAGTTCCAGCAGCAGCGCCATCGCATGCTTGCCGATCAGCGTCCGCGGCTGGCGGATGGTCGTCAGCGGCGGCGTCATGAACGAGGCCTGCGGCACGTCGTCGAAGCCGGTCACGGAGAAATCGCGCGGCATCGTGTAGCCGCGGGCGGCGAGGCCGGTCATGACGCCGAGCGCGGTCTGGTCGTTGACGCACATGAAGGCCGTCGGCAGCGTGTCGCGCATGAAGAGTTGTTCGACGGCGAGGCGGCCGCTCTCGCTGGTACCGTCCCCCTCCAGCACCATCCTTTGGTCGAGCGGGATGCGCGCCGCGGCGAGTCCCTGCTCATAGCCTTCGCGGCGGCGGCTATAGGCGAGGCGGGTGCGCGAGTCGCCGATGAAGGCGATCTTGCGGTGGCCCTCGGTGATCAGGAGGTCGATCGCCTTGCGCGCGCCGGCATGCTCGTCGACGCCGACATAGGGAATGCCGCCATTGAAGACCGGCTCGAAGACGGCGACGCTCGGTGGCAGCCGCGCCATCATGGTCTGATGGCCGAAGGGAAGGATGCCGGTGAAGAGGATCAGCCCGGCCGCCTGGTTCGAATCGAAGAATTTCAGATATTCGAGGCCTCGCTGCGCGTCGTTCTGCGTATGCCCGATCAGAACGCCATAGCCATGCGCCCGCGCCTCGTTCTCGAGCCCGATCAGGATGCTCGAGAAATTGGGGTCGCCGATATCCGGGGCCACGACGAGGATCATGTTCGACCGGCCGAGGCGCAGGCTGCGCGCCATGGCATTGGTCGTGTAGCCGGTGATCGCGATCGCCTGGTTGACCTTGAGCCGTGTCGAGTTCGCGACCTTCTCCGGATTGTGGATCGCACGAGAGACGGTGGCGATCGACACCTGCGCGATGCGCGCGACATCCTCGATGGTCGCTGGCGTGGAATGAAACACTCTGGACTGCCCCGGATCGCCCTTCTGGATGAGTCTACACAAACTCACCCGGCGATCAAAGCGCGCTGCGGAAAACGGGCCCCCGGCGCCTTATGAAAACCTTTACATCGCCGACTGAAAAGGTTTACATTGCCTCTCAAGCGGTGGAGGCCGCGGGTGGAGGGGGAGTCCATGAAGTCTGCCGATCCGGCTGGAGCGGACGTCGTCCTGTCGGCGCGTCGCATCAGCAAGTCGTTCAGCGGCGTACAGGTGCTGTTCAGCGTCGACTTCGAGCTGCGCCGCGGCGAAGTGCATGCCCTCATGGGCGAGAACGGCGCCGGCAAGTCCACCCTCGTCAAGATCCTCTCCGGATTCGAGCAGCCGACCTCGGGAGAAATCCTGCTTGATGGCGCGCCGGTGAAGCTGCCGGCCAACGGCGCCGCCGAAGCGCTCGGCATCGTCATCATCCATCAGGAATTCAACCTCGCGGAACATCTGACCGTCGCGGAGAGCCTGTTCCTCGGCCGCGAGGTGACGCGCTTCGGCGTGCTCGACCGCCGCTTCATGCGCGCCGAGACGCGCCGGGTGCTCGACATGCTGGGCTCCGAGGTCGACGAGAATGCGCTGATCGGCAGCCTCGCCGTCGCCGACAAGCAGATGGTCGAGATCGCCAAGGCGATCAGCCGCGATGCCCGCGTCGTCATCATGGACGAGCCGACCGCCGTGCTTTCGCGCGAAGAATCCCGAGTCCTGTTCGAGCAGGTGCGCAAGCTGCGCGCTGCCGGCACCAGCTTCATCTTCGTCTCGCACAAGCTGGACGAGGTCATGGAACTGACCGACCGCGTCACCGTGCTGCGCGATGGCCAGTGGGTGAAGACGGCGCGCACCGAGGTGCTCGACGGCGAATCGATCGCGCAGCTGATGGTCGGGCGCGAACTCTCCAGCCTCTATCCTGCCAAGCACGAGCCCGACATCGACGAGAATATCCTGCTCTCGGTGCGCTCGGTTTCGACCGGCTTCGTGAAGGAAGCGAGCTTCGAGATCCGCCGCGGCGAGATCATCGGCTTTTCCGGCCTGATCGGCTCGGGCCGGACCGAACTCATGGAGGCTGTGGTCGGCCTCCGGCCGCGCCTCTCCGGTCATGTCGCGGTGCGCGGCCA
The DNA here is from genome assembly GCA_963966455.1 of Kaistia sp. Classification (GTDB taxonomy): domain Bacteria; phylum Pseudomonadota; class Alphaproteobacteria; order Rhizobiales; family Kaistiaceae; genus Kaistia; species Kaistia cartagenensis. The sequence continues at coordinate 9,846 of CAWZZK010000041.1, read as the reverse complement.
GGAGCTGCCGTCCGGCGACGTCCATGCCGCCATCCGCGCGGGTCTCGCCTATATGACCAAGGACCGCAAGCAGAAGGGCCTGCTGCTCGGCGAGGGCATGACGGCCAATCTGACGCTGCAGTCGCTCGCCCGGCATTCGCGGCGCGGCTATCTCGATCCGGCCAGCGAGGCCTCGGCGATGGACCGCGCCCGCCGCCGCTTCGATATCCGCGTGCGCGACAATGCCGTAGCAGTCGGGCGGATGTCGGGCGGCAACCAGCAGAAGCTGCTGCTCGCCAAGGTCATGGAGACCGAGCCGCAGATCATCATCATCGACGAGCCGACGCGCGGCATCGATGTCGGTACCAAGCAGCAGATCTATCACTTCATCTCGGCGCTTGCGCGCGAGGGGCGGGCGATCGTCGTTGTCTCCTCGGAGATGCCGGAGGTGATCGGGCTCTGCACCCGGGTCGCGGTCATGCGCGAGGGCCGCATCGCCGGCATCCTCGAAGGCAGCGAAATCAACGAACACGAGATCATGCGCTACGCGGCCGGCCTCAAGAGCAAGGCGGCATAGCCCATCGACGAGAACGGCGACGACAAGGCGACGCCGAGACGCCGCCGAGACGCCGCGATGAGCCGGCGAGGACCGGACGGGGAGGTACTTTCGTAAATGACGGCCAATGACGACAACAGCGCGCTGGCGCGGCCGCGCCGCAGCTTTCGCGACGTCGACCTCAGGGCGGTCGCGCCCTTCGCGGCGCTGATCCTGCTGCTGATCGTCGGCGCGCTGGTCAATCCGAGCTTCATCGGGCTCAACAATCTCGAAAATGTCGCGACGCGCAGCGCCTTCATCGCCATCATCGCGGTCGGCGCCACCTTCGTGATCTCGTCGGGCGACCTCGACCTCTCGGTCGGCTCCATGGTCGCCTTCGTCGCCAGCCTCATGATCCTGTTCATGAATTCCGGCGCGATCGCCAATCCGGCCCTGATGCTGGTCGCCGCGGCGCTGCTCGCTATCGGCGTCGGCGCGCTCTGCGGCCTCGCCAACGGCCTGATCACGACGCTCGGGCGGATCGAACCCTTCATCGTGACGCTGGGCACGATGGGCATCTTCCGGGGCCTGACGACATGGCTCTCGCAGGGCGGCGCCATCACGCTGCGCCAGCCCGAACTGCAGGCAATGTATCGGCCCGTCTATTTCGGCTCGTTCCTCGGCGTCCCGATCCCGATCATCGTGATCTTCGTCGTCGCCGCGATCGCCGCCTTCGTGCTCTACCGCACGCGCTATGGCCGGCATGTCGTCGCCGTCGGGTCGAGCCGCGACGTTGCCCGCTATTCCGGCATCCATGTCAACCGCGTCCGCACCATCGCCTTCGTGATCCAGGGCCTCTGCGTCGCCATCGCCGTGCTGCTCTATGTTCCGCGCCTCGGCTCGACCTCGGCCACCACCGGCATCCTGTGGGAACTGCAGGCGATCACGGCCGTGGTCGTCGGCGGTACAGCGCTCAAGGGTGGCTCGGGCCGCATCTGGGGCTCGATCTGCGGCGCGTTCATCCTCGAACTCGTGGGCAACATCATGCTGCTCTCGAACTTCATCAGCGAATATCTGATCGGGACCATCCAGGGCTCGATCATCATCATCGCGATGCTCGTCCAGCGCTCGCTGGTGCGGAAGTCGTGAGGGAGCCGGGCCGACGGGTCGCCCGGTTCGGAGGAGCGAAGACCCGCCAATCAAGGGAGTGAGTTGATGATCAAGCAGTTTCTGGGCGCGGCCGCTCTCGCCGCCGCGCTCTCCGGCACCGCTTTTGCCCAGGATACCAAGACCATCGGCGTCTCGATCCCGGCGGCCGACCATGGCTGGACGGCGGGCGTCGTCTATCACGCCGAGCGCGTCGCCGAGCAGATCCGCAAGGAGCATCCGGGCGCCAAGGTGATCGTGAAGACCTCGCCCGATCCGGCGAGCCAGGCCAATGCCGTGCAGGATCTCGCGGTGCAGGGGCTCGACGCGCTCGTCATCCTGCCGACCGATCCGGACCAGCTCGTCAACGCCATCAAGGAAGTGAAGGACGCCGGCACCTTCGTCGCCATCGTCGACCGTGCCCCCAGCGTCAATGACGACAGCGTCCGCGACCTCTATGTCGCCGGCAACAATCCGGCCCTCGGCGAGGTCGCCGGCCAGTATATCAAGGCCAACACCCCCGACGCCGAAGTCGTCGTGATCCGCGGCATGCCGATCCCGATCGACCAGCAGCGCCAGGACGGCTTCGACAAGGGCATCGCCGGCTCGAACGTCAAGATTCTCGACCGCCAGTTCGGCAACTGGAACCGCGACGACGCCTTCAAGGTGATGCAGGACTTCCTGACCAAGTATCCCAAGATCGACGTCGTGTGGTGCCAGGACGACGACATGGCGGTCGGCGTGCTCGAGGCCATCGAGCAGGCGAAGCGCACCGACATCCAGTATGTCGTTGCCGGCGCCGGCTCCAAGGACATGATCAAGAAGGTCATGGACGGCGACAAGATGATCCCGGTCGACGTGCTCTATCCGCCGGCGATGGTCGGCACCGCCATGGAGCTCACCGCCGCCGCGGTGTTCAACCAGGTCCCGGTGCGCGGCACCTATGTCCTCGACGCGACGCTCGTCACCAAAGACAACGCCAAGAACTACTACTTCCCCGATTCGCCGTTCTGATCGGCATCGGCTGACTGAGAAACGACTGCCCGGGCATGCCCGGGCAGTTATCGTTTGCGGCCGGCCTCGCCACGCCGCGCAATCCGGTCCGATGCCCTCTGGAGAGGCGCGGATGCGCTGCTAGACTGGCGTCCCCCGGAGGAGAGCAGTGCCATGAAGATCACCGCAGTCACGCCGTTCCTGGTGAAGGAATGGAGGACGATGCTGTTCGTCAAGGTCGAGACCGACCAGGGAATCGTCGGGATCGGCGAGGCCGGCCTCACATCGCGGGAGGAGGGCGTCGCCGGCATCCTGCGCGCGCTGGCGCCGCTCCTCATCGGCGAGGACGCGATGCGCTCCGAGCATCTGTGGCAGCTGATGTGGCGCGGCGGCTTCCATCCTTCCGGCCAGGTGCTGACCTCCGCCATCGCGGCCATCGACATCGCGCTGTGGGACATCAAGGGCAAGGCGCTCGGCGTTCCGGTCTACCAGCTGCTCGGCGGCAAGGTGCGCGACAAGGTCGACACCTATTGCCATCTCGGCGACGGCAATTCCCCTGAGGCACTGCTGAAATCGGCTAGAGCTCATGTGGCGGAAGGATGGAACTGCCTGCGCTGGGCGAGCGGCTCAAGGCAGGATGGCGTCTACGAGCCGGCCAAGACGGTCGACGCCGCCATCGAGGCCTTCCGCCTGCTGCGCACGGAACTGGGACCCGATGTCGAGCTTCTGTTCGACGCGCATACCCGCATGAGCATGGCCGACGCCGTCCGCCTCTGCCGCGCCGTCGAGCCCTATCGGCCGATGTTCATCGAAGATCCGCTTCGCGTCGAGGCGCCCGAGACCTATCGCCGCCTGCGCGACCAGACCGCGGTCCCGATCGCCGCCGGCGAGCAACTCGGCACCAAATGGCAGTTCCGCGCGCTGATCGAGGACGAATTGATCGACTATGCGCGCATCGACATGTGCATCTGCGCCGGCTTCACGGAATCGCGCAAGATCGCCGGCTGGTGCGAGACGCATATGATCGACATCGCCGTCCACAATCCGATCGGACCAGTCTCGACCGCGGCCTGCCTCCACCTCAATGTCGCGACGCCGAACATGCTGGTGCAGGAATTGCCGCGCCGGCCGGGCGAGAGCCTCGCCGACGTCATCATCAGCGGCCACCGCTGGGAGGATGGCTGGCTCATCCCGTCCGATGCGCCAGGCCTCGGCCTCGAGGTCGATTGGGACGGCCTCGCGCGCTATCCCTTCGTGCACGAGAACCTCCCGCTGTTCCGCCGCGAGGACGGCAGCTTCACCAACTGGTAGGGGCGACGAAAGAAAAGGCCCGGAGACCATGCTGAACCAGCTGGTCTTCGGGCCGAAGGGGCTTGCCCGCAGCGAAGGCCCGGCGGCGATCCGCCGGGCCCCGCTCGTTCGATCAGACCGAGAAATACATCTCGAACTCGATCGGGTGCGGCGTCATCTCATAGGCCATCAGCTCTTCCCACTTCAGCTCGATATAGCTCTCGATGAAGTCGCGGCTGAACACGTCGCCGGCGAGCAGGAAGGCGTGATCCTTGCGGAGGCTTTCCAGCGCCTCGCGCAGCGAACCGCAGACCGTCGGGATCTTCTTCAATTCCTTCGGCGGCAGGTCGTAGAGGTTCTTGTCCATCGCCTCGCCGGGATGGATCTTGTTCTTGATGCCGTCGAGGCCGGCCATCAGCAGCGCCGAGAAGGCGAGATAGGGATTGGCCGTCGGGTCGGGGAAGCGGACCTCGAGGCGCTTGGCCTTGGGCGAGGTCGTGTAGGGGATGCGCACCGAGGCCGAGCGGTTGCGCGCCGAATAGGCGAGCAGCACCGGCGCCTCATAGCCCGGGACCAGACGCTTGTAGGAGTTGGTCGACGGGTTGGTGAAGGCGTTCAGCGCCTTCGCATGCTTCAGGATGCCGCCGATGTAATAGAGGCAGGTCTCGGAAAGGTCGGCATACTGGTTGCCGGCGAAGACCGGCTTGCCGTCCTTCCAGATCGACTGGTGGACATGCATGCCCGAGCCGTTGTCGCCGAACACCGGCTTCGGCATGAAGGTCGCGGTCTTGCCATAGGCCTGCGCCACCTGGTGGATCGCATATTTGTAGATCTGCAGATGGTCGGCGACGCGCGTCAGCGGCGCGAACTTGATACCGAGCTCATGCTGCGCCGAGGCGACCTCGTGATGGTGCTTCTCGACCGAGACGCCCATCGCCTTCATCTGCGCCAGCATCTCGCCGCGCAGGTCCTTGTAGCTGTCGATCGGCGGCACCGGGAAATAGCCGCCCTTCTTCTTCACGTGGTGGCCGAGATTGCCGCCCTCGTAATCCGTGTCGGAATTGATCGGCAGTTCCTGGTCGTCGAGCTTGAAGCCCGTATTGTACGGGTCGACCTTGTACTTGACGTCGGAGAAGATGAAGAACTCGGCCTCGGGGCCGAAATAGACCGTGTCGCCGATGCCGGTCTGCTTCAGATAGGCCTCGGCCTTCTTGGCGATCGAGCGCGGGTCGCGGTTGTAGCTCTCGCCCGAGATCGGGTCGATGATGTCACCGACGATGACGAGCGTCGTCTGGGCGAAGAAGGGATCGATGAAGGCGGTGTCCGGATCCGGCACCAGCGTCATGTCGGATTCGTTGATCGCCTTCCAGCCGGCGATCGAGGAGCCGTCGAAAGCCGTGCCTTCCGCGAAGATCTCCTCGTCGATGAGATCGATGTCGAAAGTGACGTGCTGCCACTTGCCGCGCGGATCAGTGAAGCGGAAGTCCACATATTTCACATCCTGATCCTTGATCAGCTTCAGGATGTCCTTGGCGGTCGTCATGGCGAGGGTCCTCTCTCACACTGAAGGGTGCCGGCGCAGCCCAAGGGGCCGCTGCCGGCAACCCACCGGAAACGGTATGTGAGATTATCAGGGCTGTCGCCGCTGGCTAGGCCCCCGACGGAACGAGCCGCTCAGATCGCGTCGAGACCGCTCTCGCCGGTGCGGATGCGCACGGCCTCCTCGATATTGGAGACGAAGATCTTGCCGTCGCCGATGCGGCCGGTCTGAGCGGCCTTGCGGATGGCGTCGACGGCGCGCTCGACCAGGTCGTCGCCGAGCACGATCTCGACCTTCACCTTCGGCAGGAAGTCCACGACATATTCGGCGCCGCGATAGAGCTCGGTATGACCCTTCTGGCGCCCGAAACCCTTGGCCTCGGTGACCGTGATGCCCTGGAGACCGACTTCCTGCAGCGCTTCCTTCACCTCATCGAGCTTGAACGGCTTGATGATCGCTTCGATCTTTTTCATTGCCTCCGCATCTCCGATGCTCGTCTGGCCCCGGCCGTGTGACCGGCCCGTCGCCGACGCTTGCAGGCTCCGTGCCATCTCTTCCGGTTCGCGAAAACGCCGGAAAATTGGGCTCCCGGACTGCCATGCCGGCTCTCGCCGCCAATGAAGCCCGGCCGGGCCGGTGCATCAATAGGCAAATGAGCAAACTGTGTGCAGATCATCGCTTTTCCTTCGGGCGATGCCGGCATGCGGCTAGAATCGGAGAGCGCCCTTCGGCGCGCGAAGACCGGGACCCCGCCATGATGGAACTGCTCACGCCCGCCGAGATGTCCGCCGCCGATGCCGCGACGATCCGTTCGGGAACGCCGGGATACACGCTGATGAAGGCGGCCGGCCGAGCCGTGGCCGATGTCGTCGCGCGCAGCCCGCTCGGCAGTCGCATCGCGATTCTCTGCGGACCCGGCAACAATGGCGGCGACGGCTTCGTGGCGGCGCGGCTTCTCGCCGAGCGCGGCTATCGCGTGACGCTCGGCCTTCTCGGCGAGCGCGCGGCGCTGAAGGGCGATGCCGCCCTCGCCGCCGCCGACTGGAGGGGCGAGGTGGTCTCGCTGGCATCGCTCGATCTCGCCGCGGCCGATGTCGTCGTCGATGCGCTGTTCGGCGCCGGGCTCGACCGGCCGCTCGAAGGCGCCGCCGCCGAGGCTGTCAGGGCCATGAACGGCGCCGGAGCGCGGGTCGTCGCCGTCGATTTGCCGAGCGGCGTCAACGGGACGACCGGCGCCGTGATGGGGGAGGCGGTGCGCGCCGACGAAACGGTGACCTTCTTCCGCGCCAAGCCGGGCCACATGCTGCTGCCGGGACGCGTCCTCTGCGGCCGACTCCAGATTGCCGATATCGGCATCCGCGACGCGGTGCTGGAGGCGATCGCGCCACAGGCCTTCCGCAACCGCAAGGAGCTCTGGGGCGCGGCTTTTTCGGTCCCGAGGATCGACGGCCACAAATATGACAAGGGCCATCTCGTGGTGGTCTCGGGTCCGGCCTGGCACACCGGCGCCGCCCGCATGGCCGCCCGCGCCGGGCTCAGGATCGGCGCCGGGCTCGTCACCATCGCCTCGCCGCCGGATGCCCTGCCCGAAAATGCGGCGCATCTGACGGCGGTCATGCTGAGGCCGATGGAGGGCGCGGCGGGTCTCGCCGATATCCTCTCCGACAAGCGGCTCGACGGCGTCGTGCTGGGGCCGGGGCTCGGAGCGGGGGAGGGGACGCGGGCGCTCGTCGAGGCGGCGCTTCGCTCCGGCGCGGCTGTCGTGCTCGATGCGGACGGCATCTCCGCCTTCCGCGAGTCGCCCGATACGCTCTTCGCATTGATCGCGGGCCGGGACGCGCCGGTCGCAATAACGCCGCATGATGGCGAGTTCGCCCGCCTCTTCCCCGATCTCGCCGAGGAGCCCGGCAAGCTCCGGCGCGCGCGCGAGGCCGCCCGCCGTTCCGGCGCGACCGTGCTCTTGAAGGGGCCGGATACCGTCGTGGCGAGCCCCGACGGCCGCGCCTCGATCGCCGACAACGCGCCGCCCTTCCTCGCGACGGCAGGATCGGGAGACGTGCTTTCCGGCATGATCGGCGGGCTTCTCTGCCAGAAGATGCCGGCCTTCGAGGCGGCGAGCGCCGGGACCTATCTCCATGGCGAGGCGGGCGCGATCCTCGGCCGCGGCCTCATCGCCGAGGACCTGCCCGAGGCGCTGCCTCGCGTCTTCCAGCGGCTTTTCGATTGACCCGACCCTTGCTGATGCTATAGAGCCGGCGCCTTAGTTATGGGCCTGCGAGGGCCTGAAACCATACGGCTGCCGCGGGCGTGGTGGAATTGGTAGACACGCTGGATTTAGGTTCCAGTGGCTCGCGCCGTGGGGGTTCAAGTCCCTCCGCCCGCACCAGGCGCCGCTGAAGAGCAAAAGACGATCCCGGCGAGACGCCAACCTTAAGAACGCACGAGACGGAAAGCGCTGAACATGCAGGTGACCGAGACCCTCTCCGAGGGCCTGAAACGTGAGCTCAAGATCGTGGTCCCCGCGACGGAACTCGACAGCCGCCTTTCGGCGCGCCTCGAAGAGCTGAAGGGTCAGGTCCGCCTCAACGGCTTCCGCCCCGGCAAGGTGCCGACCGCGCATCTGCGTCGCATCTACGGCAAGTCGGCGATGGCCGAGATCGTCCAGAACGTCCTGAACGAGACCGCCCGCAAGACGCTGGAGGAGCGCGGTGAGCGCGCCGCCATGCAGCCGAGCTTCGCGCTGCCCGAGGACGAGACCGAGGCCGGCGACGTGCTCGACGGCAAGAAGGACCTCTCCTACACGATGACCTATGAGGTCCTGCCGAGCTTCGAGCTGGGCGACTTCAAGGGCATCAAGATCGACCGTCCGATCGCCGACGTCACGGACGAGGAAGTCGACGCCGAAGTGGCGAAGCTGGCCCGTGACTCGGCCGATTTCGCCACCAAGGACGGCGCCGCCGAGAATGGCGACCGCGTCACCATCGCCTATGTCGGCAAGATCGACGGCGAGCCCTTCGAGGGCGGTGCCGACGAGAACGGCCAGGTCACGATCGGCTCGGGCCGCTTCATTCCCGGTTTCGAGGATCAGCTGCTCGGCGCCAAGGTTGGCGAGGAGCGCGTGCTCAACGTGACCTTCCCCGAGAACTATGGCGCCAAGCATCTCGCCGGTAAGGCCGCCACCTTCGACGTCACCGTCAAGGACGTCGCCGCGCCGGTCGCCGCGACCGTCGACGACGAATGGGCCAAGAAGTTCGGCCTCGAGTCGCTCGAGAAGCTGCGCGAGACGATGCGCGAGCAGATGCAGGGCCAGCTCGGCTCGGCGACGCGCACCAAGATCAAGCGCCAGCTGCTCGACAAGCTCGACGAGCTGCATTCCTTCGAGCTGCCGCCGACCATGGTCGAACAGGAGTTCGAGAATGTCTGGAACCAGGTGACGCAGGATCTGCAGCGCTCGGGCCGCACCTTCGAGGACGAGAACACGACCGAGGAGGCCGCCAAGGCCGACTACCGCAAGATCGCCGAGCGCCGCGTGCGCCTGGGCCTCGTGCTCTCCGAGATCGGCGAGGGCGCGCAGATCCAGGTCACCGACGAGGAACTGCAGCGGGCGCTTGTCGACCGCATCCGTCAGTTCCCGGGCCAGGAGAAGGAAGTCTACGAGTTCTATCGCTCGAATCCCGAGGCGCTCGCGTCGCTGCGCGCCCCGATCTTCGAGGAGAAGGTGGTGGACCATGTGCTCGGCCTCGCCGACATCACGGACCGCACCGTCTCGCGCGAAGAGCTGCTGAAGGACGAGGAAGAGGGCCAGGCTGCTGCCTGATCGCCGTTCCTCGCCGGCCCCAAGCTGGGCATGAGATCGCGCCGCGGCCCTTGCCGCGGCGCTGTCGTTTCTTGCGTCAGGTGGCGCCCCTTCCGAAGCCGGGGAAGCTGCCATATGTATGGGCTTCAGCGCCCCGGGAATCGGTCCATCCGATTGAGGTCGACCGGGGCCCCCTCAACCCTGTGGCAGATCGAGACGCCGAAGGACAATCATGAGAGACCCGATCGACCTCTATATGAATACGCTCGTGCCGATGGTCGTCGAGCAGACGAACCGCGGCGAGCGCGCCTATGACATCTATTCCCGGCTGCTCAAGGAGCGGGTGATTTTCGTCACCGGCCCGGTCGAGGACTACATGTCGACCCTGATCACCGCGCAGCTTCTCTTCCTCGAGGCCGAAAACCCGAAGAAAGAGATCGCGATGTATATCAATTCGCCGGGCGGCGTCGTGACGTCGGGCCTCGCGATCTACGACACGATGCAGTTCATCAAGCCGGCGGTGTCGACGCTCTGCATCGGCCAGGCGGCCTCCATGGGCTCGCTGCT
>CAWZZK010000040.1:0-25123 GCA_963966455.1 Kaistia sp. | reverse complement strand
GGGAGAGGTCGACGCGCCATCGGCGCGGCGGGTGAGGGGTTACGGACTATCCGGAAGGGCCACGCCCCTCACCCGGACCTTCGGTCCGACCTCTCCCATGGGAGAGGTGAAGAACGCTACCTCCGATGCGATGGCCCCGCGCCACCGGAAGAGCGAAGTCCTTCCCTACCCCCTCTCCCGCTTGCGGGAGAGGGCCGGGGTGAGGGTCACTTCGCCGGCGCCCCGAAATCGGGTGTTGGCAATGCACCGTCGGCCGGCGCGCCGAAATCGGGTGCCGCCGGCGCCGCATCGCCCGGGGTCTCGAACGGATTCTGCGCCCCCTCCTCGCCGAAGGGATTGCCGCTACCGCCGGCCGGCGCTTCGGCGTCGGGCATCGGCACGTTGAGTTCGATGGTCGAGGGATCGATGACCTTCTCCGCCTTCAGGAAGGAGGAGACCGTCTCCGGCCAGATGATGACGATCGCGACGAGGATGATCTGCAGCGCGACCCAGGGACTGGCGCCGAGATAGATGTCCGAACTCTTCACCTCGCGAGGCGCGATGCCGCGCAGATAGAACAGCGCGAAGCCGAAGGGCGGATGCATGAACGAGGTCTGCATGTTCACGCAGAGCAGCACGCCGAACCAGACGAGATCGATGCCGAGCGCCGAGGCGACGGGCGCCAGGAGCGGGATGATGATGAAGGCGATCTCGAAGAAATCGAGGAAGAAGGCGAGGAAGAAGATGAAGATGTTGACGAAGATCAGGAAGCCGGTCTGACCGCCGGGGAGGCCCGTTAGCAAATGCTCGATCCAGTGCGCGCCGTCCATGCCCTGGAAGACGAGCGTGAACACCGTCGAGCCGATGAGGATGAAGACGACCATCGAGGTGAGCCGCATGGTCGATTCCATCGCCTGGCGCACCAGCGGCCAGGTGAGGCGGTTGTGCATGGCGGCCAGCACGAGCGCGCCGATGGCGCCCATCGCGCCGGCCTCGGTCGGCGTCGCGAGACCGAGGAAGATCGTGCCGAGCACGAGGAAGATCAGCACGATCGAGGGGATCATGCCCCAGAGGATGCGGCGGATCAGCGGCCAGCCGCGCTGCACGCGGATATCGGCGGGCAGCGGCGGCACGTATTGCGGCCGCATGATCGAAACCGCGAGGATGAACAGCGCGAACAGGATCACCTGCAGCACCGACGGCCCGATCGCGCCGCGATACATGTCGCCGACCGAGCGGCCGAGCTGGTCGGCGAGGAGGATCAGCACCAGCGAGGGCGGGATCAGCTGCGTGATCGTCCCCGACGCTGCGATGACGCCGGTCGCGATCCGCATATTGTAGCCGTAGCGCATCATGATCGGCAGCGAGATGACGCCCATCGCGATGACCGAGGCGGCGACCGTTCCGGTGATGGCCCCGAGCACCGCGCCGACCAGGATCACCGCATAGGCGAGCCCGCCCGGCACCTTGCCGAAGAGATGGCCCGTGCCTTCGAGGAGGTCCTCGGCGAGGCCGCAACGTTCGAGGATGGCGCCCATGAAGGTGAAGAAGGGGATCGCCAGCAAGAGTTCGTTGGAGAGGATCCCGAAGATCCTCAGCGGCAGCGCCTGCAGGAATTCCGGCGTGAAATGGCCGGTGAAGATGCCGATCACGCCGAAGAAGAGGCCGACCGCCGCCAGCGAAAAGGCGACTGGAAAGCCGATCAGCATGAACAGCACCATGCCGGCGAACATCACCGGCGGCATGATTCCGTAGGAGAACATCGGCGCGTCTCCTACTGCAGCGGCTTCTCATAGGCGGTTTCGAGCGTGATCACGCCCTTCACCGCCGCGATGCGCTTCACGAGTTCCGAAAGCGCCTGCAGGAAGAGCAGCGCGAAGCCGAGCGGCAGCATGAACTTGACCGGCCAGAAGGGCAGCCCGCCGGGATTGGCCGAGTGTTCGTCGAGGCGGAAGGATTCGGCGAAGAACGGCACCGACAGCCAGAACAGCAGCACCAGCACCGGCAGCATGAAGAGGATGATCCCGACGAGGTCGATCCAGAGCCGCGTCGCCGGCGACACCCAGGAATAAAGGATATCGACGCGCACATGCTCGTTCTTCTTCAGCGTCACCGAGGCGCCGAGCATCACGATGGCGGCGAAAAGCTGCCACTGGATCTCGAGAAAGGCGTTCGAGGAGAGGCTGAAGGCGTAGCGCGAGGCGGCGTTGCCGGCGCTGATCAGCACGGCGAGAAGCACGAGATAATCGCAGACGGCGCCGATGCGCGTATTGAGCGCGTCGATCGCCCGGCTCATGGCGAGCAGGAACGGCATGGATCGGATCCCCTCCCGGAAGCCGGCCACCGGATCTTGCCGCCCGGTCGGCCAACCTTTCCAGCGGGCGGCGCCCCGCCGCCCCGATCCCTCAAGCTAGCGCGCTTTCGGCGCGGCGCGCCAGTCCGGCCGATAGCCCGGCTATTTCAGGGCGATGCGGCCTTCGACCTTCGGCGCGATCGTCTTCTCGGCCGCGACATAGTCGATGACCTGGCTCGCCATCAGTTGCGCGTCGATCGGCCCGAGCAGCACCTTGGCGTCGCGGAAGACGGTATAGCCGTCGCCGCCGCCGGCCATGAAGTCGTTGGTGGCGAGCGTATAGGTCGCGGCGGGATCGAGCGGCTTGCCGCCGACGCTGACGGCGAGGACGCGCTCGCTCGGCCGCTTGGCAAGATCGACCTCGACCGTGAGCCCCGAGACCTGCGGGAAGCGGCCGGCGCCCATATCGGCCTGGCTGAAGCCGTTCACGAGCGCGTCCTTCAGCTGCGCCCCCGTGACCTCGAGCTTCACCGTCTTGTTGCCGAAGGGCAGCTCCGCGAAGATATCGGCGCGGGTCAGCACGGTTCCCGCCGGATATTCGCGATCGGCGCGGATGCCGCCGCCATTGGTGATCGCGACATCGGCGCCGGTCGCGGCGCGCATCGCATCGGCGATGAGATTGCCGATCGCCGCCTCTTCGCCGCGCACGGTCGCGCGGCGGCTGTCGAGCGCGGTCTCGGTGGTGCCGATATCGACCTTGAGCTCGGCGTCGAGCTTGTCCTGATAGCCCTTCACCACCGCCGCGATCTTCGGGTCCGGCGTCACGGTCGCCGTGTCGACGATGGTGAAATGCGGCGTCCAGCTGACGCTCGTCTTGCCGTCCTTCTCGGCCTTGTCGACGGTGACGGTCGTGACGACGACGCTGTCGCCCTGCGAGCCGCTTTCGGTGAGCACGGTCTTGCCGTCGAAGAAGGCGAGGAGATGCTCGTCATGGCCGGAGAGGATGAGATCGCCGGCATGGGCGCGGGTCAGCGCCATGTCGACGGAGAGCGGCGTATGCACCACGCCGACGACGAGATCGGCGCCGGCCTCGCGCAGCGCCTTGGCGCGCGCCTTGCCGGTGTCGATCGAGGAATTGAACACCATGTCGCCGGGGCTGGAGACGATCGGCGTATCCTCGGTCGTGAGCCCGTAGAAGCCGACCTTGATGCCGTCCACCTCGACCAGCTTCGTGTCGGTCGTGTTCGGCGGCTGGCTGCCGTCCGGCTCGCGCATGTTGGAGGTGACGACCGGGAACTTCGCCTCGCCGATGCGGGTCTCGAAATTCGCCTTGCCGAGGTCGAATTCGTGATTGCCCGGCGTCATAACGGCGACGCCCATCTGGTTGAGGATGTCGATGATATGCGCGCCCTTGTCGATGCCGGAGAGCAGCGAGGGCGACAGCGTGTCGCCGGAATGGACGAAGAAGGTCGGCCCCTTGGCCCGTTCCGCCTCGACGACGGCGGCGAGGCGGGCGAAGCCGCCGCGGCCCTCGGCGTCCTCCATGCGGTCGATATCGTTGGTCTGCACGAAGCGCAGCGTCACGGTCTCGGCGAAGGCCGCGGCCGGGAGCGTCGCGGCGAGGAAGGCGCCAAGAAGGGCGCCGCGGAGCGCGCCGGCAGGGCGGGTTGTCGCGAGGGCGATCATCGGGAACTCCTCTGTGACCAAAGGGACGTGTGACCAAGGGGGACGTGTGACCAAGGGGACGGCGGAACTCTAGCCGCCCAATGTGTCAACCGCACCGCGCCCTGTCACGCGGTTTGGCCGACGACCCTGGTCCTGGATCAATCGCCGCACGGGGTTTGAGGGCGGGGCGCCCGGCCCTATGTTCAGCGCCAAAGAGGCTCCGGGGACCCGAGACACAATGATGGATGCACTGCCTGACGCGACGGCCCTGCCGCCCGGCCATCCGCCGGTGAATTTCGGCCGCATCGGCGTGCTGATGGTCAATCTCGGCACGCCGGACGCGACCGATTACTGGTCGATGCGGCGCTATCTGAAGGAATTCCTGTCCGACCGCCGCGTCATCGAGGTGCCGCGTGCGATCTGGTGGCCGCTGCTCAATCTCGTGATCCTGACGACGCGGCCGAGCAAATCGGGCCATGCTTATGCGTCGATCTGGAACAAGGAGCGCAACGAATCGCCGCTCCGCACCATCACGCGCGCACAGGCCGAGAAGCTGGCGCCGCGCTTCGCCGATGACCGCCGCATCGTCGTCGACTGGGCGATGCGCTACGGCACGCCGTCGATCCCCGAGCGGCTGGAAGCGCTGCAGAAGGCCGGCTGCGAGCGCATCCTTTTGATGCCGCTCTATCCGCAATATGCCGCCTCGACGACGGCGACCGTCAACGACAAGGCCTTCGACGCGCTGAAGGCGATGCGCTGGCAGCCGGCGCTCCGCACGCTGCCGCCCTATCACGACGATCCCGTCTATATCGACGCGCTGGCGACCTCGATCACGCAGTCGATCGAGAAGCTCGATTTCGAGCCGGAGATGGTGCTCGCCTCGTTCCATGGCCTGCCGAAGGAATATCTCGACAAGGGCGATCCCTATCACTGCCACTGCCACAAGACCGCGCGCCTCTTGAGGAAGCGGCTCGGCTGGTCGGAGGATCGGCTGAAGCTCACCTTCCAGTCGCGCTTCGGCCGCGCCGAATGGCTGCAGCCCTATACCGACGAGACCGTGGAAGGCCTCGCGAAAAGCGGCATCAAGCGCCTCGCCGTCGTCAGCCCCGGCTTCGCCGCCGACTGCGTCGAGACGCTGGAGGAGATCGCGATGCAGAACGGCGACATCTTCCGCGAGCATGGCGGCGAACAGTTCGCCGCCCTCCCCTGCCTCAACGACAGCCCGGAAGGCATGGCCCTCCTCGAACACCTCGCCCGCCGCGAACTGATGGGCTGGGTGTAGCGGCAACGGGTGTCGCGGCCGGACGGTGCCCGGCCGCGCGAGGCCTCAGCCCTCCTGTGCCGCCTTGATCGCCGGATAGAGCCGGCTCCAGAGCGCGTAGCGCTCGGCATAGGCGTCGACGAGGGCCTTGTCGGGCGCGAAGGTGCGCAGCCGCTTGGCCGGGGGGCAGACTTCGGCGGGGGAGAGGCCCGTCGCCGCGATGCGGGCGAGGCGGGCCGCGCCGAAGGCGCCGCCGATTTCGCCGTCCTCGACGGTATGCACCGGAATGCCGAGCACATTGGCGATGATCCCGGCCCAGAGCGCCGAGCGCGAGCCGCCGCCGACGAGATCGATCTCGGCGACATGGCTGCCGGCCGCTTCCAGCACCTCCTGGCAGCTCTTGGTCGCGAAGGCGACGCCTTCCAGCACCGCCTGCGTCAGCACCGCGCGGTCGCTCTCATGCGCGAGGCCGATGAAGGCGCCGCGGGCCGCGACATCGTTGTGCGGCGTGCGCTCGCCGGAGAGATAGGGCAGGAACAGAACCGGCGACGGCGCCGCGACGCTCTCGCCGAGCCCGGCGAGGAGTTCGGCTTCCTTGACGCCGACGAGGCCCGAATACCAGGACAGCGCCGAGGCGGCCGAGAGCATCACGCCCATCTGGTGCCAGGTCTCGGGCAGCGCGTGGCAGAAGGCATGCACCGCCGAGGACGGGTTGGGCAGGAAGCGGTCGGTCGTGACCCAGAGCACGCCCGAGGTGCCGAGCGACAGGAAGGCCGATCCGGCGGCGATCGCGCCGAGACCGACGGCCGCGGCGGCATTGTCGCCGGCGCCGCCCGCGACGACCGGGATCGAGGTCATGCCCCAGCGCTTCGCGAGATCGGCCGAGAGCGGCCCGCCCGACTGCGAGCCCTCGACGAGGCGCGGCATATGCGAGCGATCGAGGCCGGTCGCCGCGAGCACGGCGTCGGACCAGTCGCGCTTGCCAACATCGAGCCACAGCGTGCCGGAGGCGTCCGACATCTCCTCGACCATGTCGCCCGTCATGCGGTAGCGCACATAGGCCTTGGGCAGCAGCACATGGCGCGTCTCGGCGAAGACCGCCGGCTCATGCTTCCGCACCCAAAGGAGCTTCGGCGCCGTGAAGCCCGGCATCGCGAGATTGCCGGCGATGGCATGCAGGTCGGGACAGGCCGCCTCGAGCTCGCCGCATTCGGCCGCCGAGCGGCCGTCATTCCACAGGATGCACGGCCGCAGCACCTTGCCGTCCTTGCCGAGCAGCGTCGCGCCATGCATCTGGCCGGACAGCGCGATGCCCTTCGTCGCCGCGACGGCGGCGGGATGGACGGCGGCGAGCGCGTCCATCGTCTCGACCGTCGCCGTCCACCAGCTCTCGGGGTCCTGCTCGGACCAGCCCGGATGCGGTCGCTGCACGGTGAGCGGCCGCGATTCCGACGCGATGACGGCGCCGTCCTCGGACATCAGCACCGTCTTGACGCTGGACGTCCCAATGTCGATCCCGACAAACATCTCTTCCTCCACATGGTCACGACGGGCGGCCACCCGAGGCTGCGCCGATTTTTGAGTTGCGTACCGCAAAACCCGCCTGTATACCACCCCCATCAGGCGTCAGACGGACCGTGAGATCCTGTCGGGGAGGCTGTTTTTGTTTGATTATCAAATCAAATATTGAGCCGGTTCGCCTTCTCCGCCCCTGACGTACGCCCCTCAGACGCCCTCTGGTCAAGGCCGTCGATCCCGGCCCGGCTCATGCGGTCACCACCCTTCGAGCCTGCCGATCATTCGAGACTGCAAGTTTTCGAGACCACAAGGAGGAACCGCCGGTGACTTTCTTCACCCAGAAAGAGACGATCACGTTCGAGGGCCAGGACGCAACCTCGCCGCTCGCCTTCCGCTGGTACGACAAGGATAAGGTCGTGCTCGGCAAGCGGCTCGAGGACCATCTGCGCTTCTCGGTCGCCTACTGGCACTCCTTCACCTGGCCGGGCGGCGACCCCTTCGGCGGCGAGACCTTCCTGCGCCCCTGGATGCACGGGCCCGATGCGCTGCAGCTCGCCAAGGACAAGGCCGACGTCGCCTTCGAGATGTTCCGCCTTCTCGACGTACCGTTCTTCGCCTTCCATGACGTCGACGTCGCCCCCGAGGGCGCCTCGCTCAAGGAATCGATCGACAATCTCAAGGTCATCACCGACATCTTCCTGAAGAAGATGGAGACCTCGAAGACCCGCCTCCTCTGGGGCACGGCCAATCTCTTCTCTCATCGCCGCTATATGGCCGGCGCCGCGACCAATCCCGATCCGGACGTCTTCACCTATGCCGTCGGCCAGGTCCGCGCGGCGATCGACGCGACCCACGCGCTCGGCGGCGCCAACTATGTCTGCTGGGGCGGCCGCGAGGGCTACGAGACGCTGCTCAACACGGACATGAAGCAGGAGCTCGACCAGCTCGGCCGCTTCCTCAACATGCTCGTCGACTACAAGCACAAGATCGGCTTCAAGGGCCCGATCCTGATCGAGCCGAAGCCGAAGGAGCCGACCAAGCACCAGTACGACTACGACACCGCGACGGTGTACGGGTTCCTGGAGCGCTACGGCCTCGCCAAGGAAGTGAAGCTCAATCTCGAGCAGAACCACGCGATCCTCGCCGGCCACTCGTTCCATCACGAGGTGATGCTGGCCTTCGCGCTCGGCATTTTCGGATCGCTCGACATCAACCGCGGCGACAATCTCCTCGGCTGGGATACCGACCAGTTCGCGATGGATGTCGGCGAGCTGGTGCCGGTCTTCCACGAGTTCCTGAAGGGCGGCGGCTTCACCACCGGCGGCCTCAATTTCGACGCCAAGATCCGCCGCCAGTCGATCGATCCGGACGATCTCCTGATCGGCCATGTCGCCTCGATGGATGCCTGCGCCCGCGCCCTGATCGCGGCGGCGGAGATGCTCGAGGACAAGGCGCTGACCGGCCCGCTCGAAGCCCGCTATGCCGGCTGGGCGAGCGCCGACTCGAAGGCGATCCTCGCCGGCGAGAAGAGCTTCGCCGAGGTGGCCGACCGCGCGCTCCAGATCGCCGATCCGAAGCCCCGCTCGGGCAAGCAGGAGATGCTGGAAGGCATCGTCAACCGCTACGCGTAACAGAGCCAGGGGCCGTGGCGCGGCATGAGCTGCGCCACGGCCCGATTGCTTCACGGGCCGAAATCCGCGAAGCTTCGCCACTGGGCGGAGGGGTCGCGCATGGATGTCTTCGGCTTGAACGTCACCGTGCTGGTGCTCGTCGCGCTCGTCGTGCTGGTACTGGCGGCGGGCGTGAAGACCGTGCCGCAGGGCTTCAACTATACGATCGAGCGTTTCGGCCGCTACACGCGCACGCTGAAGCCCGGCCTCAACCTGATCGTGCCCTTCATCGACCGGGTCGGCGCCAAGATGAACGTCATGGAGCAGGTGCTCGACGTTCCGACCCAGGAAATCATCACCAAGGACAACGCCACGGTCAGCGTCGACGGCGTGACCTTCTTCCAGGTCCTCGACGCCGCACGCGCCGCCTATGAGATCCGCGGGCTCGAGAACGCGCTGCTGAACCTCACCATGACCAATGTCCGCACGGTCATGGGCTCCATGGATCTCGACCAGCTGCTGTCGCATCGCGACGAGATCAACGACCGCCTGCTGCGCGTCGTCGACAGCGCGGCCGCGAGTTGGGGCATCAAGATCACCCGCATCGAGATCAAGGACATCGTGCCGCCGGCCGATCTCATTTCCTCGATGGGACGCCAGATGAAGGCCGAGCGCGAGAAGCGCGCGCAGATCCTCGAAGCCGAGGGCCTTCGCCAGTCGGCCATCCTGCGCGCCGAGGGCGAGAAGCAGGCGCAGATCCTGCAGGCCGAGGGCCGGCGCGAGGCGGCCTTCCGCGATGCCGAGGCGCGCGAGCGCGCCGCCGAGGCGGAGGCGAAGGCGACGGAACTCGTCAGCCGCGCCATCGCCGAAGGCGACGTTCAGGCGATCAACTATTTCGTGGCGCAGGGCTACACCAAGGCCATCGAGGCGCTCGCCTCCGCGCCCAACCAGAAGGTGCTGATGCTGCCGATCGAGGCCTCGGCGCTGCTCGGATCGATCGGCGGCGTCGCCGAGATCGCGCGCGAGGCCTTCGGCGGCGAGCCGTCCTCGGCGTCGCAGCGCCGCCGCGGCCCGAGCGTTCCCTCGACCCGGGCGAGCGGCGAATGAGCCTCGATTTCGTCGCCGGACCCTGGGGCTGGGTCGTCGCCGGCCTGGTGCTGCTCGGCCTCGAACTCTTCGCGCCCGGCGCCTTCCTGATGTGGCTCGGCCTCGCCGCCGTCGTCGTCGGCCTCGCGAGCCTCGCGATCCCCCTCCCCTGGCAGGGCGCAGCGGTCCTCTTCGTCGTGCTCGCCTCGATCTTCGTGCTGATCGGCCGCCGCATCGCCGTCCGTCGCGCCGCCGCCGAGGACGATCTCCGCCTCAACGACCGCGCCGCGCGCCTGGTCGGCCTCACCTTCCCGCTCGCAGACGCCATCGAGGGCGGCCGCGGCCGCATCCGCGTCGACGATTCGAGCTGGGGCGTCGAAGGGCCCGACCTGCCGGCCGGCGCGACCGTGCGCGTCGTCGGCCATGACGGCGCGCGGCTGAAGGTGATCGCCGCCTGAGCTGAGGCCGGCAGCGCCCTATACGACGCCGAGCCGCAGCAGGTCGTGCATGTGCAGGATGCCGACCGGCCGCCCGTTCTCGACGACGAAGAAAGCGGTGATCTTCGTCGTGTTGAGGAGATCGATCGCCGTGCCGACCAGCATGTCGGGCGGGATGGTCTTCGGATCGCGCGTCATCACCGCCTCGACCGGCCGCTCCAGCAGATCGGGGCCGATATGCCGGCGAAGATCGCCATCGGTGACGATGCCGATCAGCCGCCCCTCGCCATCGGCGACGCCGACGCAGCCGAACCGCTTCGCCGTCATCTCGTCGATCGCCGCCGCCATCACCGTACCGGCCGGCACGAGCGGCATCGCGCTGCCGGCATGCATCACATGGGTGACGAAATGCAGGCTGGCGCCGAGCTTGCCGCCCGGATGATAGAGGCGGAAATCCTGAGCGGTGAAGCCGCGCGCCTCGAGCAGCGCGATGGCCAGCGCATCGCCGAGCGCGAGCTGCATCAGCGCCGAGGTGGTGGGCGCGAGGCCGTGCGGGCAGGCCTCGTCGGCGCGAGGCAGGAGCAGCACATGGTCGGCCTGCCGGGCGAGCGAACTCTCGGCATTGGCGGTCATCGCGATCAGCGGATTGCGGAAGCGGCCGGCGAACTCGACGATGGCGCGCAGCTCCGCCGTCTCGCCAGACCAGGAGAGCGCGAGGATGACGTCGTCCTTGCCGACCATGCCGAGATCGCCATGGCTGGCCTCGGCGCCGTGCATGAAGAAGGCCGGCGTGCCGGTCGATGCCAGCGTCGAGGCGACCTTGACGCCGACATGGCCGCTCTTGCCGACGCCGGTGACCACCACCCGTCCGGTTGCCCGGCGGATCAGCCCCACAACGGCGGTAAAGCTCGCGGCGAGCTCGTCCTCCAGCGCCCGGCCGAGCGCGACGAGGCCGGCGGTCTCGCTCGACAGCGTGCGCAGCGCCGAGGCGAGCGCATCGCCGGCCTCCCTGTCCCCGCCCCGCTGCCGATCCATCGCCGCCACTCCGCGCCTGTTCGATTGACGCCTCCGTTTAGCACGGCGGGGCGCCCTGACCGCAAGGAGGGGCGCGAGCGGCCTGCGCAAGCCCCGTGAAAACCATCTCTTAACCAAGCCTGTTTACATTTCGGAAACCATGAAACCGGGTCGCCGAAGCCCGGCCAGCAAGGACGTCCGAAGGCCGATGCGTCCCCCTCTCCGCACCCTGCTCCAGGCGGCGCTGCTCGGCGTGCTCGCGCCGTTCGGGCATGCGCTCGCGCAGGGTGTGCCGGCGGGCAGCGGCCCCGGCATCGGCTTCGACACGGCGGACGATTTCTCGACGCTGCGCGGCACGGATCCCGGCCAGCCGGTGGAGATCTCGCCGGTGCAGGGCATCGAGGCGATCGATGTCGGCACGCTGCGGCCGACGACGACGACGGATGCGGCCGAGGAGCAGCAGGGCCGCGTCACGCGCCAGACCGCCGAGCAGCCCGTCACCGGCAACGAGGAAGACGGCACCGCGAAGCGCAAGAAGACGGCCGACGCGCGCGACGAGACCGCCTATGACCCGACCGGCATCGCCGTCGGCAGCTTCACGCTGTTTCCGGCGCTGGAGCTTCGCGGCGGCTACACCTCCAACGCGGCGCAGGTCAGCACCGGCGGCCCCTCGGGTCTCGTGACGCTCGCGCCCGACATCCTCCTGCAGTCGAACTGGGACCGGCACGATTTTCAGTTCCGCCTGAAGGGCGCCTACGAATATTTCACCGACACCACCGTCTCGCCCGATCCCTATCTCTATGTCGAGGCCAATGGCCGGATCGACCTGCCACGGGACTGGGCGCTGCGCCTCAAGGCCGACTACACCTACGACACGCAGTCGACCAACCAGCTCGGCTATCCCGGCAATGTCGACAACCCGCCGGGCGTCAGCACCTATGACGGCGGCGCGACGCTGGACGGCTCGGTCGGCAACACCATCCTGCAGCTGCGCGGCACCGCGACCTATACCGGCTACGACCCGGTCGATGTCGGCGACATCACCGTCACGCAGGCCTATCTCGACAACACGCTGGTGAACGGCGCCGTCCGTGTCGGCTACAAGGTCTCGCCGACGCTCGCGCCCTTCGTCGAGGCTGAGGTCTCGTCGCGCCTGTTCAACCGCCCGACCGATCCGCTCGGCTATAGCCGCAATTCCAACGGCATCACGCTGCGCGGCGGTCTCGCCTATTCGGCCGATCCGATCCTGAAGGGCGAGATCGCGCTCGGCTGGCGGCATCAGCAATATGTCGATTCGCAGTTCGATTCCTTCGACCTGCCGACCATCGACGCGTCGCTGATCTGGTCGCCGACGCCGCTGACGCAGGTGGCGCTGCTGGCGGCGACCTATGTCGATCCGGCCTATGACATCAACGCGTCGAGCACGATCGTCTATGATCTCGGCCTGCAGGTGCAGCGCTATATCCGCCGCAACTTCACGCTCGAAGCCGATCTCGGCTACCAGTACCAGCACTATCTCGACTTCGACGTGAACCAGGTGACCTACGAGGCGGCGCTGCAGGGCACGTGGAAGCTCAACCGCGAGGCCTGGCTGGTCGGCCGCCTGCAGCAGGAATATTTCCAGAGCGCCAGCGACGGCGGCTCCTATCCGACCACGACCGCGACGATCGGACTGCGGCTGCAGCGCTGAGGAAGAGTTCGCGACCGCGCATTCCTTTCGCGATGCTTTCCGATGCTTTGCCGTGTCATCAAGCGGACATGATCCTTCGCCATGCTCCTGCATCATGGCTTTCAACCATCGCAAGACCATCACCTTCCGCCTCGCGCAGACGGCCCGCGCCGCCCGCGGCCGCTCCGGCATGCATCTCGTCAGGATCGGCCTCCATCCTGGCCAGGAAAGCGTCCTGAAGGCGCTGGCCGAGCAGGACGGGCTGTCGATGAGCCAGTTGGCGCAGACCCTCTCGGTCCAGCCGCCGACCGTCACCAAGATGGTGAGCCGGCTTGCGGCGCAGGGTTATGTCGAGCGCCGCGCCTCGAAGGGTGACGGCCGCCAGGCGCATGTCTTCCTCACCGCGCAGGGCAACGAGACGATCGCCGATGTCGATCGCGGCTGGAAGCGTCTCGAAAAGGAAGCCCTCGCCGGCATCGACGAGAAGGACGTGAAGCGGCTGCGCAAGCTGCTGCGCCAGATCGAGAAGAACCTCTCGGCCAGCATCGACGAGCCCGAGGAGCCCGCCGAGGACGAGAGCGAGGACCAGGCCGAGGCGCAGGGCCGCGCCGCCGCCGAGCCTGCCGAGACCGAGGCTGCCCGGGCCGAGGCCGAGCCGGCCTGAGCCATCGCCGAGGGGCATGGCCCGCATGCGCCGAAGGCGCGTGCATGAGCGTTCGACCCGACCTATAAGGGGGCGAAGCAGCGCGGCCTCCCCGGCCGCCCGCCAAAGCGCGACGCTTCCGCGCCAGCCGGTTCCCGATTGCCCGCCTCCCGCAACATCCCCGCCCGCGGCTTCGTCGCCCTTGCGATCATGGTCGCGCTGCTGAACAGCACCGCGTCGTCGCCGCTCTACGCCGTCTATCGCGAGCTCTGGTCGCTCGACACCTTCACGATCAGCGCCGTCTTCGCGACCTATGCCGGCGGCACGCTGCTGGCGCTCCTCGTGCTCGGGCGCCTCTCCGACCGCCTGCCCGACCGGCGCATCGTCATCTGCGGCGCGCTGCTGCTGGTCATCGCCGGCTCGCTGGTCTTCGGCACCGCCTCCGACCTCGAACATCTCTTTCTCGGCCGCTTCCTCGCCGGCGCCGGAACCGGCGGCGTCGCGGGAACGGCGAGCGCGGCGCTGCTGGAGCTCGACCCGAAGCTCGACGCCCGCCGCTCGGCGACGCTCGCGACCTCGGTCTTCACCATCGCGTGCGCGCTCGGGCCGGTCATCACCTCGGCCTGCCTCGCGCTCGACCTCGATCCGCTCCGCCTGCCGTTCCTGATCGTGGCCGGGCTTTCGCTGGTCGCCCTTGTCGGCCTCGTCGCGGTGCCGTTCCCGGCGCGACGGAGCGCGGGCAGCCCGCCGGTTGCAGCCACGGCGGCGGATGGTTCGGCGGCGCCGCCGCGCATCGCCGGCTTTGCGATCGCCGCCGCGGCGGTGTTCATCGCCTGGGCGGTCGGCTCCTGCTTCGCCGCGCTCGGCCCGAGCTTTGTGCGCGATCTGCTCGGTGCGCGCTCGGTCGCCACGGCCGGGCTGATCGTCACCGTCTTCCAGCTCGTCGGCGGCATCAGCCAGATGGGCTTCGGCAGCGTCGCCTCGCCGAAGGCGCTGGTCATCGGCAGCGCCATCGTCGCCGCGGCCATGGCGCTCTGCGCGCTGGCGATCGAAATCGCCGGCCCTGCCCTCTTCGTCGCGGGGACCGTGCTGGTCGGCATCGGCTATGGCGCCGCCTTCGTGGGCGCGGCCGGCGTCGTCAACCGCGTTGCGCCGCCCGATCGCCGCGCCACCTATGTCTCGGCCTTCTATGTGACGGCCTATCTCTCCAACAGCCTGCCCGTGCTGCTGCTCGGCCGCCTCTCCGACATGATCGGGCTCGCCAACGCCTTCGTGGCGCTCACCGGCTTCGCCGTCGTCGCGGTGCTGGTGCTGCTGCCCGCCGCCCTTGCGATCCTGAAACCCTTCGCGCGCCGGCCGGCGGTCTGATCCTCAGGCGGTTTCAGCCGGGCAGCCGAGGATGCGGTCGAGCGTCGCGAAGATGCGGCCGATCTCCGCCTCGGTCAGCGGATTGGCGTCGAAGAGCTGCAGGCAGCGCAGCCCCTCCACCACGAGGAAGGCGATCATCGCGATCTCGGGCTCCTGCGCCCGGCGCAGGCACGCCGCAACGCGCTCGTTGTGGTGGCGGATCGGCTCCAGGAGTTCAGGCGTCTCGGCCATGGCGGCGAGGAAGCCCTGCGCCCCTCCCGGCTTGGCGACCGGGGTGACGAGGAAGGCCCGCATCATGCGCAGCGCGACGCCGTCGCCGTCGCCATCCGCCTCGCAGGACGTGATTCCGGCGGCGTTGGCGACCGTCTCCAGATGCCGTTCGACGATCGCCTTGATGAGAGACGCTTTCGTCGGAAAGTGATACAGTAAGCCGCCCTTCGAGACGCCGGCCCGCTCGGCGACGGCATCCAGCGACAGATGGGCCGGGCCGACGGCGTGGGCGACGGCCGTCGCTGCTTCCATGATCCGCTCGCGGGTCGCCCCGCGCGGTTGTTTCGGGCTCTGTTCCAGGTCCACGCCTTCTCCTCGGCCGACGACCTGTTGCCGTTCGGCCATTGGGCCACGCAATGCAATCTATTGCGGCGCAGCATATTGACTTGACCGTCTGGACGGTACACTCTTTCCGGATGCCCGATCAAGCGGCGACTGCGCTGCTGCGCGCCTGCGCCGCAGAAGGGACCGCCCGAGAGGCACAGGCTGGGCAAAGCCCCAAACTTGGATTCCGTCATGCTGAGTAAGGTCCTGCGGATCGTCATCGCTTTCGTCCTGCTCATCGTCGTCGTCGTCATCTGCGGCGCGCTGATCGGGCTGAACATGTTCTCCGACAAGGCGATGGCGCAGTTCTTCGCCAACATGCCGCGGCCGGTCATCACGGTTTCCGCCGTCGAGGTGAAGCCGACGACCTGGAGCCCCGGCATCGACGCGGTCGGCACGGTCGCGGCCTCGCAGGGCGTCGATGTCGCTGTCCAGACGGGCGGCATCGTCGAGAAGATCCTGTTCAAGGCCAATGACAAGGTCGAGGCCGGCCAGCTCCTGGTGCAGATCGACGACGCCGTCGAGCGCGCCAATCTCGGCTCCGCGCAAACCTCCGTCGCCGTCGCCCAGGAAGCGCTCGCCCGCGCCCAGCAGCTGCTTGACCGCAAGGTCGGCACGATCGCCTCGCTGCAGGACGCGCAGAACAATCTCGACAAGGCCAAGGGCACGCTGCAGCAGCTCGAGGCGACGATCGACCAGAAGGCCGTCAAGGCGCCCTTCGCCGGCACGATCGGCATCGCGCGCATCGATGTCGGCCAGTATGTCCAGCCCGCGACCGTCGTCGCCACGCTGCAGAATCTCGACACGATGAAGGTCAACTTCACCGTGCCGGAGCAGCAGCTCGGCTCGCTGAAGATCGGCCAGACCGTGCAGTTCGGCATGGAATCCGGCAACCTGCCCTATAAGGGCGCCATCACCGGCATCGATCCGAAGATCGACCCGGCCTCGCGCCTCGTCAGCGTCCAGGCGGAACTGACCAATTCGGACGGCGCGCTGCGTCCCGGCATGTTCATCCATGTCCGCATCGACCTGCCGGTCGAGACCGGCGTGATCGCGCTGCCGCAGACGGCGGTCACGATCAGCCTCTACGGCACCTATGTCTATGTGATCGAGAAGGCGCCGCCGCCGGCCGCCAAGCCGGCCGACGCGAATGCCGGAGCCGCCGCCGCGCAGCCCGCGCCGCCGCCGCCGGAATTCGTCGCCAAGCAGGTCTTCGTCCAGACCGGCCGCCGCTCGGGCGACACGATCGAGATCGTCAAGGGCGTGACGCCCGGCGAGCTGATCGCGACCTCCGGCCAGAACAAGCTCTCCCCCGGCAGCCCGGTCGCCATCGACAAGGATGGTGAGCCGCCCGAGGGGGCCGTGAAGCCCGCTGGAGCGGTGCAGCCATGAATTTCTCCGAGATCTTCATCCGCCGGCCCGTCCTCTCGACGGTCGTCAGCTTCCTGATCCTGCTGCTCGGCGCGCAGGGCATCCTCTCGATGTCCATCCGCCAGTATCCCAAGGTCGACGAGACCGTGATCACGGTCACGACGGCCTATCCGGGCGCCAGCTCGGA
Source organism: Kaistia sp. (assembly GCA_963966455.1). Taxonomy (GTDB): domain Bacteria; phylum Pseudomonadota; class Alphaproteobacteria; order Rhizobiales; family Kaistiaceae; genus Kaistia; species Kaistia cartagenensis. The sequence goes on along the minus strand of CAWZZK010000040.1, from coordinate 8,428 downwards.
CGTGATCCAGGGCTTCATCACCGCGACCATCACCAAGTCGGTGTCCGCGGCCGAGGGCGTCGACTATGTGACTTCCTCCTCGGCGCTCGGCCTCTCGACGGTGTCGGTGCACATGCGCCTCAACACCGATCCGGACAAGGCGCTGACCGAGGTCATCGCCAAGGTCCAGCAGGTGCGCGGCGAATTGCCGACCGAAGCCAAGGACCCGGTCATCCAGAAGGGTACCGGCTTCACCTTCGCGCTCATGTATCTCGCCGCCCGCAGCGAGACCATGAACACGCAGCAGCTGACCGATTATCTGATCCGCGTCATCCAGCCCCGCTTCGCGACCGTGAACGGCGTCGCCAATGCCGAGGTGCTGGGCGCGCAGGAATTCGCGATGCGCGTCTGGCTCGACCCGATGGCCATGGCCTCGCGCCAGGTCACGGCGACCGACGTGCTCACCGCGATCCAGAGTTCGAACTTCCTCTCCGCCCCCGGCAAGACGAAGAACGACTATTACGCCTATTCGATCGAGGCGAAGACGACGCTGCAGGACGCCGATACCTTCGGCGCGCTGCCGATCCGCACCAATGGCGACGAGGTCGTGCGTCTGCGGGACGTCGCGCGGGTCGAGTTGGCGGCTGCCTCCAATGACACGCGGGTGCGCTTCAACGGCGAGGAAGGCGTGTTCCTCGGCATCTACCAGACGCCGTCGGCCAACCCGCTCGACGTCTCGGCCGGCGTCCGCGCCGAGCTGCCGCTGATCCAGTCCTCGCTGCCGGCCGGCATGACGATCGACCTCGTCTACGATTCGACCGAGGCGATCAGCGCCTCGATCGAGGAGGTGCTGCACACGATCCTCGAAGCGGCGCTTATCGTCGTCGTCGTGATCCTCCTGTTCCTCGGCTCGTTCCGCTCGGTCATCATCCCGATCGTCACGATCCCGCTGTCGCTGGTCGGCGTCTGCTTCCTGCTCTGGGCGCTCGGCTATTCGCTGAACACGCTGACGCTGCTCGCGATGGTGCTCGCCATCGGCCTCGTGGTCGACGACGCGATCGTGGTGGTGGAGAACATCCACCGCCATATCGAGGAAGGCCTCAAGCCGATGAAGGCGGCCATCGTCGGCATGCAGGAGATCTTCTCGGCCGTCGTGTCGATGACGATCACGCTCGCCGCCGTCTATGCGCCGATCGCCTTCACGCAGGGCGTCACCGGCGCGCTGTTCCGCGAATTCGCGCTGACGCTCGCCGGTGCGGTCATCATCTCCGGCTTCGTCGCGGTCACGGTCGCGCCCATGATGGCGGCCAGGCTGCTGAAGCCCGGCGGCGGCCGCATCCAGAAGTTCATCGACCACGTCTTCGAAGCCTTTGCCGGCTGGTATGCCCGCCGCCTCGAAGGCTCGCTCAAGGTCCGCCCGATCACGCTGATGATCGTCGCGGTGGTGCTCGGCACCGTCGTGTTCCTGTTCATGAACACGACCTCCGAGCTCGCCCCCGAGGAAGACCAGGGCGCGATGTTCGCGGTGATCAACGCGCCGCAATATGCGACCGTCGACTACACGCAGCATTACGTCGACCAGATCGCCGACCGGACCAAGGACATCGCCGAGCGCGACGCCCTGTTCTCGATCGCCGGCTCCGGCGGCGCCAACTCCGCCTTCTCCGGCATGGTGCTGAAGCCCTGGGACCAGCGCACGCGCTCGCAGGCGCAGGTCCAGCAGGACTTCCAGGGCCGCCTCGACAAGGTCGCCGGCGTCCAGGCCTTCGCCTTCGGCGTGCCCTCGCTGCCGGGCACCGGCGGCGGCCTGCCGATCCAGATGGTGATCCAGTCGACCGCTCCGGCCGACCGCGTCTACGAGGTGGCCGAGCAGATCAAGAACAAGGCCCAGGCCTCGGGCAAGTTCATTGTCGTGCAGAACTCGCTGTCCTTCGATACCCCGAAGGTCAACCTGACGATCGACCGCGCCCGTGCCGCCGCGCTCGGCGTCTCGGTCGCCGATATCGGCAACACGCTGACGCTGCTCGTGGGCGAGAACGGCATCTCGAAATTCGACCGCGAGGCGCGCGCCTACGACATCATCACGCAGGTGCCGCAGCAGTTCCGCAACAATCCGGAAAGCCTCGGCACCTTCTTCGTGCGCTCGCAGTCCGGCAAGATGGTGCCGCTCTCGGCCGTCGTCTCGGTCTCGACGCAGGGCTCCGCCCCGGCGATCGAGCAGTTCAACCAGCTGAACTCGGCGACGCTCTCGGCGCTGCCGGTTCCGAGCGTCACCTCCGGCGCCGGCCTCGCGGCGCTGCAGGAGATCGCCCGCGAGACGATGCCGCAGGGCTTCTTCATCGAATATGCCGGCCAGTCGCGCACCGAGATCGAGACGGGCAACACGCTGCTCATCGTGTTCGGCCTCGCGATCGTGGTGATCTATCTGGTGCTCGCGGCGCAGTTCGAGAGCTTCCGCGATCCGCTCATCATCATGATGTCGGTGCCGCTCTCGATCTTCGGCGCGGTGGCGGTGCTGAATGTCTGCTCGCGCATGGCCTTCGCCGTGCCCGCGCTCTCGGGAGGCACCATCAACATCTACAGCCAGGTCGGGCTGATCACGCTGGTGGGCCTCATCACCAAGCACGGCATCCTGATGGTGGAGTTCGCCAACCAGCTGCGCGAGGAGCGCGGGCTCGACAAATACGCGGCGATCATCGAATCGGCCAAGGTCCGCCTGCGCCCGATCCTGATGACCACCGCCGCCATGGTGTTCGGCGTCGTGCCGCTCATCACGGCGGTCGGCGCCGGTGCCAAGGCCCGGTTCGCGATGGGCGTCGTCATCGCCGCCGGCATGTCGATCGGCACCGTCTTCACGCTGTTCGTCGTGCCGATGTTCTACACCTATCTCTCGAGCGCCCACCGCAAGCACACCGACGAGGACGACGCGCGGACGCCCGCCGCGCCGAACCCGACCGAGAACCGCCTCGCGGACGGCCCGCCGCCGCTGCCGACGCCGGAGCCGCCGGCGGGCGGGGTCCCTGCCCCGGCGCATTGAGCGCGCGAAACACGAAAACCAACGAAGGCCGGCCTTGCGCCGGCCTTCCTGTTTCTGCGACGCTCGCGCTGCATCTCACCCCGAGGACCCAACGCATGTCGCGACGGCTGATCTCCGCTCTCCTTCTCGCAACCCTCGCCGCCATCCCCATGGCCCGCGCCGACGACACCGCCGCGCTGAAGGCGGCGTCCGCCGCCGTGCTGGCGCGCCCGGTCGGCGCCACCGAGGAGACGGTGGTCAAGATCCCGCGCGGCGACGCCACGATCGTCGGCACGCTGGAACTGCCGAAGGACGTCCAGAAGCCGCCGGTCGTGCTGCTCCTGCACGGCTTCACCGGCTCGCGCGACGAGCTGCCGATCAAGGACACCGACGAAGGCGTCTTCTCGCGCACCGCGCGCCTCCTCGCCGAGCGCGGCGTCGGCTCGCTGCGCATCGATTTCACCGGTTCGGGCGAAAGCCCCGGCAAGTGGGAGGACGTGACCGCTCAGAGCGAGATCGCCGACGCGCTCGCGGCCTTCGACTGGCTGAAGGGCCAGACCAATATCGATCCGGAGAAGATCCACGTGCTCGGCTGGAGCCTCGGCGGCCTCGTCGCCGCCCATGTCGCGGCCGAGCGGCCGGTGGCCAGCGCCACGCTCTGGGCGCCGGCGCAGAATCCGGCCTACAATTTCGCGCATTTCCTCGGCAACGACGCCGTCGAGGCGGCGATCACCGATCCGGACGCGGAGAAGGTGGTCGAGATCAAGCTGCCCTGGGGCGCGACGACCAATCTGAAGACCAATTTCTTCAAGTCGCTGACGACGGTCGACCCTGTGGCGGCGATCGCCGCCTACAAGGGCCCGCTGCTGGTCATCGTCGGCACCAAGGACACCGTCGTCACGCCGCAGCCGGCCGGCGGCGAGATCTTCCTCGCCTATCATGACGGTCCGGAAAAGCTGCTGGTGCTGCCGACCGACCACGCCTTCGACGCCTTCACCGGCCCGGCCACGGTCGACACCATGGCCGGCGCCAGCCTCGCCGTCATCGAAGGCATGTGATCGAAGGGACGTGAGATCAGCGGGCCGCCAGGCTTATCCGGCGCGGCTGCAACTGCGCCGGACCAACCTTCCCGCTCTGGCTCATTTGGGAATTCTCAGAACTGTCGTTGCCGGGCTTGACCCGGCAACCCAGACTTTCTTGGACTGTTCACCCGCAGAGAGAAGCTCTGAAGGAGAGCGACCGGATTGCCGGGTCAAGCCCGGCAATGACAGGGGTGAGCAGCTGCTCGCAACGGCGAAGCCGAAATTCGATCCATCCTAGAGCGCGAAGCCGCCATCGGCCGAGTAGCACTGGCCGGTCGTGTAGCTCGCTTCGTCGGAGGCGAGATAGACGGCCAGCCACGCGATCTCCTCGGCCGTGCCGAGCCGTGCCATGGGCTGGCGGTCGATGAACTGCTGGCGGATCTCGTCGACCGTCTTGCCGGTCTTCGCCGCCTGGTCGGCGATGCGCCCGTCGAGCGAGGGCGACTGGATGGTGCCCGGCGCGATCGCGTTGACGCGAATGCCCTGGCGGATGTGGTCGGCCGCCACCGCCTTGGTGAGGCCGATCACCGCCGCCTTGGACGCGCCATAGACATAGCGGTTCGGCAACCCGCGGATCGAACTCGCGCCCGACGCGATGTTGATGATCGAGCCGGCGCCCTTCTCCAGCATGCCCGGCAGGAAGGCGCGGATCGTGCGGTGCATCGACTTGACGTTGACGTCGAAGGAGAAGTCCCAGTCGGCATCCGAGGTGGTCAGCGCCGAGCCGTGATGCACGAAGCCCGCGCAGTTGAAGAGGATGTCGACCGGCCCGACCTCCTTCGCCAGCGCCTCGACCGCAGCCGTCGAGGTCACGTCGAGCGGATGGACCGCCGCGATGCCATGCGCCCGCAGATCGGCCAGGAGATCGGCCTTGAGGTCGGTCGCATAGACGGTGGCCCCCTCGGATGCGAAGGCGATGGCGGTCGCACGGCCGATGCCGGCGCCGGCGGCGGTGATGAAGGCGCGCTTGCCCTTCAGGCGGTCGGTCATTCTGGTCTCCTCCCGGGAGATGGTCTGGTTATTCTTGGTGGGTATACGCAGGTTCTAGCGGGCCTCAGGCACCACCGAGGCCCTCGCGGATCGTGGCGAGGTCGAAGCGCTGGCTGCCGTCCTCGGCGAAGTTCTCCGGCGAGAGCCAGCCCTCGAAGGCGGCCTTGATGGCCGGCCATTCGCTGTCGAGCATCGCGAACCAGGCCGTGTCGCGGTTGCGGCCCTTGACGATCATGTGCTGGCGGAAGGTGCCCTCATAGGTGAAGCCGAGGCGGAGCGCCGCCCGGCGCGAGGGCGCATTGAGCGCGTTGCACTTCCACTCGTAGCGCCGATAGCCGAGATCCTCGAAGGCGTGCCGCGCCATCAGATACATCGCTTCGGTGGCGCCGCGCGTGCGCTGCAGCGCCGGCGTATAGAGGATGTTGCCGACCTCGATCACCCGGTCGTTCGGCGCGATCCGCATATAGGTCGCATGGCCGAGCGGGCGGCCGCTCTCACGGTCGAGGATGGTGAAGAGCAGCGGGTCGGTCTTCTCCGCCGCGACGGCGTAATAATCGACGAAGCTCGCGAGATCGCCGAACGGCCCCTGCCCCATATAGGCCCAGAGATCGTCATGCGTCGCCGTCGCCTCGAACAGCGCCACGCTGTGCTCCTCGACATCGAAGGGGACGATCGAGACGCTGGCGCCTTCCAGCACCGTGCGGGCCGGCACCGCGGCGGGAACCGGATCGACGAGATCGCCGAGCGGCAGCGCGGCGCCGCCGGTCGGCGGCGTCGTCATGGTCTCGCGCCGCTTCGGCACGGGCACGCCCCGCCGCTTCAGCTCCTGCTTGATGCTTTCGGGAATGTCACGGCAGCCGCAATGCGCCGCATGCTCGAGATGCCAGGCGATGCGCTCGTCGAGCGAGGCTTGCGCGGGCATCGGATTGGCGTCGTGCCAGGCCTTGTTGATCACGGTGTTCCCTCGTCGCCCCGGCCGGCCGGACGACACCGGTCAGAAGCGCGTCTCGATCTCAAAGTCCTCGCCGAGCTCGTCCTTGAGCGCCGCGGCGATCAGCTGGCCCTCGGCCCGCCAGAGCACCTCGGCTTCCGGTGTCGGAAAGGCCGTCGCCGAGGGCTCGACTTCGTCCACGACCGCGTCGAATGCGTCGCCCCAGGCCTCGATACGATCGGCGAGTTCCTCGGAGATGTCGAGGTCGTCGATATCGACGGCGCGGGCGGCCCCCCGCTCCGGCACGAGCCAGAGATGGAGGCCGATCCCTTCCGGGGCAAGACGCAGACGCGGCATGGGCTCTTTGCTTCCTGCGGAACCGCTCAGTGGTTGTCGCGCGGAATACCCATTTCCTGCGCCACATGCTGGTACTTCACCGCCGGCTTCAGCACCATGCCCTCGTCGAACTGGTCGACGAGCACGCGCTGGATCTCCTGCCAGGGCGTCTGGTTGCCCGGGAAGTGATAGCCGCCGTCCTTCGAGAGCGCGGCGCGGCGCTCGGCCAGTTCCTCATCCGAGATGAGGATGTCGGCCGTGCCCTTGCCGAGATCGATGCGCACGCGGTCGCCGGTCCGGAGCAGCGCGAGGCCGCCCATCGCCGCCGCCTCGGGCGAGGCGTTGAGGATCGAGGGCGAGCCCGACGTGCCCGACTGGCGGCCGTCGCCGATGCAGGGCAGCGAATGGATGCCGCGCTTGATGAGCGCCGCCGGCGGCTGCATGTTCACGACCTCGGCGCCGCCCGGATAGCCGATCGGGCCGGTGCCGCGCATGAAGAGCAGCGTGTATTCGTCGATCTCCAGCGAGGGATCGTCGATGCGGTGGTGATAGTCCTCGGGACCGTCGAACACGACCGCCTTGCCCTCGAAGGCGTTCGGATCGGCCGGGTTCACGAGATAGCGGTTGCGGAACTCTTCCGAGATCACGCTCGTCTTCATGATCGCGCTGTCGAAGAGATTGCCCTTCAGCACGATGAAGCCGGCATCCTTCACCAGCGGCTGGTCATAAGGGAGGATGACGTCCCAGTCCTCGCTCTCCTTGCCGCGGCAATTGTCGGCGAGCGTCTTGCCGTTGACCGTCACCGCGTTGCGGATCTTGCCCTTTTTGACGAGCTCGTTGACCACGGCCGGCACGCCGCCGGCGCGGTGGAATTCCTCGCCGAGATACTTGCCGGCCGGCTGCAGGTTGACGAGCAGCGGGATCTCGTAGCCCACCTCCTGCCAGTCATCCATCTTGATCGGCACGCCGGCATGCTTGGCGATGGCGTTGATGTGGATCTGCGCGTTGGTCGAGCCGCCGATGGCGGAGTTGACGACGATCGCGTTCTCGATCGCCTCGCGGGTGATGATGTCGGACGGCTTCAGGTCCTCCCAGACCATCTCCACCGCGCGCTTGCCGGTGTCATAGGCGATCTGGCCGCGCTCGCGATAGGGCGCGGGAATGGCGGCGCAGCCCGGCAGGCTCATGCCGAGCGCTTCGGCCAGCGCGTTCATCGTCGAGGCGGTGCCCATCGTGTTGCAATGGCCGACCGACGGCGCCGAGGAGGCGACGATCTCGATGAACTCGTTGTAGTCGATCTCGCCAGCGGCGAGGCGCTCGCGGCTCTTCCAGACGATGGTGCCGGAGCCGGCGCGCTCGCCCTTCCACCAGCCGTTCAGCATCGGGCCGCCCGAAAGGACGATCGCCGGGATGTTGACGGTGGCGGCGGCCATGATGCAGGCCGGCGTCGTCTTGTCGCAGCCGGTCGTCAGCACGACGCCGTCGAGCGGATAGCCGTAGAGCACCTCGACGAGGCCGAGATAAGCGAGGTTGCGGTCGAGCGCCGCGGTCGGGCGCTTGCCGGTCTCCTGGATCGGGTGGACCGGGAACTCCATCGCCAGGCCGCCGGCCGCCGTGATGCCATCGCGCACGCGCTTGGCGAGCTCGAGATGGTGGCGGTTGCAGGGCGAGAGGTCGGAACCGGTCTGCGCGATGCCGATGATCGGCTTGCCCGACTGCAGCTCCTCGCGGGTCAGGCCGAAATTGAGGTAGCGCTCCAGATAGAGCGCGGTCATGCCGGGATTGTCGGGATTGTCGAACCAGGCCTGCGAACGCAGCTTCTTCGGTGTGCTAGACGACATGGTGGTGAGTCTCCCGCTTCAATCGGTTTGATTTTGGCGGGAGGATGCGCTGAAACATCATACGAAATCAACAAGCGATCATGCTGCGCCGCCCCTGCCGCGGCGCCGCGTCGCAAGAGGGACCAGGGAGCAAGCGCCAGCCATGTTCAGGACAGTCGCAGAGTTCGACCGGATCGGCGAGGAGAACGCCTTCGCCGTGCTGGCGCGAGCCACCCAGCTCGCCCGCGAGGGCCGCGACATCATCAATCTCGGC
>CAWZZK010000039.1:0-3933 GCA_963966455.1 Kaistia sp. | reverse complement strand
GGGTTCGCCGGTCCCGGTGGTCATCACCTACTACCAGGACAAGTCGTTCACCTTCGTCATGAAGACGCCGCCGGTGAGCTACTTCCTCAAGAAGGCCGCCAACGTCCAGAAGGGCGCCACGACGCCGGGCAAGGGCGCTTCGGCCGGCTCGATCACCAAGGCCCAGTGCCTCGATATCGCGTCGAAGAAGCTCAAGGACCTCAACGCCGACAGCGTCGAAGCTGCCGCGCGCATGGTCGAAGGTTCTGCCCGCTCCATGGGCCTCACGGTGGTTGACTGATCATGGCTCATCACGGAAAGCGCGTCGTCAAGGGACGCGAGGGCATCGACCGCAACAAGCTCTATCCGATCACCGAGGCCGTCTCGATGATCAAGGAGCGCGCCAATGCCAAGTTCGACGAGACCATCGAACTCGCGATGAATCTCGGCGTCGATCCGCGCCATGCCGACCAGATGGTGCGCGGCGTGTGCGCGCTGCCGAACGGCTCGGGCCGCACGGTTCGCGTCGCGGTGTTCGCGCGCGGCGCCAAGGCTGAGGAAGCCAAGGCTGCCGGTGCCGATATCGTCGGCGCCGAGGACCTGCTCGAGATCGTCCAGGGCGGCACGATCGAATTCGACCGCTGCATCGCGACCCCGGACCTGATGCCGCTCGTCGGCCGTCTCGGCAAGGTGCTCGGCCCGCGCGGCCTGATGCCGAACCCGAAGGTCGGTACGGTGACCATGGACGTCACCGGTGCCGTCAAGGGCGCCAAGGGCGGCTCGGTCGAGTTCCGCGTCGAGAAGGCCGGCATCATCCATGCGGGCATCGGCAAGGCCAGCTTCGACACCGAGAAGCTCGTGCAGAACATCAAGGCGTTCGCCGACGCGGTCCAGAAGGCTCGTCCGACCGGCGCGAAGGGCACTTTCGTGCAGCGCGTCGCCGTTTCGTCGACCATGGGCCCCGGCGTCCATGTCGATCCGTCGTCCGTGCTGAACGGCTGACGACAAGAATTCCGTCCGGGCGACCGGGCGGCAAGGCGGCCGATGGGGATCCGTCCCGATCGGCCGATACCTGTCCGAGACTGCAGGTGCCGGCGTCGCCGGCTTAATCTCCTGCATAGACGGGGCGAGACCGATTGTCCGGCGCGAGCCGGCTGTCAGTTCGAACCTCTTTTGCCCGGCGGCCCGAAAGGGTCCGCGGGGGGACAGGCCAGGAAGCGTCGCGGGCGGTTCGCCCGGCCGCGGCAAACGCAACCGGCGGTCCCGACCCGCAAAGTCGGCCGCCTACTGGAGAGAGGCAAGTGGAAAAAGCGGCAAAGCGCGAACTTGTCTCGACGATGAACGAGGTCTTCCAGGAGGCCAATGTCGTCGTCGTGGCACACTATGCCGGCCTCACTGTGTCCGAGCTGACCGCCCTGCGCGGCAAGGCCCGGCAGCAGGGGGTCAGCGTAAAGGTCGCAAAGAACCGCCTTGTGAAGCTCGCCCTTCAAGGCACGGACTCTGCCCATATCGCGGACCTGTTCACGGGTCCGACGCTGGTCGCCTATTCGGCCGACCCGGTGGCAGCGCCCAAGGTCACGTCCGATTTCGCCAAGACGAATGACAAGCTCGTCATTCTCGGCGGCGCGATGGGCTCGACCAACCTGAACCCCGAAGGGGTCAAGGCCCTTGCAACGCTGCCGTCGCTCGACGAGCTGCGCGGCAAGCTGATCGGCCTGATCCAGGCGCCGGCGCAGAAGATCGCGTCGGTCGTCAACGCACCTGCGGGCCAGCTCGCACGCGTGTTCGGCGCCTATGCCAAGAAGGACGAAGCGGCTTGAGGCCGTTCGCTCAAAACCTGAATTCGAACTGATAGGATATTGAAATGGCTGATCTTTCGAAGATCGTTGAAGAACTCTCGAGCCTGACCGTTCTCGAGGCTGCCGAGCTGTCGAAGCTGCTCGAGGAGAAGTGGGGCGTGTCGGCTGCCGCTCCGGTCGCGGTTGCGGCTGTCGGTGGCGGTGCCGCCGCTGCGGCTCCGGTCGAGGAGAAGACCGAGTTCGACGTCATCCTCGTCGAGGCTGGCGCGAACAAGATCAACGTCATCAAGGAAGTCCGTGCGATCACGGCCCTCGGCCTCAAGGAAGCCAAGGACCTGGTCGAGGGTGCTCCGAAGGCCGTGAAGGAAGGCGTCTCGAAGGACGAGGCCGCCAAGCTCAAGGCTCAGCTCGAGGGCGCCGGCGCCAAGGTCGACGTCAAGTAAGTCGCATACGGCCGGCCCCGACCGGGGCCGGCCGGTTCATCAGGGTTCTTCATGGAACCGCTGTCCAGAGAGCCGCGCCCAAGCGCGGCTATACGGCTTTCCGGACAGCCGTTCTTGGAAATGAAAAGGAGCGAACATGGCCCAGGCATTTACCGGTCGTAAGCGCATCCGCAAGTTCTTCGGGTCGATCGGCGACGTCGCCGAGATGCCGAACCTCATCGAGGTTCAGAAGGCGTCCTACGACCAGTTCCTCATGGTCGAGGAAACGAAGGGCGGGCGTCCCGACGAGGGTCTGCAGGCCGTCTTCAAGTCCGTTTTCCCGATTTCCGACTTCTCGAACACGGCGCTGCTCGAATTCGTCCGCTACGACTTCGACCCGCCGAAGTACGACGTCGACGAGTGCCGCCAGCGTGGCATGACCTTCTCGGCCCCGCTCAAGGTCACGCTGCGGCTGATCGTGTTCGATGTCGACGAGGACACCGGCGCCAAGTCCGTCAAGGACATCAAGGAGCAGGAAGTGTACATGGGCGAGATGCCGCTCATGACGCTGAACGGCACCTTCATCGTCAACGGCACCGAGCGCGTGATCGTCTCGCAGATGCACCGCTCGCCGGGCGTCTTCTTCGACCACGACAAGGGCAAGACCCATTCGTCGGGCAAGCTCCTGTTCGCCGCCCGCATCATTCCTTATCGCGGCTCGTGGCTCGACATCGAGTTCGACGCGAAGGACATCGTCTATGCGCGCATCGACCGCCGCCGGAAGATCCCGGTGTCGTCGCTGCTCTATGCGCTCGGCATGGACGCTGAGGAGATCCTCGAGACCTTCTACAACACGGTGACCTACACCAAGGCCGCCGACGGCTGGCGCATGCCCTATGATCCGGCGCGCATGCGCGGCATCAAGGCGGCGACGGACCTCGTCGATGCCGACACCGGCGAAGTCGTGGTCGAGGCCGGCAAGAAGCTGACGGCCCGCGCCGCCCGCGCGATCGCCGAGAAGGGCGTCAAGGCGCTCAAGGTCACCAGCGAGGACCTGTTCGGCAGCTATGTGGCCGAGGACATCGTCAATCCGCAGACTGGCGAGATCTATGCCGAGGCGGGCGACGAGCTGACCGAGAAGCTGCTCGGCGCGCTCGAGACGGCCGGTTATGACGAGATCAGCGTTCTCGACATCGATCACATCAATGTCGGCGCCTATATCCGCAACACGATCGCCGTGGACAAGAACGAGACGCGCGAGGACGCGCTGTTCGACATCTACCGCGTGATGCGTCCTGGCGAGCCGCCGACCATGGATTCGGCGCAGGCCATGTTCCACTCGCTGTTCTTCGACAGCGAGCGCTACGACCTCAGCGCCGTCGGCCGCGTCAAGATGAACATGCGCCTCGACCTGACGGCCGAGGACACCGTGCGCGTGCTCCGCAAGGAGGATATCCTCGCGGTCATCAAGATGCTGGTCGAGCTGCGCGACGGCAAGGGCGAGATCGACGACATCGACAATCTCGGCAATCGCCGCGTGCGTTCGGTCGGCGAGCTCATGGAGAACCAGTACCGCGTCGGCCTGCTCCGCATGGAGCGCGCCATCAAGGAGCGCATGTCGTCGGTCGAGATCGGCAACGTCATGCCGCAGGATCTCATCAACGCCAAGCCGGCCGCGGCCGCGGTGCGCGAGTTCTTCGGCTCCTCGCAGCTGTCGCAGTTCATGGACCAGA
>CAWZZK010000038.1:0-12836 GCA_963966455.1 Kaistia sp. | reverse complement strand
CGGCCGCTCTGCTGCCCGGCCGCTCATCATCGACGAGAGCCTGCGTGGCGCCGTGCCGTTCCCCTTCGTGCCGGCCCGCGGACGGGACGGCAAGGACGAGTGACGGGCGGCTCAGTGGCCGCCGAAATCGGCGAGCGCCCCCGGCAGCGGGTCGGCATGCTGCGGGTGGAACAGGCGGCCGCGCTCGGTGACAAGCACCGTCGCGAGCGCGACGATGCCGACGACGACGAAGCCGAGCGCGAGCGGCAGCACGGTGCCGTCGAAATTCTGGCTGATCACCAGGCCGACCACGGTGCCGAGGATCGTCGTGTAGAAGCCGATCAGCGACGAGGCCGTGCCGGCGATGTCGCCAAGCGGCTCCATCGCCATGGTGTTGAAGTTCGGCATCGTCAGGCTGAACAGGAACTGGCAGCCCGCCAGCGCGATCGCGAAGAGAATGAGCGGCGGCTTGCCGTCATAAGCGATGGCGAGGCCGACCATCAGCGCTGCGAAGGCGAGATAGCCGCAGATGCCGGCATGCGACAGGCGGCGCATGCCGAGCCGGCGGACGAGCTTCGAATTGACGAAGGACGCGACGCCCATCACGGCGGCGAGCGAGCCGAACACGACCGGGAAGATCGCGCCGAGCCCGTAGACCTCGGTCTCGAAGATCTGCTGCGTCGAGCCGAGATAGCCCATCAGCGCGCCGAACATGAGCCCCATCGCCGTGGCATAGCCGACGGTGACACGCAGCGACAGGCAGCGCTTCGCGCCATCGGCGATGCGGCGCATCGAAAAGGGCATGCGGTATTCGGGATGCAGCGTCTCGGGCATGCGACGGCCGAACCAGACCGCGAGCAGCGCGGCGAGCACGAGCATCGAGACGAAGATCGTGTGCCAGCTGCCGAAAAGCAGGAACAGGCTGCCGACGGAAGGCGCGAAGATCGGCACGATGATGAAGACCATCATGGTCAGCGACATCACGCGCGCCATCTCGCGGCCCTGGAAGCGGTCGCGGACGATGGCGACGGAGAGGATGCGCGTCGCGGCGGCGCCCATGCCCTGGATGAAGCGGGCGGCGAGCAGCATCTCGAAGCTCGTCGAATAGAGCGCGATGACGCTGCCGATCGCGAAGATGACGAGGCCGATCATCAGCGTCGGCTTGCGGCCGACGATATCCGACGCCGGGCCATAGACGAGCTGCATGATCGCGAAGCCGATCATGTAGGCCGAGAGGATCAGCTGGACCTCGTTGGTGCTCTCGAGGCCGAAATCGGATCGGATGAAGTCGAAGGCGGGCAAAAGATTGTCGATCGACATCGATCCGAGCGCCATCATGAAGGCGATGATGACGACGAATTCGACGAAGGACGGAGCGGACGCCGCGCGCGTCGCGGGCATCGTGGACATGACGGACATTCTATTTCTCTTGGCGGCGGTCGTACAGGAGGGAGGTCCTGCACGGAAGGCGGCTTGCATTGGCGCGCAACGGGAGGGAAGCGACGGGAATGTCAGCCGCGACAGCGTAATAGACCGCTCTTTGTGGCGGTGCGGTGACGACGATCACAGATCATGCTTCAAATAATGTTCCCTTACGAAATGGAAGTCGATCGACGGCCTAACGGCCGGCTCGCCGCGGCGCTCCCGCGACAGATTGGCCGAAGGCTCGGGCCGCCACGCTCGCGTCGCGGTCGCGCGCGACAGAGGCTCGGGGATTGCGACGACAGGAGGACTGAATGGGGCGATTCGAGACCACCGCCGAGACCTATGAGCGCTTCCGCGAGCCCTATCCGGCCGCCTTCTTCACGCAGGTGGCGGAGCGGCTCGGCCTCCGGGGAGGCGAAAGGGTGATCGATCTCGGCACTGGTCCGGGCATCCTCGCACTCGGCTTCGCGCCCTATGTCGGTTCTGTGATCGGCGTCGATCCGGAAGCCTCGATGATAGTTGTCGCGCGCGACAACGCATCGTCAGCCGGCCTTGCGTTGCCACTGATTCATGCGCGGGCGGAGGACCTAGCGCCCGATCTCGGATCCTTCGATCTCGTCACCATCGGTCGCGCGCTGCACTGGATGGACCGGACACCGACGATCGCCGTGCTGGACCGGCTGCTCAAGACGGACGGCGCGATCCTCACGACCGGATCGGCGCCGGCGAAGGACGGGCGCAATCCCTGGCTGGAGACGGTGGAGCGCGTCAGCCGCAGCTGGGCGCCGCATGACGACCGCGTCCTCTCGGTCTACCGCACCTGGTTCGACGACACGCCCTTCCAGGAGGTCGAGGAGATCACGCATGTCTTCACCGGGACGGTGACGCCGGAGCATCTCTTCGCGCGCCTGCTGACCCGCTCCAGCACGTCGCCGGCGGTGCTCGGCGACCGCATCGATGCCTGCCGCGCCGAACTCCTCAGGGAGCTGGCGCCGTTCTTTCGGGAAAGGAGAAGCGAGGAAACGCTGATCGCCCGCGCGACGGTGATCCGGCGGCGCTGACGCCTCAGGCGCGGCCGCGCTCGTCGGCCATCAGCTGTTCCGCAGCGGCCCGCGCCTCGTTGGTTATGACGCTGCCGGCGAGCATGCGCGCGATCTCCTCGCGCCTCTCAGGCCCGCCGAGCGGCGTCACGCCCGTGGCGACGCGCTCCTCCGCACCTGCGACCAGAGACTTCGCGATCAGGAGATGGCTGCCAGCCCGCGCGGCGACCTGCGGGGCATGGGTGACCGAGAGCACCTGCACGCGATCGGCGAGCCGAGCCAGCCGCTTGCCGATCGCCTCGGCGACGGCGCCGCCGACGCCGGTATCGATCTCGTCGAAGACGAGCGTCGGCGCCGAGCCGCGATCGGCGAGCGCGACCTTGATCGCCAGCAGGAAGCGCGACAGCTCGCCGCCGGACGCGACCTTCATCAGCGGCCCCGGACGCGTGCCGGGATTGGTGCGCACCACGAACGAGACCTGGTCGATGCCCGTCTCGGCGCGATCCTCGCCATCGCTGTCGATGCCGACGATGAAGGCGGCGCGCTCCAGCTTCAGGGCCGGCAATTCTGCCGCGACCGCGACTTCGAGCGCATCGGCGGCAGCGCGGCGGCGGGCGGAGAGCGCGGCGGCGCGGGTGTCGAAGGCCCGCTTCGCCTGCTGCGCGGCGGCCTCCAGCGCGGCCAGCCTCTCCTCGCCCGAATCGAGCGCGGCCAGGTCGGCCTCCATGCGCTCGCGCAATCCGGCCAGCCCCTCGACGGGCGTATCGAACTTGCGGGCCGCGGCGCGCAGCGCAAAGAGGCGCTCCTCGGTCCGCTCGAGATCCTTGGGGTCGAAGGCGGCGGCGCGGATGCTCGTATCGAGCAGGCCCTCGGCCTCCTCCAGAGCGTCGATGGCGCGGTCGATCGCCTCGACGACGCCGTCGAGAAGCCCGCCCGCCTGCTCGCGCTTGCGCTCCAGCCGGCGCGCGAGGCTCGCCAAAGTCGGCACGGGAGAGCCCTGCCCCGCCAGTGTGTCGTGCGCGTCGGAAAGGTCGGTGGCGATTTTCTCGATCGCCATCATGCGGTGGCGCTGCTCGGCGAGTTCGGTC
Organism: Kaistia sp.; assembly: GCA_963966455.1. Lineage (GTDB taxonomy): Bacteria > Pseudomonadota > Alphaproteobacteria > Rhizobiales > Kaistiaceae > Kaistia > Kaistia cartagenensis. Next base: position 9,304 of record CAWZZK010000038.1, on the reverse strand, counting down.
TCCTCGCCCGGCTGCGGCGCGAGGCGCTGCAACTCGTCGACCGAGGCGCGCAGATAGTCGCCCTCGCTGCGGGCCGACGCGATCCGGCGGCGCAGCAGCGCCACCTCGCTCTCGGCCGAACGCCAGCCACGAAAGGCGGCGGCGACATCGCTGGCCTCCGACTCAAGCCCGCCGAAGGCATCCAGAAGGCGCCGGTGCTCGGCCGGATCGACCAGCGCGCGGTCGTCGTGCTGGCCGTGGATCTCGACGAGCCGCGCCCCGACATCGCGCAGGAGAGCGACGCCGACCGGCTGGTCGTTGACGAAGGCGCGGGTGCGGCCGTCGGCCGTCTGCACGCGGCGGAGGATCACCTCGCCGTCATGGTCGATGGCATTCTCGGCGAGCAGGGTGCGGGCCGGATGCTCGGCGGGAACGTCGAAGACGGCGCTCACCTGCCCCTGCGTCGAGCCGTGGCGAACGAGCGCGCCGTCACCGCGGCCGCCGAGCGCCAGTGCCAGCGCGTCGAGCAGGATCGATTTGCCCGCGCCCGTCTCGCCGGTCAGCACTGTCATGCCCGGCGCGAAATCGATCTCGAGCCGGTCGATGAGCACGATGTCGCGGATGGCGAGGGCAGCGAGCATCGCAGCGCTCGTTCTCCGTCAGGCGCCGCCGCCGAGGCCCGTAACCGTCTGGAACGCCTTGCTGATCCACGAGCTCTTGTTTTCGGACGGCGCGAGGCCCTTCGATTCGAGCAGCGTGTAGGCGTCCTTGTACCAGGTCGAATCCGGGAAGTTGTGGCCGAGCACGGCGGCCGCGGTCTGCGCTTCGGAAACAACACCGATCGCGTAATAGGCCGAGGTCAGGCGATAGAGCGCCTCCTCCACCTGACGCGTATTGCCATACTGCGTAACGACCGTCTTGAAGCGGTTGATCGCCGCCGTGTATTCGCGCCGCTCGAGATAGTAGCGGCCGATCTGCATCTCCTTGCCGGCCAGCTGGTCGCGGGCGAAAATGATCGCCTTCTGCGCATCGTCGACATATTCCGAGGTCGGATAACGCTCGACGACTTCCTGCATCGCGGCGATGGCGCGCTGCGTCGATTCCTGGTCGCGCGTCACGTCCGGGATCTGCTTGAAGTAGGACTGGCCGATCATGTACTGCGCATAGGCGGCATCGGGGCTCGCCGGATAGAGCGCGACATAGCGCTTCGCCGATTCGATGCAGTCGTCGTACTTGCCCAGGCGGTAATTGGTGAACGCCTGCATGATGAGCGCCTTGCGGGCCCATTCCGTATAGGGGTGCTGTTTGTCGACCTCGCCGAAGCGCGTATTGGCCTGGCGGAGCTTGCCCTCCGACATCAGCTTCAGGCCCTGATTGTAGAGCTCGCCGGCCGGAATGTCCGGCTCGTCGGAATCGCTTTCCTTGCCGAGGCAGCCCGCAAGCGCGACCAGCGAGCAGAGAACGACGACACGAAGGGCGGCGCCGCCCATGCGTCCCAGCCGCTCCAGCGAGGAGGACGCGGTCGCATCGATATGGGTCATGCAGGGAAATCGGGCCAGCGAAACCGGCCTCGCCTCTATCGACGGGTCAAAGCACTGCCGCTTCTCTATCCGAAACGACATCACGATGTCACCAGCCCTGCCAGCGCAATGGCGCATTTTCAAGGCAGGCTCAGGCGCAGCACAGCGTCCATCGCGAGAAGAATCAGCAGCTTGGATGAGGCGCGCTGCCGCGCTCAGGCCTTCTGCGGCCCGAAGGCCGCGGCGGCGAGCCGAACCGGAACCTCGGCGCGCACCGGTTCGCGGCGCGGCGCAGCCGGCCCGTCGACGAAGGTGAACGCTTCGGAATCGGCGAGAAGCGCCTCGACCATGCGGGCGTTCAGCCTGTGGCCGCCGCGATAGGAACGATAGGCGCCGAGAATCGGCGCGCCGGCGAGCGCCAGATCGCCCACCGCGTCGAGCGCCTTGTGGCGCACGAACTCGTCCGCGAAGCGCAGGCCCTCGGGATTGAGCACGCGGTCGTCGCCGAGCACCACGGTGTTGTCGAGCGAGGAACCGAGCGCGAGGCCGCGCGACCAGTAGGTCTCGACATCGCGCAGGAAGCCGAAGGTGCGGGCGCGCGCGAGATCGCGGCGGAAGGTCTGCGCCGTCAGGTCGATGACGAAGGCCTGACGGCCGATCAGCGGCGAATCGAAGTCGATGTCGATCTCGAAGCGGCGGCCGTCGAAGGGAAGCAGTTCGGCGAAGGCCTGGCCCTGCTCGATCCGGATCGGCTTCAGCACGCGGATGAAGCGGCGCGGCGCGGCGAGCCGCTCGATGCCGGCCTCCTCGATCAACGCCACGAAGGCGCCGGCGCTGCCGTCCATCATCGGAACTTCGGCACCATCGATCTCGACCGCCACATGATCGACGCCAAGACCGTTGAAGCTGGCCAATAGATGCTCGATCGTCGCGATGGACAGGCCCATCCGCGCGATGGTCGTGCAGGAATCGGTGGCGGACAGGTTGTCGATGGAGGCGCGGATCGCGACCTGCTCGGCGCCGGGATCATCCGTGCGGCGGAAGACGATGCCGGTGTCGGCGGCGGCTGGGTTCAGCGCCATCGAAACCTGCTTGCCGCTATGCACGCCGATTCCCGTCACGACGACGCGGTTTTTCAGCGTCGTCTGCGGAGTGCCAGCACGCTTAGCCATCGATGAGAACCTCTTGGAACCGCCAGGTTACGCGGCGTTCCTGTCGCGCTTCCTGATACTTCGCCGCCGCCGCGACGGCGGCTCCCGGTGCATCCGGGAGTGCGTCGCGCTGCAAAGCAGCAATTCGTATGAGGAAGATACGGCCCGCCCCTCGCGACAACAAATCACGGTTTCTAACCGGATGTTACGCGGCGCCCGCTCGAGGGGAATGCGCCGCCGCGCCTCGTGAAAAGACCCGGCGGAGGCCGCCGGGTCGTTCATTATTGTTGCAGGTGCTCAGTTCGCCTGACGGCGCAGGAAGGCCGGAATCTCGAGCTGGTCGTCGTCATGGCGCTGCTCGCGCGGGGCGACGCGGCCATGGGGGTCGAGATCGGCCTGCTGGCGCTGGCGATAGGTCTCCGGAACCGGCTGGGCGGCGCGCGGAGCCTGCTGCGGACGCTGGGCCGGAGCCGGCTGCTGCAGGCGGGGCTGCGGCTGCTGGGCACGGACCGGCTGCTGGACGCCGGGATTGCCACGCGGCGCGGGCTGCGCCTGCGGCTCTTCCTCACGGCGACCGAGATGCGCGAGGCGGCGGAGGAGGCCCATCGGGCCGCGATCCTCTTCCTGCGCATCTTCGCTGCGCGAGGCCTGGATCTCGCGCTGGGCGACGGCCGGGAAATCCTCGACGCGCGGCATGCGGCTCGACGCCGGAGCCTCGGCGGCCGGCGGGATGAACGCCTGCTGCGGTGCATGGTCATGCGTGTCGGCCGGCGGCGGGGCCATGCCGAACTCGTGGTCGAGTTCCGCCTCGTCATAGGCGACGGGCGCCTGCGGCTGCTGCAGCGGGGCGATCGTTACGCCGGGATCGCGGGCGACGGGCTGGGCCGGAGCGGCATAGGTCTGGGCCGGCTGGCGAGCGGGCTGGGCCGGAGCGCGCAGTTCGGTGTTGACCTGCGGCGGACGGTCCGCCGGCTGCTGGACGGCCGCCTGGGCCGCCGCCTTCATGCGCTGGTTGAGCTCGGCCATGCGCACTTCGGTCGGGGTGGCGTCCTGCATCACCTCGCTGTCGATGCCGGTCGCGACGACCGACACGCGGATCACGCCCTCGAGGCTCTCCTCGAACGTGGCGCCGAGGATGATGTTGGCGTCCGGATCGACTTCCTCGCGGATGCGGGTCGCCGCCTCGTCCACCTCGAACAGCGTCAGGTCCTTGCCACCGGTGATCGAGATCAGGAGGCCGCGAGCGCCATGCATCGAGGTCTCGTCGAGCAGCGGATTGGCGATCGCCGCCTCGGCGGCCATGATCGCGCGACGGTCGCCCGACGCCTCGCCGGTGCCCATCATCGCCTTGCCCATCTCGCGCATCACCGAACGGACGTCGGCGAAGTCGAGATTGATGAGGCCTTCCTTGACCATGAGGTCGGTGATGCAGGCGACGCCCGAATAGAGGACCTGGTCGGCCATGGCGAAGGCGTCCGCGAAGGTCGTCTTCTCGTTGGCGATGCGGAACAGGTTCTGGTTCGGGATGACGATCAGCGTGTCGACGCATTCCTGCAGCTCGCGGATGCCGGCTTCGGCAACGCGCATGCGGCGGGCACCCTCGAACTGGAAGGGCTTCGTCACCACGCCCACGGTCAGGATACCGTGCTCGCGGGCGGTGCGGGCGATGACCGGAGCGGCGCCGGTGCCGGTGCCGCCGCCCATGCCGGCGGTCACGAACACCATATGCGAGCCGGCGAGATGGTCATTGATCTCGTCGATGACCTCCTCGGCAGCCGCGCGGCCGATCTCGGGCATGGAGCCGGCGCCGAGACCCTCGGTCACGGCGACGCCCATCTGGATGAGCCGCTCGGCGCGAGCCGACATGAGCGCCTGGCTGTCGGTATTGGCGCAGACGAACTCCACGCCTTCGAGGCCGGAGCGGATCATGTTGTTCACGGCGTTGCCGCCAGCGCCGCCAACGCCGAAGACGGTGATCTTGGGCTTGAGCTCGGTAATGTCCGGCATCTTCAGGTTGATCGTCATGGAGACCTCGTCGTCTAGACCCCTCGGGCCGGTGGCGTTGCCCGGCTCAGCTCAGTTTGAGTTGGGGCGCATCGCCGGCGCGCCCCGCCTTTCGGCGCTGTCAGAAACTCTCCCGCAGCCAGTGGCCGACCCGTGCGAGATAGCCGCCGGTTCCGGTCATCGACATGCGGTGTCCGCGCATTGCCGAGACCTGTTCGATCTGGGCGACTTGCGGGTAGATCAGGAGGCCGACGGCCGCCGAGAAGGCCGGCCCCTTGGCCGCCTCCGGAAGGCCGGTTACCCCGAGCGGTCGTCCGAGGCGCACATTGCGCGCCAGGATGCGTCGCGCCGCCTCGTTGATTCCTGCGAGCTGGCTGCCGCCGCCCGTAAGCACGATCCGGCGGCCGACCATGGTCTGGAAGCCGGAACGGTTCAGCCGGTCGCGCACGAGCTCGAGCACTTCCTCGATGCGGGCGCGGATGATGCGGGTCAGCGCCGCGCGCGGCAGCTGGTTCGGCACGTCGCGGTCGTCGTCGCTGATCGGCAGCACCGAAAGCATGTCGCGCTCGTCGGAAACCGAGGGCAGCGCGCTGCCATGCATGGTCTTCAGCCGCTCGGCATCCTCGATGCGGGTCGAGAGGCCACGAGCGATGTCGGTCGTCACATGCTGGCCGCCAATGGCGATGGCGTCGGAATGGACGAACTGGCCGTCCATGAAGACGGAGATGGTCGTCGTGCCGCCGCCGAGATCGACGCAGGCGACGCCAAGCTCCGTTTCGTCGTCGACGAGCGCCGAGAGACCGCTGGCATAGGGCGTCGCGACCATCGCCTCGACCGAGAGATGGCAGCGGGCGATGCAGAGCTCGAGATTGCGCAGCGGCGCCGATTCACCGGTGACGATATGCATGTCGACGCCGAGCTTCTCGCCCAGCATGCCGCGCGGATCGCGGATGCCGCCATTGCCGTCGAGGGCATAGCCGATCGGCAGCGAATGGATGGGCGTCCGCTCCGGCGTGATGGTGTGTTCGCGGCCGGCGGCGAGAACGCGCTTGATGTCGTTCTCGACGACCTCATGGCCGGAGAGCGAGACCGAAGCCGAATAGACCTCGCTCGACAGGCGACCACAGGAAACGTTGACGATCAGCGATTCGACGGTGACGCCGGCCATGCGCTCGGCGGCATCGACCGCGAGGCGGATCGCCTGCTCGGCCTTGTCGAGATCGACGACGACGCCCGACTTGATGCCGCGCGAGCGCTGATGTCCGATGCCGAGCACCTCGACCGCATGGGTGCGGCCGGGCAGCACGTCGCCGAGTTCGCGCGGCTTCAGTTTCGCAATCAGGCAGCAGATCTTGGACGAGCCGACATCGAGGATCGAGACGATCGTTGCCTTCTTGGCCGGGAGGGGCCGAAGCCGGCTTTCGGAAGAGACGAACAGCGGCATCACGTGCTGGCTCCCTTCCGCTTGGCGAGCTTGGCCTGCGCCTTGAGATCGGCCTCGCGCTTGGCGGCGGCCTCGGGCGAAAGGCGAACGAACATGCGGTCTCCGAGACGGAGGTCGACGCTGACGATGTCGCGATCGATCAGGTCATCGGTCGAATCGAGAGCGGCGATCCGCTTCAGCGCAGCGGCCGGATCGTCCTGCGGCAGCATCAGCGTCACGCCGTTGTCGAGCACGAAGTTCCAGCGCCGCTCGCCGACGAGAATCGCCGCCTTGAGCCGCGCCCGGATCTCCGGAACCGTGCCCGCCAGCGCCAGCGCCTCGGTGGCGCGGCCCTGCACACCGTCGCCGGCGACGCGGACGAGGTCGCGATGTGCATCGCTGGCGCCGCCGATCACCCGGCCCGTCTCATCGAGCACCGAAAGCTGCTGGTCGTGCTGCCAGATGACATAGGGCTGGCGCTCGTCGATCGTGATCTTGAGCGTCGAGGGATAGACCTTGCGCAGCGAGGCGGTCTGCACCCAGGGCAGGCTCTCGATGCGCTCGCGGGCGGCGGCAAGGTCGATGGACGGCAGCGCGGCGTCCGCCGGAAGCTGCAGCTTGGCCAGCACGGAGACCTCGGACGTCTCCATCTGCCCGGTGATTCGCACCGATTCGACGGAAAGCCCGGCCGCTTCGCTGAGCGAGGCGACGAAGGCGTCGGTCCGCCCTGCGGCGGTGAGGCCGGCGATGCCCGTGGCGACGAAGAGCAGCGCCGTCAGTTCGAGGCCGACATGCTTCGGCAGCCGCCGGTCGATCCGGTCGAGCGCCCGCATCTTTCGCGCCAGCCAGGACGGCATGCGCGGCGAGGTCGGCTGCGCGGTGCTCGCGGCGCCGCGTCCTCCCTGCTCTTCCGCCTGTCCTTCGCTCAACGGCCGCACGACGCGTCCTCCACCATCCAGCTCACCAGTTCCGGAAAGCTCATTCCGGCATGTCTCGCCATATCCGGGACCAGCGACGTCGCCGTCATGCCCGGCTGGGTATTCACTTCGAGGCAGACGAGCGCGCCCGTCCCCCCCGGTCGATCGTCGTATCGGAAGTCCGCCCGGCTGATGCCGCGACACCCGAGAGCCCGATGCGCCCGCACCGCCAGATTCCGTACATTTTGGTAAACATCTGGTAAAAGCGGCGCGGGGATCACGTGGCGGGCGCCGTTGTCCGAGTACTTGGCGTCGTAGTCGTACCAGCCGCCTTCGGCCGTCACGAGCTCAATGATATCAAAGGCTTCGTCGCCCCTGACGCCGCAAGTGAGCTCGCGGCCGGCGATATAACGCTCCACCATGACGATGTCGCCGAAAGGCCACTCCTCCGCAAAGAGTTGCTGCGGGGGATGCGTCGCCCCCTCGCGGACGATCAGCACGCCGAAGCTCGAACCCTCGGCTACGGGCTTCACGACATAGGGCGGCTCCATGGGATGCGCCTTGGCCACGTCGAGGCGGTGCATCAGCAGCGACTCGGCAACGGGAATACCCGCCGCCTTCATCACGTCCTTGGCACGCGCCTTGTTCATGGCCAGCGCCGAGGCGAGCACGCCGGAATGCGTATAGGGAATGCCGAGCACTTCGAGGACGCCCTGCACGCAGCCGTCCTCGCCGAAGGGGCCATGCAGCGCATTGAAGGCGACGTCGGGTTTCAGCGCGGCCAGGACTTCCGCGATGTCGCGGCCGACATCGACGCGCGTCACGCGGTAGCCGGCCTCCTCGAGCGCGTCGGCGCATCCCTTGCCCGAATTGAGCGACACCGGCCGTTCCGACGACCATCCGCCCATCAACACAGCTACATGCTTCGCCAAAACCGACTTTCCTCGACACATGCGAACACGGGCAGCGACGGGAGCCGGAGGCGCGGTCCCTCCCCGTCGCACGCACCTCTCGGGCCCTCAACGCTCAAATTGACAGTGAATGTGTAAGGAGGCGTTAACCAGGGGCGCCGGAATCAGATCGGCGGTGCCTTAGCGCGGCGTCGCGGCGGCCGCGACGTCAGTGTGGATAAAGTCGTCGCCCTTGAAGAGCAGCGGCTCGCCGAGCTCCTTCGCCAGCGCATAGGCAATGCAATCGCCATAATTCAGCCGTGCGGGATGCCCGTTGCCGCGCCCGAAAAGGCGATAGGCCTCGCGCGCGATCCGCGCCTGCTCGGCGGTGACCGGCTCGATGACGAGGCCGAGGGCGCCAAGCAGCGTATCGATGCGATCGGAAACCGAGCGGTTGGTGTGGCGGTCGACGACAATGAAGAGCTCGACGAGATTGGCTGCTGAAAGCCGAGGCGTCGTGCTGTCGACGATCAGTTCCTGGAATTCGAGCCGCTCAGGCTCGTCCAGGGCGATCGCGACGAGCGCCGAGGTGTCGACGATCATCTCGGGAGGCCTGTCTCCGCATCATAAAGGTACTCGTCGTGATCAGGCAGGCCTTTGAGCAGCGGCGCGACCTCGGCGACGATCGCATTGATCCGCTCAAGCCTGCTCGCACGTTCCGATCGAAGACGCGTGATCCGCTCTCGGATGGCGGTGCCAAGCGCCGCCTCCTCGTCTTCTCCAGTCAATGCTGCCAACTCGCCGAGGACCCTCAAGGTCTCGGGATCGTCGATCGTGATGCCCATCTCTGTCCCATCCGGATCGCTCATTTGGCCAAGATAAGGTCGCGAGCCGGTCCGGTCCAGCCAATCACCCGCCGAGGAACGGCTCGACCGCGCCGCCGGGGAGCGGCAGGCCGAGGCGCTTGATCTCCCATTCGAGGCGGATGCCGCTCGTCGCCAGGACGCGCGCCCGTACTGTCTCGCCGAGCAGTTCCAGATCGTGCGCGGTCGCCTCGCCCGTGTTGATCAGGAAATTGCAGTGCATTTCCGAGACCTGCGCACCTCCGATGCGAAGGCCACGGCATCCGGCCGCATCGACGAGCTTCCAGGCCGAATGCCCGGGCGGGTTTTTGAAGGTCGAACCTCCGGTCTTCTCGCGGATCGGCTGCGCCCGCTCGCGATGCTCTTCGACGGCATCCATGGCGGCGCGGATCGCCTCGCGCGGCGCCGGCTCGCCCTGATAGACGGCCTCCGTGAAAATGAGATCGTCGGCGGCACCGGTATGGCGATAGGAGAAGCCCATTTCGGCATTGGTGAGGGTGTGCACCCGACCGGCGCGGTCGACAGCCGTGACCTCGACCAGCCGCTCGCGCGTCTCG
>CAWZZK010000037.1:0-18633 GCA_963966455.1 Kaistia sp. | reverse complement strand
GAGCCGCTGCCGCCGATGAGCGTATCGGCCCCGCCGCGGCCGGCCAGGATGTCGTCGCCATTGCTGCCGTCGATCACGTTGGCGGCCGAGGTGCCGATCAGCGTATCGGCGAGGTTGGATCCCTTGATGTTCTCGATGCCGGAATAGGTGTCGCCCTGTGCGTCGCCCCCGGTGCCGATGCCGTTGATGAGATCGACGCGCACGGCGGCGGCCGAGGTGCCGTAGGTGACGAGGTCGATACCGTCGCCGCCGATCAGCGCATCGGCGCCGCCGCGGCCGGACAGCGTGTCGTCGCCCTTGCCGCCCTCGAGGCGGTTGGCGGCGCTGCTGCCGATCATGAGGTCGGCCAAGTCGGTGCCGACGACATTCTCGATCGAGGAATAGGTGTCGCCCTCGGCGTCGCCGCCCGTTCCCGTGCCGGTGGAGAGATCGGCCCGCACCGCGACGCTGCCGCCGGCATAGCTCGCCGTGTCCACGCCCGTGCCGCCGATCAACGCATCCGCGCCGCCACGACCCACAAGCGTGTCCGCGCCGTCGGCGCCGTTGATCGTGTCGCGCAACGACGAGCCGACCAGCGTGTTCGCCGCCGATGTGCCGGTGATCGTGATGACGTCGCCCGCCTCCCAGGAGGCGAATCCGACGGCGGAGAGATCGACCGCCGCGCCGGTGATGGACAGCGTGTCGACCGCGCCGTTGAGACCCGAGATCGTGCCGGCCGTGAAGGTGGTCGGTCCGGTCAGGGTCAGCGAGTGGCCGTTGATCGCCAGCGTCGCGAAGGCCTGCGCGAGGGCGAAGGACCCGCCATAGCTGATGTTTCGTGCCAGCGTCGTCGTTCCGCCCCCGACGGTGAGCCCGCCGACCGACAGCGTCGTCGCGTCGAGGCTGGTATTGCCGATGAGCACAAGGGCTCCGGCGCCCGAGAGCGTGCCGGCCAGCGTGTTGCTGCCGCGCAGCTGCAGCGTGGCGCCCGCCGCTACCGACACCGCGCCGGTGCTGGCGAGATCGGCATGGATTTCCGAGGTGCCGGTGGCGGCATCGGAAAGGGTGCCGTTGTTGGTGAAGGTCCCGCCGGGGCCGGATTCGTAGAGACTGCCGGCCGTGCCGATGGTGTAGGTCTTGCCGGCGTCGTTGAGGATGGTGCCGTTCAGGGTCAGCGAGCCGGTCTGCGTCACGCTGCCGGAATTGCGCAGCGTCATCGGGGTCGCGCCGCCGGCGCCCGAGCCGAGCGAGAGGAACGAGCCGATGGTCGCGGAACCCGTAATCCTCAGCGTGCCGGCGCCGTTGATGCTGCTGCTCAGGAGCGAATTGCCGCTGCCCGAAAGCGTGAGCGTATGGCCGTTGAGCCGCAGCGTGTCGAACTGGCCCTGGAAGGCGAGCACGCCGGCATAAGTGAGATCGGTGCCGAGCACGAGTTGTGCGCCGCCATTGCCGCCGCCGAGCGCGAGATTGGCGACCGATACGCTGGCCGTGTTCAGCGTCGCGACGCCGCCGCCGCCGATGCGCAGCGTGCCGAAGCCCTTGATGGTCCCGTTCAGGGTCTCGCTGCCGCCGTCCAGTGTCAGAGTCGATCCCGACGCGACATGGAGAATGGCCGAGGCGCTGTTGGTGAACGTGCCGCTCACGCGCGAGGCGCCGCCGGAATTGACCATGAAGGTGCCGTTATTGGTCACCGTGGCGCCGGCGCCGACGCTCGTGATGTCGCCGGCGCCGATGATCGTATAGGTGCGGCCGGCATCGTTCAGCAGCGTGCCGTTGAGGCTGATCGATCCGTCCTGGTTGACGGCGCCGGAATTGCGCAGCGTCATCGGCACCCAGGTGCCGTAAGTGCGGCCGAAGCCGGCATTGCCGCCGATCGTCGCCGAACCGGTGATCCTGAGCGTTCCGGCGCCGTTGACCTGGTTGCTCATCAGGCTGTTGGCGGAGCCGGACAGAGTCAGCGTGAAGCCGTTGAGGTCGACCGTGTCGAACTGGTTGGCGAAGGAGAAGGCGCCGCCATAGCTGATGCTCTTGCCCAGCTTCAGCTTGGCGCCGACATTGCCGCCGGCCAGCGTGAGCGCGGCGACCGAGAGCGTCGAGGTGTTGAGCGTCGCATTGGCGCCGCCGCCGAGAAGCAGCGTCCCGGCGCCCGAGATCGTCCCGTTCAGCGCCTTGGTGCCGTAGTCGGCGATCAGCGTCGCGCCGCCGGCGATCGCCAAAGTGCCGTTGTTGGTCAGGGCGCCGTTGATGGTCGTGTTGCCGGCGCCGTTCACGGCGATGGTGCCGTTGTTGAGCACCGTCGCGCCGTTGGTTCCGCGCGAGGACAGGGTCGAGGCGGCGGAGATCGTGTAGGTCCGTCCGGCATCGTTCTGCAGCGTGCCGTTCAGGCCGACGCCGCCGGTCTGCGTGATGGCGCCGGCATTCTGCAACGTGACCGGATTCCAGTCGCCATAGGAGGTGCCGAGCGAGAGATTGCCGCCGATGCTGGCCGAGCCGGTCACCTTGAGCGTGCCGGTCCCGTTGACCTGATTGCTGTTCAGCGTGCTGCCCGTTCCCGACAGCGTCAGCGTGTGGCCGTTCAGCTGCAGCGTGTCGAACAGGAAGTCGAAGCTGAAGACGCCGCCATAGCTGAGGTCGTTGCCGAGCGTCAGCGTCGAGCCGATATTGCCGCCATCGAGCGCCAGCCTGGCGACCGTCACATTGGTCGCATTCAGCGTCGTCGTCCCGGGGCCGACAACCATCTTGCCGGCGCCCTGCAGCGTCCCGCCGAGCGTGTAGGTTCCGCCGCCGCCGAAGACCATCCGGTTGCCGGCCGTCGCCTCGAGCGTGCCGTTGTTGGTGAACTGGCCGGCGATGGTCGCCGTGATCGCCGATCCGTCGGCACGCAGCGTGCCATTATTGGTGATGAGGGCATTGGCGACCGTGCTGCCGCCGAGCGTATAGGTCGCGTCGATCGTATAGATGCCGCCGGCATCGACCGTGAGCGTCCCGGCAGTCCCGGCATTGCCGAGCAGGACGTTGTGATGCTGGGCGAGCGATCCGCCCGAGCCGATATTGAGCGTTGCGCCGTCGATGACGCTGAGCTGCCCGTAGCCGGTGCCCGACTCCGCCGTCCCCGTCACGCGGAGGGTGCCCGGCCCCTGTACCTGGCCGTCGAACAGCGCCGTGCCCGAAAGGGTCAGCGTGTGGCCGTTCAGCTTCAGGATGGAGGCGTTGCCGCTGTAGTCGGCCAGCGTGAAGTCGTTGGCATAAGTCAGATCGGTGTTCAGCGTTGTCTTCGAGCCGACGCCGTTCGAGGTGACGCCCAGCACCCACTCTGCGATCGTGAAGCTGGCGCCGGTATTGATCGCGAAGTCGCCGCCGACGAAGGTGATGCGTCCGGTGCCGGAGACCGTGCCGGCATAGCTGCCGGCCGTGGTGATCAGCGTGCCGGCCGTGACGGACAGCGCCGTTCCGCTGCCGACGTTGATTTTCATTGAATTATATTGACCGCCGTAGAGTAGTGTCAGCGATCCGCCGGTGATGTCCAGCGTTCCGGACGCCTCGCCGGCCAGCGTGTTGATCGTGCTCGTGCCGTTATAGGTGACGGTATAGGGCGTCGGTGGATTGACGCCGCTATTGTTGGGGATGCTGACATCGTTGTCCGCCCCCGGAACGTAATGGATGATCGGCGGCGCCGGAGGCGGATTGGGGTTGGGCTCGTCCCAGTTTCCCGCGGAGAACCAGTTGCCCGAAAGGGCGTTCCACGTCGCTTGCGTCGGCATTGCGCACCTCGCCCGGAAGTGATGGGGACCGGAGACGCCACAACTCAGGATTCACATCTGCTTAACCTATAGCCCCGCTCAAGCTTGCCGTCACTAGGGGCCATCGGCTTGTCAGAGTGGGGTCGGGGACAGGCGCCGGGAAAGCGAAAGCGGGCATCGGCCTTGGGGCGAGACTTCAGCGCTCGTCCATGGCGCGAGTGGCGTCCCGGAAGGGATTCGAACCCCTGACCTACGGTTTAGGAAACCGTTGCTCTATCCTGCTGAGCTACCGGGACGCGGGCCGGCGCGGCGAAGCGGCGCGATTCTCTATCATGGTCGCGGCGGCTCGTGCACCCCTTTCGTCGCCCGCCCTGCGTTGCGCGCAATGCCGCAGCGCGGCGGGGGCGGTTCAATTCGCGCGAGGCGCATGCGAGACTTCCGCCATGCGCGAAACCGTTCTGCCTCGCCGCATTCTCGGCCTCTGTGCCCGTCTGGCGCTCGTCGCTGCGATGCCGCATGGCGCGGCGGCCGCCGACGCCTGCGCCGGGACGTCTGTGGAGCAGGGCGCGGTCACTGCCGTCGTCGATGGCGCGACGCTGGAGCTTGAAGGCGGCCGCATCGTCCGCCTCGCCGGCATCCTCGCGCCGGAGCCGCCGCTCGGCCGCAATGCCGAGGACTGGCCGCTCGCAAGGGCCGCGAGGGAAACGCTGGGCACTCTCGTGCTCGGACGCAGCGTCACGATGATCGCCGCCACCCCTTCCGGCATCGATCGCTATGGGCGGACCCTGGCCTTTGTCGGGGTCTTGGACGGTCCGGCCTCGCTGTCCGAAGCGATGGTGGCGATCGGTCTCGCCCGGGCCATGCCGGCCGGAGAGGCGCCCTCCTGCCTCGCGGCGCTCTTCTCACGGGAACGCGAGGCGCGTGAAAAGCGGCTTGGCCTTTGGGCCGAACCGTATTACGCCATCCGCGCCGCGCGCGATCCCGCCCTTGCCGAACGCGAAGACGCCTACGATCTGGTGGAGGGACGCATCCTTTCCGTCGGTGAACGCGGGCCGACCGCCTATCTCGATTTCGGCCGCGACTGGCGCACCGACTTCACGGCGGTGGTCAGCGGTCCGGCGGGCGAGGCGCTCGCCGTGCGCGGCGTTCCGGTCTCCTCGCTCGAGGGCCGGCGCGTGCGGCTGCGCGGATGGATCGAGCAAAATAACGGGCCGAGCCTCAGGATCACCGATCCCGGCCAGCTCGAATTGTTGGACGACGGTGGTTGATGGCTGAGATGAGGTCGGGAGCGACATCGGCGGGGAACGGACGGACGCGCGGCATCGCTGCGGCGCTCGTGGCCGCGCTTCTGCTCGCCGGCTGCACGACCTCCTCGCTCGAAGGCACCTATGGCCCGACGCCGACGGTGGCCGGCGCCGCGGCCCCGCCGCCGGTCGATCCGGAGCAGGCACGCATCGGCGCGGAGCAGCATCCGCGCATCGTCGCGAGCTATGGCGGCGTCTATCACGACGACAAGCTGGAGCAGACGCTGGCTCGCATCGTCGGCCGGATCGTCGCAGCCTCCGACGACCCGTCGCAGTCCTATCGGATCACGATCCTCAACAGTCCCTCGGTGAACGCCTTCGCGCTGCCGGGCGGCTATCTCTATGTGACGCGCGGCCTCCTGGCGCTGGCGAACGACTCGTCCGAGGTCGCCGCCGTCATCGCCCACGAGATGGGCCATGTGACGGCCAACCATGCCATGCAGCGCCAGAACAAGGCGCAGACGGCGGTTCTGGTCAGCCGCGTCGTGAGCGACGTGTTGCAGGATGGCGAGGCCGGCAAGCTGGCGCTCGCCTCCAGCCAGCGGACCCTCGCCGCCTTCTCGCAGCAGCAGGAGCTGGAAGCCGATACCATCGGCGTGCGCACCATCGGCAAGGCCGGCTACGACCCCTTCGCGGCCGCCCGCTTCCTGCAGCTGATGGGCCGCTACGCCGCCTACAAGTCGGCCGGCAGCGTGCAGGACAAGCGTCCCGATTTCCTCGCCAGCCATCCCGCGACGCCGCAGCGCGTCGAATTCGCGATCCGCGCCGCGCGCCAGTTCGGCGCCCCCGGCATCGGCGAGGTCGACCGCGACCGCTATCTCGCCGGCATCAACGGCATCGTCTATGGCGACGATCCCTCGCAGGGCTTCGTGCGCGGACGCACCTTCCTGCATCCGAGCCTTGGGGTCGCCTTCACGGTGCCGGACGGCTTCGTGCTCGACAACACGTCGGACGCAGTGCTGGCGACCGGGCCGGACGGCACGGCGCTGCGCTTCGACGGCGCCAACCTGCCGTCGGGCTCCTCGCTCGCCGCCTATCTCGATTCCGGCTGGGTGAACGGCCTCGACACGTCGTCGATCAAGACCTTCTCGATCAACGGCCTCGAGGCGGCCTCGGCGCGCGCCGAGGCGAAGGGCTGGGTGTTCCGCATTGCCGTGGTGCGGGCGGGCGACAACGCTACCTATCGCTTCATCTTCGCCAATGAGAGCGACACGCCCGGCCTGCAGCGGGCCGCCGAGGCGACGATCACGAGCTTCCGCCGTCTGACGGCGCAGGAAGCGGCCTCGCTGCAGCCGCTCCGTATCCGCATCGTCACGGTCGGCGCGGGCGACACGGTCGCTTCGATGTCGGCGCGCATGCGCGGCGTCGACCGGCCGGAGGATCTCTTCCGCATCCTGAACGACATCCCGGCCAACGGACCGCTGCCGGCCGCCGGCCAGAAGGTCAAGATCGTCTCGGACTGACGGCTGGGCTCAGGCGGTCCAGACTTCGGGCCGCCCGCCGCCCATGCCGGTCTCGGCGAGGAATTCCTCGATCACGGCCACCACCAGCGCATGATCCTCGGCCTGCGGCAGGCCGGAGACGGTCGCGGTGCCGACCATGCCGACACCGGCGACGATGATCGGGAAGGCGCCGCCATGCGCGCGGAAGGTCGCGCGGTCGACCAGCGCGCCATCGGCGAAATCGACACCCTTCAGGCGCGCCTTCTGGCCGACATAGAAGGAGGAGTGGCCGAAGCGCTTCACCACCGCGATCTTGCCGGTCACCCAGTACTCGTTGTCGGCGGAAGTCCCGGCGAGCGCGGCGTAGAAGAGCCGCTGATCGCCGCGCGAGATGTCGACGACGATCTGCTGGCGGTTGGCGCGCGCCCGCTCGAGGATCCTCTGGCCGAGCGCGATGGCGGTGTCGTTGTCGAAGCGGTCGAAGACGAGCCGCCGCTCCTGCTCGAGCAAGGTCTCGAGCAGCGTTGCATCGTCGGTCATGGCTGTCTCCTCCCGCTTCCGATCAGTCGACCATCTCGAACAGGATGTCCTGCGCGCCCTTCCAGAGCGTGGCCTTGCCGAGCGGAACGAGATTCTCGAGCCCCTCGGTGATGGTCAGGAAGTGGTTGCCGGCAAGCTGGCCGAGCTTGGAGGCGAAATGCACGCCGCCATAGGCGAGCAGGATCTCGGTCTCGCTGATGCCGCCCGGGTAGAGGATGAACTGGCCCGGCGCCGGATAGGAGGTGTGGTTCTCGTAGGAGAGGCCGAGATCAAGGTCGCCGAGCGGGATCCAGCAGCCTTCGCCGCTCCAGCGGACATGGATGATCTTCTCGCGATAGGGCAGCAGTTTCTTGAACACCGCGACGGTCTTCGGCGCAGCCTCTTCCTCGAAACGGCCGAAGAAGGTGTAGGGACCGGCGGTGATCTTCACTCTGCTCATGGCGATGCTGACGTCCTCTGGCTGATGGCGTTGGCGGACGGGGCATGCGCTGCCGTCCGCCTCGGCGACGATCATTGGCGCGGCGGCGGGGTCGCGGTCAAGCCGTGAAAGGCTCAGGCGAAGATCGCCATGCGCAGTCCGCGTCCATCGCGGTCCGGCACGGGCGGGAAGCACTCCGCTTCGCCGCGATGGATGCGCCGGGCGACCAGCGCCAGCACGGCGGCGTCGAGGAGATCGTCCATGCCGGCGCCGCGCGGCGGGCGTTCGAGGAGGGCGGGCGAATAGCCATGGCGCACGAGCAGCGCGCGCCGCTCGTCGAGACCCGGCGGATGCGCGACATTCTTCACCTTCTTGGGCAGGCTCATCGGCGCGCCGCCGTTCAGCTGCCGGAAGGCGAGTTCGGGATGGCTCTCGAAGATCCGGTCTTCGAGATCGGGCGTCATCAACCCATCGAGGGCGCGGATCTTGGGGAAGAGACCGAAGGCCTGGCGCGAGACCTTGCGCGGCGGCTCGGACGTTTCAAGCGCCAGCCGGCAGGCTTCGCCATAGTCGGCGGCCATGACCGCCGCGCGCGAGGGGATGGAGAAGACCGAGGACTGGCGGGGGCCGAGCACGGCGCGGGCATGCCGCTCCGGCCCGCGGCCGCCGGGGCCGACACGCTCCGGCAAGCCGATCGGCATATCGATGGCAATGACCGATGGTGCCGCCGGATGGCCGAGCAGAGCGTCCAGCGCGGGCGTTACGAGGACGGTCGGCGCCCCTGTCTCGGGCAGCAGCACGCCGATCCAGCCAGTTCGGCAGCCATCGATGCCGCATACCGTCGTCACGGCGCGAGGCTCGCCTCTTCGAGCAGCGCCACCCGCGCCTCCGGCGTCACGATGCTGGCCTGCAGCGCGGCGATCGGCAGTTCGTCGCTGCCGAGCCGGCGCGCGGCGCGGAGAAGGTCGACCAGCGTCGCCGTCGCACGCTGCAGCGCCTCACCGTCGCTGACCCCGGCGGCGAGACGGCCAAGCAGCAGCGCGGCGAAGAGATCGCCCGTTCCGTTCGGCACCCGCCCGTCGACCAGGAGATGCCGGGCCGCGAGCACGCGCTCCGCCGTCACGAGCAGCGTCTCGGTCTCGCCGCCCGCCCGCAGCGCCGAGGTCACGGCGACCTTGCCGGCCGGGAGAGCCCGGGCCGCCGCGATGATCGCGTCGCGGGTCGTGGGCGAAGAGCCGGAGAGATAGCCGAGTTCGGTCAAGTTGGGCGTCAGGATATCGGCGCGGGGAGCGAGATGATCACGGATCGCCGCCGCCGTAGCCTCCGGCACATAGAGCGCGCCGTTGTCGCCCATGACCGGATCGCAGAGATAGATCATGTCCGGCCGCGCGCTCCTGATTGCGTCGATGAGGCGCGCCAGCGCCGGCGCCTGCGACGCGGCGCCGAGATAGCCGGTCAGGACGCCACCGATCTCGCCGAGCCATGGCGAGCGGATCAGGTTGTCGATGAGAGCCTCGAAGGCGGCGTCGTGGGGGACGATGCGGCTGGCGCGGCCATGGCCGGGATGCCAGGGCAGGGTGACCGTGTGGATGGTCCTGCGTGGAAAGCCCAGCGGCTCCTGCGCGAAGCGGGCCGGGCGGCCGCCGACGGCGCCGCGCACGAC
The DNA here is from genome assembly GCA_963966455.1 of Kaistia sp. Lineage (GTDB taxonomy): Bacteria > Pseudomonadota > Alphaproteobacteria > Rhizobiales > Kaistiaceae > Kaistia > Kaistia cartagenensis. Next base: position 9,547 of record CAWZZK010000037.1, on the reverse strand, counting down.
TTCGGAGGTTGCGACGAGCATCGCGGGCTTCTGTTCGGTCGGCATCGGCTGCTACCCTCGCTGGGACGGCGCGGACCCTACTGTGAGACCCCTTGCTTGAACAGGGCCGCGCCTTTTCGCGAGGTGATGCCGTGCCGTCCAGCCGCCCCCGCCGTTCGGTGCTCTATATCCCCGGCGCAAACGAGCGGGCGCTCGCCAAGCTGCCGGGCCTCGCCGCCGATGTGGTGATCCTCGACCTCGAAGATTCGGTCGCGCCGCAGATGAAGGCGGCGGCGCGCGAGCGGGTGGCGGCCCTGCTCGCCATGCCGAGGCGCGAGGGCGGGCCTGAACTCGTGGTGCGGATCAATGCGCTCGCCGATGGCGAGGGCGCCGCCGATCTCGCCGCGGTGATGCCGGCCGCGCCGGACGGCATCCTGCTGCCGAAGATCGCCGTGCCGAACGATCTCGCCGCGCTTCGCGCGCTTGCAGGGGCGTTGGTCTCCGAGACGCGCACAGAGCTCTGGGCGATGATCGAGACCGCGCGCGCCGTCGCCGATCCACTCGCCATCGCGCTCGCCCAGGACAACGTCCTGCCGCTCGCCGCGCTCGTGCTCGGCCTCAACGATCTCTCGGTCGCGCTCGGAACGCGGCTCCGGCCGGGGCGGGCGGCCTTCCTGCCGCTGATGATGGGCGTACTCGCGGCGGCACGGGCCGGCGGGCTCGACGTCATCGATGCCGTCTACAACGACATTGCCGACGCGGAGGGGTTCGCGGAGGAGTGCCTGCTCGCGGCGGATTACGGCTTCGACGGCAAGACGGTCATCCATCCGGCGCAGATCGAGGCCGCCAACCGCGCTTTCGCGCCGTCCGGAACCGAGATCGCGGCGGCGGAAGCGATCGCCGGCCTCTTCGAGAGGCCCGAGAATCGCGATCGCGGCGTCGTCGCGCATGAGGGGCGGATGGTCGAGCGGCTGCATGCGGAGGCGGCAGGCCGGCTTCTCGCGCGTGCGAGGGCGATTGCGGCGCGGGCGGAAGCGGTCAGCCAAGACATCTGATGACAGAAAATATCTAAGGCTTATGATAAGCGTCGCTATTTCATAAACAGACGACGTGAAAACGGTGAACAATCCCGCATCGCGGGAGCAATTTCATCTATAGAACTGCGCAAGTCACGCGCCGAGGGGCGGCGAATCGCGTCATCCTTAGAAAGATCGTGCGACATGCCGCTTCAAGATGGCGCTGTCACACAATCGCGTGAATTGCGACGACCGCTGGCAGCCCCATATCAGCGTCACCGGCGACGAGCCGACGGGCTTCGAAAGAACCCGACGAGCGCCGCCAGGACACAACGACATACGGGACTAACATCATGCGTAAGTTTGCACTCGCCGCCGCTTCGGTCGCCTTCCTCGCTTCGGGCGCCGCGGCTCTTGCCGCCGAGCAGTATCAGGGCACCGTCGAGACGGTGAACCCCGCCGCTGGCACCCTCACCCTGAAGTCGGGTCAGAGCTTCCAGTTCGCCAACGGCACCGTTCTCTACGGTCTCCTGCCGGGCCAGGAAGTCGGCGTGACCGCCAACGGCACCCAGGGCATCGGCGCCTTCGATCCCCATCCGGCCCAGCGCGACGGCGACGTCAACTAAGCCGCGCGTCCGCTCAACAAAAATCGACAGATAAGGACATTCATCATGCGTAAGTTCGCACTCGCCGCCGCTTCGGTCGCCTTCCTCGCTTCGGGCGCCGCCGCTTTCGCTGCCGAGCAGTATCAGGGCACCGTCGAGACGGTGAACCCCGCCGCTGGCACCCTCACCCTGAAGTCGGGTCAGAGCTTCCAGTTCGCCAACGGCACCGTGCTCTACGGCCTGCTCCCGGGCCAGGAAGTCGGCGTGACCGCCAACGGCACCCAGGGCATCGGCGCCTTCGATCCCCATCCGGCCCAGCGTGACGGCGACGTCAACTAAGCTCCGGCCCTGATCCCCACATACGAGAACACAAGGATACTCATCATGCGCAAGTTTGCCATCGCTGCGGCTTCGGTCGCCTTCCTCGCCTCGGGCGCCGCGGCTTTCGCCGCCGAGCAGTTCGAGGGCACCGTCGAGACGGTCAACCCGGCCGCCGGCACGCTCACCCTGAAGTCCGGCCAGTCGTTCCAGTTCGTCAACGGCACCGTTCTTTACGGTCTGCTGCCGGGCCAGGAAGTCGGCGTAACGGCCAACGGTTCCCAGGGCATCGGTGCCTTCGATCCGCATCCGGCCCAGCGTGACGGCGACGTCAACTAAGAACTGACTTCCTCCGGTCAGTCCCAAAACGGCGCCCGGTCGCAAGACCGGACGCCGTTTCTGTTTGTGATCGGCAGTCTCAGGCCCAGGGCCGAGCCTCGGAGGACTTCGCCTCGAAGGTCGCGATCTCCGGCTGCTTCACCATGGTGAGGCCGATATCGTCGAGCCCGTTCAGGAGCTTCTCCTTGCGCTCGGGATCGATCTCGAAGCTCACGACGCCGCCGTCGGGACCGCGGATTTCCTGCGCCGCCAGGTCGACGGTGAGGCGGGCATTCTCGCCGCGCTCGGCATCGTCGAACAGCTTCTCGAGGTCTTCCTTCGAGACGCGGATCGGCAGGATCCCGTTGTTGAAGCAGTTGTTGTAGAAGATGTCGGCGAAGGACGTGGAGATCACGCAGCGGATGCCGTAGTCGAGCAGCGCCCAGGGGGCATGCTCGCGCGAGGAGCCGCAGCCGAAATTGTCGCCGGCCACGATGATCGAGGCGTGCCGGTAGGCCGGCTTGTTCAGCACGAAATCCGGATTCTCGCTGCCGTCATCCTTGTAGCGCATCTCGGCGAACAGGCCCTTGCCGAGGCCGGTGCGCTTGATCGTCTTCAGATAGTCCTTCGGGATGATCATGTCGGTGTCGATATTGATCAGATGCAGCGGCGCTGCGACACCGGTCAGCGTTGTGAACTTGTCCATCGGCGGTTCCTCGGTCTGTCCTGAGGCTTGTTGCAAAAGGTGATGCGCCGCTTGGGCGCGGCGGTCAATCGGCGGCTTCCTCGATCGCTTCCATGTCGTCGTCGGAGAGGCCGAAATGGTGGCCGATCTCGTGGACGAGCACATGCGTGACGATGGCGCCGAGCGTCTCGTCATGCTCGGCCCAGTAGTCGAGGATCGGGCGGCGATAGAGCCAGACGCGGTTGGGCATGGAACCCGTCCCGGCCACTGCCTCGGCATGGGCGAGGCCGACGCCGTGAAAGAGGCCGAGCAGGTCGAATTCCGACTCGATGCCGAGATCGCGAAGGACCTCGTCGGTCGGAAAATCGTCGACGCGGAGCTCCACCGTCCCGACCAGCAGCCGGAATTCCTCGGGAAGAGAGGCCAGCGCCACATGGCCGAGCGCGGCGAGATCGTCGAGCGAGGGCGCCTTGCTCTCGGCGAGGTCACCATTCTGTGACGGTCCGGATCCGCTCATGCCTTCTCTCCGCCCATCTTGAAGCCGTCTCTCGCGGTCGTTGAACCGCGGATGAACGGGGCGATCAGCGCCGGTTCAGCCGGCTGATGCTCTTCTGGCTCCCGGCCGATGCTCGTCAGCCTCGACATGCGAAAGGGACGGTCCATCATGTTCAAGCCTGCGCTTCTCGCCCTCGGCGTCGCCACGACGCTCGCGATGGGTGTCCTGTCACCGGGCAGCGCGTCGGCACAGCCCTATGGCGGCTGGGGTCCGCCCCCGCCGCCACCGCCCGGATGGGGACCGCCGCCGCCCCCGCCTCCACGTTGGGGGCCGCCGCCACCCGCCTGGGGTCCGCCCCCGCCGCCGCAGGCCTGGTATCCGGCGCCGCCCCCGCGCTGCCGCCCCGTCTATCGCCAGGTCTGGGTCTACGGCCCTTATGGCGGCGGCTGGGAAACGGTGAAGACCGGAACGCGGTGCTATCCGCCGCGGCCCTACTGGTAGGCGCGAAGGCCGGACCCGCCTTGCGGGTCCGGCGTCCGATCAATGCCAGTCGCGGATGTCGACGAAATGACCGGCGATCGCCGCCGCCGCCGCCATCTGCGGCGAGACGAGATGCGTGCGGCCCTTGAAGCCCTGGCGGCCCTCGAAATTGCGGTTCGAGGTCGAGGCGCAGCGCTCGCCCGGCCTCAGGCGGTCCTCGTTCATCGCGAGGCACATCGAGCAGCCCGGCTCGCGCCATTCGAAGCCGGCGGCCTTGAAGATGGCGTCGAGGCCCTCGGCCTCGGCCTGCTCCTTGACGAGGCCCGAACCCGGCACGACCATCGCGTTGACGCCCTCGCGGACCTTCTTGCCGCCGATCATGGAGGCGGCTGCGCGCAGGTCCTCGATGCGGCCATTGGTGCAGGAGCCGATGAAGACGCGCTCGATCGGGATGTCGACCATCCGCGTTCCCGGCTTCAGGCCCATATAGTCGAGCGCACGCCACTTGGAGGTGCGCTTGTTCTCGTCGGCGATCGCGTCGGGATCGGGAACCACGCCGGTGATGGCGACGACGTCCTCCGGCGAGGAGCCCCAGGTGACGATCGGCGGCAGATTGGCCGCGTCGAGCCGGATTTCCTTGTCGAAATGCGCGCCCTCGTCGGAAACGAGCGTCTGCCAGTAGGCGAGCGCCTGGTCCAGCGTGGCGCCGGTCGGTGCCTTCGGCCGGCCCTTGATATAGGCGAAGGTCGTCTCGTCCGGGGCGATCAGGCCGGCGCGCGCGCCGCCCTCGATCGACATGTTGCAGACGGTCATCCGGCCTTCCATCGAGAGGGCGCGGATGGCCTCGCCGGCATATTCCATGACATGGCCGGTGCCGCCGGCGGTACCGATCTCGCCGATGATGGCGAGGATGATGTCCTTGGCGGTCACGCCGGCGGGAGCCTTCCCGTCGACGGTGATGCGCATGTTCTTCGCCTTTTTCTGGATCAGCGTCTGCGTGGCGAGCACATGCTCGACCTCGGAGGTGCCGATGCCATGGGCGAGCGCGCCGAAGGCGCCATGGGTCGAGGTGTGGCTGTCGCCGCAGACGATCGTCATGCCGGGCAGGGTGAAGCCCTGCTCGGGGCCGACGATATGGACGATGCCCTGGCGCTGGTCGCGCTCGGAATAGTATTCGACGCCGAAATCGGCAGCGTTCTCGGCGAGCGTCGCCACCTGCAGCGCCGATTCCGGATTGGCGATGCCGTGCGAGCGGTCGGTCGTCGGCACGTTGTGATCGACGACGGCCAGCGTCTTCTTCGGCTGGTGAACCTTGCGGCCGGCGATGCGCAGGCCCTCGAAGGCCTGCGGGCTGGTCACCTCGTGAACGAGGTGGCGGTCGATATAGAGGATCGCGGTGCCGTCCGGCGTCTCCTCGACGACGTGGTCGTCCCAGATCTTGTCATAGAGAGTGCGGGGCTTTTCGGACGCGGTCATGACGTCATTCCTGGCAGAAGGGAGTGGGATGCGGCGCAAAAGAGGGGCGAGAAAGGGCTCGAGCCGGCCGGGCACGCGCCCGCCCCGTCAAAGTCGGCCGCGGTCCTCGGTCGCCTGGAGACGCGCGAAGAACCGCCAGGGCAGACGCGCATGATCGTCCATCGACGCGAAATCCGCGGTCGTCGGGCAATGCTCCATGCTGGGTCGGGCGGCGTTCATAACTGTTCTAGATAGCAGCGGCGGCGGAAGACGACAATCCTCCGCCGTGTGGGGCCCATTCGGTCAGCGCGTGCGCGTCGCCTGCAGCGAGACGGCCAGCGGCATGCGCGGCAGTCCGGGCGGCAGCGCGAACATGCGCCGGCCAGCCGGGACCATGATCGAGAAATGCTTGTAGGGCAGCAATTCGTGCTCGTGCAGGAAGTCGAGCCTGAGGCCGGCTTCGAGCAGGGCGCCGATCACGTCGGAGAGCCCGCGCATCCATTCGAAATTGTGCCCCGTCGCGAGCGGCGTGGCGTCGCCGGTATAGGTGAAGGGCGCGTCGAAGCGCTGCGGCGTGTCCTTGGTCGAGCGCCAGTCATAGGCGGGCACGAGGATGCCGTCGCGGTCCTCCATCACGGCGGCGGCGGGATGGGTATCGGCGAAATAGAAGCGGCCGCCGATCTTCAAGCTTCCGGCGATCGCCCGCGCCCAGGCGCGGATATCGTCGAGCCAGGTGATGGTGCCCCAGGTCGTGTAGACGATATCGAAGCCGCCGCCGGTGAGCTCCGGCGCGTCATAGACCTCGCCCTCGACGAAACTGGCGGCAAGGCCCGCGCGCCCGGCGAGGTCGCGGGCATGGGCGATGGCGCGCGACGAGAAGTCGATGCCGGTCACGTCGGCGCCGCGGCGGGCGAGGCAGAGCGTGTCGACGCCGATATGGCACTGGAAATGGGCGAGCCGCGCGCCGGCGACATCGCCGATCTCGGCCTGCTCGATCGGATAGAGCGTGTCCTCGCCGGCGAGGAAGGCGTCGACGGCATAGAAGCCTGTGCGGTCGGCGGCGTGGATGTCCGCGCGCTCGTCCCAGTTCTGCCGGTTGCTGAGCTTGAAGGCGTCCATGATCGACGATCCCGAAACGAAAAAGGGCGGACCTTGTGGTCCGCCCCGAAATAGCCCGGCCGTGTGGCGGCAGAAGGGTCAGACCTTCGCCTTGTCCTTGCGCGGCTCGGTCTTCTCGACGATGCGGGCCGACTTGCCGCGACGATCGCGCAGGTAATAGAGCTTGGCGCGGCGGACCTTGCCGCGGCGCACCACCTCGATCGAATCGATCAGCGGCGAATAGACCGGGAAGACGCGCTCGACGCCTTCGCCATAGGAAATCTTGCGGACGGTGAAATTCTCGGAAAGGCCGCCGCCGGCGCGGGCGATCACGACACCCTCATAAGCCTGGACGCGGCTGCGCGTGCCTTCAACCACCTTCACATTGACCTTCACGGTATCGCCGGGGGCGAAGTCTGGAACGGCGCGAAGCGCGGTGATCTTCTCGATCTGCTCGCGATCGAGCTCGTCGATGATGTTTGCCATGGTCTCAACTCCTGCCGATGCGCGACCTTTCCGGCCGCGCGAGCGTTTCGGTGCGCTGTTTTCAGTTGGGTCGCCGCCCTTCGAATATCCCCGGACGGCTGCGGGCACTTAGCCGATCAGCCCGTGAAAGTCCAGCCGAAAGCGCGGAAAAGTGCCTCCTTCAGCCCGAAGGCGACCATCCGGGCGGGGCGAGTTCGAAGCCTTCGAAGCGGAAGCCGGGCGCGACGGTGCAGCCGACGAGCGTCCAGGCGCCGAGCGAGACGGCGGACTGCCACCAGTCGCGCGGCACGATGCCCTGCGGGCGCTCGCCGGCGGCAAGGTCCGGCCCGAGCGTCAGCGTCTCGCTCGCGCGGCCGTCCTCGGAGAGCGACAAAGCGAGCGGGGCTCCTGCATGGTGGTGCCAGATCTCGACGGCATCGACCTTGTGCCAGTGCGAGCGTTCGCCGGCCGCGAGGAGATAATAGATCGCCGTCGAGGCCGGGCGCCCATCGGCGAGCACGCTGTCGGAGAAGGTCTGGCGATAGTGGCCGCCTTCGGGATGCGGCGCGAGGCTGAGCATCGCGATGACGGCATCGGCCGAAAGGTTCGCGGGGAACGTCATCCCTTGAAGACGTCCTTGGCGCGGCGCGTGGCGGCGAAGATCTCGGCCGGCGTGCCGGCGGGAAGGCCGGCCGAGACGGCGAGCGGCGGCGTGCGGGTGCGGAGATAAGGATTGGTCTCGAGCTCGATCGCGACCGTGGTCGGGAGCGTCGGGCGGCCCTCGGCGCGCAAGCGGCGGATCTCGTCGCCGCGCGCGATCAGCCTGGCATTGTCCGGGTCGCGGGTGATGGCGAAGCGCCAGTTGGCCTCGGTATATTCATGGCCGCAATAGAGGACGGTGTCCTCGGGGAGATCGCCGACCTTCTCGACGGATTCGAACATCTGCTCGAGCGTCCCCTCGAGCACGCGGCCGCAGCCGAGCGCGAACAGCGTGTCGCCGACAAAGGCGACCTTGTCTTCGGGCAGATGATAGATGATGTGACCGAGCGTGTGTCCCGGCGTCGCGATGACGCGGACCGTGTGGCCGGCGAAGTCGAAGCTGTCGCCGTCCGCGACCAGGATATCGATGCCGGGAATGCGGTCCGCCTCGTCGCGCGGGCCGGTGATCGTGCAGCCGGTCGCTTCCTTCAGCTCCAGATTGCCGCCGACATGGTCGGGATGGTGATGCGTCGTGAAGATGTCGGAGAGCTTCCAGCCTTGCGCGCTCAGCGCGGCGAGGACGGGCGCGGCCTCGGGGGCGTCGATGGATGCGGTGCGGCCCGTGGCCTCGTCATGGATCAGCACGCCGTAATTGTCGCTGAGGCAAGGGAACTGCACGATCGAAAGGGCCATGAAACGCTCCGCCATTCGCTTGTTGGGTCCTTCCCTAACTAGCCACTGGCGCGGGTGTTGCAAAGCGCGCATCGGCCGCGTCGCCCGAAGGTGGCGCGCGGCGGCCGGTTGACCTAGATTCGGGACGGCTTGCCGAGGGAGTGCCGCGTGGAAGAAGGCCAGACGATCTCGCCCGACATCATCGACCTGCGCAGCTTCTATGGCGAGCGGCTCGGCATGGTGGCGCGCGGCCTGATCGCGGCGCGCATCGAGGCGCTGTGGCCGAATGCGAGCGGCGACCGCGTGCTCGGCATCGGCTATGCGACGCCCTATCTCGGCCATTGCGCGCGCGGGGCGGAGCGGGTGCTCGCCTTCATGCCGGCCGCGCAGGGCGTCATCAACTGGTCGGCCGATGGCGGCAATGTCGCGGCGCTGGTGCATGAGGACATGCTGCCGCTCACCGACGCCTCCATGGATCGCATCCTCGCCATCCACTGCCTCGAGACGACGGCCAATGTCCGCGATCTCCTGCGCGAGCTCTGGCGCGTGCTGGCGCCGGGCGGCCGGCTTATCATCGCGGTGCCCAACCGGCGCGGGATCTGGGCGCGGGTCGAGCGCACGCCCTTCGGCTATGGCCGGCCCTTCTCGCGCGGGCAGATCGCCAGCCTGCTCCGCGAGACGCAGTTCAGCGAGGTCGCCTGGTCGGGGGCGCTGTTCGCGCCGCCCTCCTCGCGCCGGCTGTTCCTCGGCTCCGGCCGCGGCTGGGACCGGCTTGGACGGCTGCTCTGGCCGGCCTTTCCCGGCGTGCTGATCGTCGAGGCGGTGAAGCTCGTCTATCAGGGCGTGCCGGCGCGGCGCACCGGCCGCCGTATGCCGGTGCTCGCCCCGGCGCTGCTGCCGGCGGGAAGCCGGCGGACGAGCCTCGAGGCGCGGGCGGCCGATCCGTCCCCCTGAGGGCTACGGCCTGCCGGCGATCGCCGTGAGTTCGGCGGCGCCGGCCTTCCTTTCGGAGGCCGCGACGCCGGAGGGGCCTGCGACATGGGCGAAGCCGATCAGCGCCGCCTTGGTCGCCTCGTCGCAGCCCTCGGCGCCGAGCCCGGCCACTTGCGATTGCCGCGCGGCGTCGAGAATGGCGTCGCAGGCGCCGGGCGCGAAGACGAGCGCCTGCAGCACGCCGCCGAGCGCCAGCGGATCCTGCAGCCGAGGTTCGTCACGGATCGCGTCGAGAGTCGCGGCGCCGAAGCTGCCCATCTCACCGGCC
>CAWZZK010000036.1:0-3682 GCA_963966455.1 Kaistia sp. | reverse complement strand
TTCGCATTGTCACGTCCTTCGCCGGCTGCTTCGCCTAGCAGCTTGTACTCGTGGCAAAATCGGGGCTAACATTCGACAGGGGAAGCAACTACGCCGACTCCCCAAGTCAAAACCGACCCCGGCGAACGGGGCCGCCTAGGCAACGGATCCCCGCCATGAACCGGTTGCTCGCCAACTACATCGACCGCGTGCTGAAAAAGGGCTCGCTGGAACTCATCGACGCCAGGGGCCGCCTGCATCGCTTCGGCGACGGCACCGGCGAGCCGGTCCGGGTGCGGATCAAGTCGTCAGCCGCCGAACTCGCGATCTTCGTCAATCCCGAGCTCAAGCTCGGCGAGGCCTTCATGGACGGCGACTTCGTCGTCGAGCAGGGCACGATCTACGACTTCCTCGCGGTCGTGCTGCAGAATATCGGCTCGGGCGGGCGATCCTTCGTCGCGCAGGCCATCTACCAGGCCCGCGTCGCGACGCGCCGCTTCCGCCAGTGGAACACGCCCTTCCGCGCGCGGCGCAATGTCGCCCACCACTACGACCTCGACGGGCGGCTCTATTCGCTGTTCCTCGATCCCGACCAGCAATATTCCTGCGCCTATTTCGAGACGGCCGACGCCTCGCTCGACGAGGCGCAGATCGCCAAGAAGCGGCATCTTGCGGCCAAGCTCGCGCTCGCCCCGGGCCAGAAGGTGCTCGATATCGGCTCCGGCTGGGGCGGTCTCGGCCTTTATCTGGCCGACCATGCCGATATCGACGTTACCGGCGTGACGCTGTCGGAAGAGCAGCATAAGGTCTCCAACGCGCGCGCCGCGGAGAAAGGGCTTTCCGACCGGACACGCTTCCTGCTCAAGGACTATCGCCATCTCGCGACGCGCTTCGACCGCATCGTCTCGGTCGGCATGTTCGAGCATGTCGGCGTCGGCCATTATCGCGAATTCTTCGAGCAGGTGCGCAACCTGCTCGCCGATGACGGCGTCATGGTACTGCACTCGATCGGCCGCTTCGACATGCCGGGCGAGACCAATTCCTGGATTCACAAATACATCTTCCCGGGCGGCTATATCCCCGCCCTCTCGGAAGTCTTGCCGGAGATCGAGAGGGCCGGCCTCAAGGTCACCGATATTGAGATCCTGCGCCTTCACTATGCCGAGACGCTGCGGGAGTGGCGGCTGCGCTTCATGGCACGGCGCGACGAGGCGCTGAAGCTCTATGACGAGCGCTTCTGCCTGATGTGGGAATTCTATCTCGCCGCCTCGGAGACCGCGTTCCGCTATCAGGACATGATGAATTTCCAGATTCAGATCGTGCGCGACCAGCATGCGCTGCCGATGACGCGCGACTATATCTGGCAGGCCGAGGAGGCGCTTCGCCGCCGCGATAATGCCGGTCAGCGCCCCTCGCTGAAGATAGCCGGCGAATAGTCGCCTCGGGCCGGCCATCAAGGGGCCGGTCTGTCGCGATTCGGCCACGGACAAGCGGATGCCGCGCCTTTATCGGCCTACTGTTAATTGCGAGGGAATCGGGGCGCGGTCCGCGGGAATGACTCATCTTGCGGGCGCCCGCCGTCGATCCCGCCTATGAATCGCCTGGGGAAAAGCGAGGGCGAGGCAATGAACAGTCCGGCACGGGCGCTCCAGCAGCAGGCGACCGAATTCTACCGCCAGCCGCCGCACAATATCGAGGCCGAGCAGGCGCTGCTCGGCGCGATCCTCGTCAACAACGAGGCCTTCTACCGCGTCTCGGACTTTCTCGAGCCGGTGCATCTCTTCGAGCCGATCCACCGGCAGATCTTCGAGGTCGCCGGCAGCCTGATCCGCGCCAACAAGGTCGCCACGCCGGTCACGCTCAAGACCTTCCTGCCGGCCGATCTCGCGATCGGCGACATGAATCTCGCGCAGTATCTGGCCCGGCTCGCCGCCGAGGCGACGACGATCATCAATGCCGAGGACTATGGCCGCGCGATCTATGATCTCGCGCTGCGCCGCGCGCTGATCGGCATCGGAGAGGACGTCGTCAACATCGCCTTCGACGCACCGATCGACATGCCGCCCAAGGCGCAGATCGAGGATGCCGAACGGCGGCTGTTCGCCCTGGCCGAGACGGGCCGCTATGACGGCGGCTTCCATTCCTTCGAGGAATCGCTGAAGACCGCCATCGATATGGCGAGCGCCGCCTATCAGCGCGACGGCCACCTCTCCGGCCTCGCCACCGGCCTCGACGATCTCGACCGCCAGATGGGCGGGCTGCAGCCCTCGGACCTCATCATCCTCGCCGGCCGCCCGGCGATGGGCAAATCCTCGCTCGCCACCAATATCGGCTTCAACATCGCCAGGGCCTATCGCGGCGAGGTGCAGCCCGACGGCTCGACCAAGACTGTGGACGGCGGCATCGTCGGCTTCTTCTCGCTGGAAATGTCGGCCGAACAGCTGGCGACGCGTATGGTCGCCGAGCATTCCGGCGTCTCCTCCTCGCGCATCCGCCGTGGCGCGATCGACGAGCATCAGTTCGCGCGCATCGTCGCCGCCTCGCGCGAGATGGCGCGCATCCCGTTCTATATCGACCAGACCGGCGGCCTTTCGATCGCGCAGCTCGCGGCGCGGGCGCGGCGGCTGAAGCGCCAGCGCGGCCTCGACCTCCTCATCATCGACTACCTGCAGCTCCTGCAGGGATCCTCGAAGCGCGGCTCGGAGAACCGCGTGCAGGAGATCACCGAGATCACCACCGGCCTCAAGGCACTGGCAAAGGAATTGAGCGTCCCGGTGCTGGCGTTGTCGCAGCTCTCGCGCCAGGTCGAGACGCGCGACGACAAGCGGCCGCAGCTCTCGGACCTTCGCGAATCGGGCTCGATCGAGCAGGACGCCGACGTGGTGATGTTCGTCTATCGCGACGAGTACTACCTGAAGGGCAAGATGCCGAAGGAAGGCACCGAGGAGTTCTTCAAGTGGCAGGCCGAGATGGAGCAAGTGGCCGGCATCGCCGAAGTGATCGTCGGCAAGCAGCGCCACGGCCCGACCGGCACGGTGCAGCTGCAATTCGAGGCCGAGCTGACGCGCTTCTCCAACCTCGTCCGCCGCGACCAGCTGCCCGAGGCCTATGACTAGAGAGACTCATCTCTCGCCCGGCTCGTAGCGGAGCAGGTCGCCCGGCTGGCAGTCGAGGAAATCGCAGATGCGTTCGAGCGTCTCGAAGCGCACGCCTTTCACATGGCCGTTCTTGAGCAGCGAGAGGTTGGCCTCCGTGATGCCGACATGTTCGGCGAGCTCCTTCGACGTGACATTGCGCTCGGCGAGCATGACGGCGAGCCGGACCTGAATGGGCATGCCCGGCCTCCCCTAGACGAACTGCTCGTTCTCGGCGGCGATCTCGGCCGCCTTGACCAACACCGATGCGACCAGGGCGACCATCGCCGCAAAGAGCAGTGTGAGCAGCGTGTCCGAGCCGATGCTGAGCACGAGGCTGCGCGTCTCGCCCGGTGAGGCCGCACCGAGCAGGAGGCTGAGCGCCGCGCCGGCGATCGGCTTGAGCAGCGCCGATGCGCCGACCCAAAGCGCAAACCCGCGCAGCCCGCGCGCGGCGTCCACCGAGAAGATACGGCCGGCCGCGAATGAGGCGAAACAGCGCCGCGCACTCAGAAGGCCGAGAAGCAGCGCTGCCAACGGAATCATGGCAAGGGCGAAGCCGGCCAGCC